>CAZGGU010000001.1:0-20355 GCA_964525395.1 uncultured Gammaproteobacteria bacterium
GGAGATTTTATTTGATTAGCGGGCTAGTGTCAACGGGATTTACTTAGCTTTTACACCAAATCTAACTTGTGCATATCCAAAGCCATCACCGTAATTAGAAAAACCACAGACTGTTACAGATTTACTTTTAGTCACCTTACCGGTGACTTTTTTATCACTATAATTTATTGCTGTAAATTGGTAATTACTTAATGTATTTACGAATCTTACTTCCACGCAATTATTACTCGATTTGTTAAGCGTATATTGATATGAACAATTTGCGCCTTGAGCAGCTTGATATTGTTTAGATCCTATTTTAAATGCGTATTGTTTAGGCAAACAGTCTTCATGATTATCCACCTGTCCATTGCCATTCGCATCTCTCCATAGCTGAGTTCTTATATACTTAGGTGTTGTTGATGAAGAATTTGAGGTTTTTGGTAACACATCGAATTGTGCTTGTGTTAATGTTTCCGCTGTGGTTTTGGTACCCAGAACGAACTCTGATGAAGAGTTAAATTGAAACATGAGGGTCAGAAAAACTGCACCTGCAACTGCTGCGAACATCTTCGGCATGGAGAATGAAAATAATGATTCGAAGAAGGTTTTCTTTCGTCTAACTGGTCTGCCTGTTCTCTTCTTGACAGTCTTTTTGGGCATATATTTAGTAGACTATAAAGAGATTATCTTGTCAATAAGAATTATTAGTGGGCGACTGCTCTTAACTCTTTTCCTGCATAATTTAAACCTCTTATATCTACTCCATTAAATAATTCTACTTGTTGATCAGGTGTTAATGGGTTTTCTGAACGATACTCAACTACAAATCCTAGTTGGTCAGGCGGCTTTAAACCAGTTTGGATTTCTAAGTTCATGCCTATAGATCTATATTTAATAAGAGCCTGAACAGCCAAACCTTCATCATATGTCCATTTTGGAAAAACATCTCCATCCACCGGTAAAACGAGATATTCTACTTCAATTCCTTGAAAAGCATGAGATAATCCTAATTTTTCATCACCTGTTGGCACTCTACTTACCACTATTCCTACACCTGGGGAATAATTAATTTCTTCAGGCACAGCTCCCTGGACTAGGCCTTGAGGAATTAATTCTCGAATATAATCAGAATCAGCATGAAACATAGCTGCAAGACCTAAGACTCCTCTAGCAATCTTTTCTGGATCTACTACTTCATGTTGCGGCACCACCTCTCCTTTCTCATTATTTACTAAAGCAGTATAACTCACTTTTCCGTCCTCAACAGAAACCTGCTCTCTTATTTGATAGCCGTTAAAAACATAATCAGCTTCTATCCTCTTTCCTCCTAATCCAAGCTTATATATAGCCGTGGGATGTGTGACAATTATTTCTCCATCAGGAAAAATAATTGAACCTCGTAGGTTGTCTAGGTGTGCTTGAGCTGCAACCTGTACGTCGGGAGATTTATACATTCCTTCAATTGCATGAAGGGCTTTAGATTCTGGACTTTCTTGTTCTACTTTTATTCTTCTTTCAGTCATATAGATTGGCGAGGTATGCTAAAAATACACTTTAGTGGAAACTAAGTCAACTAGATTTCTTAAGTTTTAATTTTTCTGTTGGGAAAAAATAGGCAATGATAAGGAGTGAAGAGATAAATCCTATATGACTATCATTAAAATATCTTGAGAAATACCAAAACACTGCTAGAAAAATGGTATAAGCAATAATTAAGAATTTGACTGTAGTATTTTCTCTTAGCTTTCGAGCCAGAATTAAAAGAACAGGAACAGCAAATATTATCTGCCAAATTATAAATGGATATTTATCATGTGAATCTTTAATAACACTAATATTCATGAGTAAAACGCTAAATCCATATCCAGAAATAGGCACTGAATTTGGAGAATTTCCAGAAACGAAAAAGATAGTACTATCTAAAAAAGCTTTCGGATTCCAGAGGAAAAATGGAATAACAAATATTCCAAAAGTTACAACAAAAACTAGCAAATATTTTCCCACCTGCTTCCAGTCTTTGGTTTGTAACCATAAAAAGTAGAATAATAAAGGAAAGAGAGGCCACGCTGTTTGCTTAATAGCAAATGCGAGTGCTATAAGCATAATTGCAGGCAAGTAGCGTTTTTTATATAGAAAAATAAATCCACCGAAAAGAAATGGCAGCATGAACATGTCGCTTCGGCCTTCCAATAAAAACCTTACCGTCATCGGATTAAATGTCATAAGTGTAATAAATAAAAGTTTTTCCTCTTTATCTTTTAAGAACATAAAACCGCCAATAAGCAAAGAGCCAAAGAGTAAATAAAGTGGAATTCTAGCATCGAAAAACCCTAAAGTTTTTGACTGCGCCACATAAAATGGTACTACAGAAACCAGATAAAAGGGCTCCATCACGAAGTGATAAAGTGCAGGATTAGTCTCATTATCATAATATTTAAATCCCTCGAGCGCAGTTCCGAAGTACGTTTCTTTATATGGATTTTTCCCAGTTAAAAGCATCCTAACTGCAATTTCCTGCTGAATAATAATGTCGTGAGTTCTATATGCTGGAGCAATTTTATGACGATCAAAAACATAAACTACACAACCAATGCCAATAGTTAAGGCAATTATTATAAAAACAGTAAAGGTACGAACTCTCGGAATCCATTTAAATTTGACTTTATAAATATCAAAAGCTGCCATGAGAAGTAGGAGGCCGAAAACTAAACCATAGTAAATGTTGGATTGTTTATCGTGGAAAATCGTGAAGTCGATGATAAGAGGGGAAACTAAGGCAAATAAAAGAACTGTAAGGAGCGATATGCTCATTTAGCGATTATAGCAAAAGAGAAGACTTATTCAACTCTTCCTGTGAAAGTGGAGGCGGCTTTCATTTGAGCCTGAATATTAGATGGGACTTCGTCGTAATGAGATGCTTCCATGTATGGAGTAGCTCTTCCCTGAGTCATGGATCTAAGCACTGTCGCATAACCAGAAAGTTCTGAAAGCGGAACCATAGCTTTAATAATAGTAGCTTTTCCTTTATCTTCAGTTCCTGAAATCTGTGCTCTCTTACTAGAAAGGTCTCCGATAACATCTCCTAAGAATTCTGAAGGTGTTGTTACCTCTACTAACATGATAGGCTCAAGAAGAGTCATTCCCGCATTTGCTGCTGCTGCCTGAAGAGCTTTAGATGCTGCAATTTTAAATGACATTTCTGATGAATCAACCTCATGGAATGATCCGTCATAAACTTCTACACTCATATCTACCACTGGATATCCCAGATAAATTCCATTTTCTTCTGATTCTTTAATACCTTTTTCAATAGCTTTTACGAATTCTGCAGGAATAGCTCCACCCTTAATACCATCAATAAATTCATTTCCTTCTCCTCGTGGCTTTGGTTTAATTCTTAACCAGCAGTGACCGTATTGACCGCGTCCTCCAGACTGACGAATATATTTTCCTTCTCCTGTAGCTTCAGATTTAATTGTTTCTTTATATGCTACCTGTGGTGCGCCTACGTTTGCCTCTACTCCGAAATCATTTCTCATAGTATTTACTTTTACTTCAAGCTGTAATTCTCCCACACCTGAAATAATTGTCTGGCCTGTTTCATGATTTGTTTTAACTTGGAATGTAGGATCTTCATCCATAAGACGCTTCAAAGCAATACCAAGTTTTTCTTGATCTGATTTAGTCTTAGGCTCGATTGCGAGTGAAATAATAGGATCTGAGAATGAAATCTTCTCCAAGATGATTGGATTTGCTTCATCACAAAGGGTATCTCCAGTTACAGTATCTTTAAGCCCTACAATAGCTACGATTTCCCCTGCATATGCTTCTTGAATTTCTTCTCTTTGGTTAGAATGCATTAATAAGAGACGTCCTACGCGCTCTTTTACATCTTTAGTAGAGTTATAAAGATATGATCCTGCTTGAATTTTTCCTGAATAAACTCTGTAGAAAGTAATTTTTCCGACGTGTGGATCATTCTGGATTTTGAAAGCTAATCCTGAAAGTGGCGCGTCTTCTACTAACTGTCTTTTTTCTTCTGCTTCAGTTTTAGGATTTTTTCCAATTACTTCTTTAAGATCCACAGGTGAAGGAAGATATTCCACTACAGCGTCAAGAAGCGGCTGAACACCTTTATTTCTAAGTGATGTTCCTGCATAAACTGGAACTAGCTGGTAACCAATAACTGCGCGTCTTAGAGCAGCTCTTAAATCTTCAACTGATGGCTCTTCTCCGTTGAGATATTTCTCAAGTAGTCCATCGTCAGTCTCGCAGATTTTTTCAACAAGCTTTGATCTGTATTCTTCAACCTGAGCTTTCATTTCCTCTGGAACTTCATCAGTCACTTCATACTTTGCACCTAATTCATCTCCGCCCCATTTAATAGATTGACGAGTAAGTAAATCTACGTTTCCTACATAAGTTTGTTCAGATCCAATTGGAAGAACCATGATCGCAGTATTAGCACCAAGTCTGTCTTCAATAGATTTAACTGTAGCTAAGAAATCTGCTCCAAGCTTATCCATCTTATTAACGAAACAAATTCTAGGAACTTTATACTTATCTGCTTGTCTCCAAACAGTTTCTGATTGCGACTGAACACCCTCTTCAGCATCAAGCACAGTAATTCCCCCGTCAAGTACGCGGAGTGAGCGTTCTACTTCAGCTGTAAAGTCTACGTGACCTGGAGTGTCAATAATGTTAAATCTATGTTCAATTCCTTTTTGAGATCCTGCTGTAGGAGTCCAGAAAGCAGTAGTAGCAGCAGAAACGATTGTAATTCCGCGCTCTCTCTCTTCTTTCATCCAGTCCATTACTGTATTTCCTTCATCGATGTCGCCGATTTTATGAGTTTTTCCTGTGTAATAGAGGATTCTTTCTGTGGTAGTAGTTTTTCCTGCGTCAATATGCGCAATAATTCCGATATTGCGAATCTTTTCTAAATCAAAATGTCTGTTACTTGAATCAGCCATAATATTTTATCCAAAAAAAACTTCCTGCCCGACATTGCCTGCGGCTTCAGTCCCTGGCAGGCGGGCCGTAAATGGAAGCTAGATGAGTATACCATAAAATTTGCTCAGAATCTAGATAATTTTTCCAATTAACTAAGGGGTTATAAAAGAAAGAACATTTCCATAGTTTGTTCCGGTAGAATTATAGGCGACTGCACAAAAATAATAAGTAGATCCAGAAATTAATCCTGTCACATTTTTAGAATTCGGAGAAACATCAGATGTGCCTGATCCCACTAAAATACCACTTGAAGAAGCTGAGAGAGAAGGACAACTAACATTCGATAATCCATATCTATAATATACATTCGCCGTTGCTCCATTTGGATTCACCGTAGAATTAAGCGTAGCAGAATTAGTACTTAAATTTGTCGCATCATTTGTCGTAACTGAAGGTGTTGCCACTTTATATGTGAATACTGCTGAAATATTACTAAGCCTTACACCCTTTGCGCCAGATGTTAATAGGGATCCCACTTCAAGATTGGTTGCTGCAAGCTTAATTATTGATAGACCCGAAAAATTAGTGGCGCTTAATAATGACGGTGTAGTTCCGGTTAAAGAATATGATCCTTGATCACTGCTATTAACTCCATTTAAACGATAAAATAGATTCATCGTGGGATTGGCTCCGCCAGAATTTACTCTTGATGCACAAGGCGTTATAGAAATCTGACTAATTGTAGCATTATTTGGAATCGAGGCTAAAGTTAGTGCATATGAATCCCTTTCCCCAACCACAGTTGTGCTGTTATAATCTGTCGTTCCGTTACAAGGATTTTCATCAACCTGCGTAAAATGAATTGCGCCGCTTTTGGGTGTAAACTGAGAGTAAAATCCATCTCCTGTAGGAAAGAGCGATGAAGTAGTAGCAGCTAGCGAAGCAGGAGCGAAAACTAAAGCGAGAAAAAAAAGAGCAATAAGTGGCGAGATAACTTTTCTCATAAGTATAAGATACACCCTTCGCTATTTAGGTGTCAATCTAAATCAAGAGGTAAAACTTCTCGCCCGGCTTCTGTCATGAGACCTTCTTTAATCAGCTGTTTAGCTCGGCTTCGATTACTCTCTGCCCAGTTCGATTTAGGTTTTCTGGGACCAAATTTCTGAATACTAGACTCTTTGTCCCTGCTTCTATGAAGTGAATCAATCCAGCCAAAGCAAAGCGCTTCTTCTACAGATTCTTCATATGAAACAGAAGGAGTTTTCGATGACTTGTGGTATCTAATGAGCCAGATCTCAGATTCCTTATCATGGTTTTTCAGGAGCCAGTCTCGCCAAGCTTTTCGATCAGGGGCGTAAAACGTTTTCATGTAGATTTAGAATGTGATTCTCATTCCCAGCGCACCTTTACTGTTGGGTGATTTCAAATCTCTTCTTAGTGCTTCTTCAGTCTCCTGAATTCTTTTCACTCTCTCTGCTTTAGCAGCTATACCTTCAGGAGTCTGAGGATCCATAAATTCTCTAAATTCAGTTAACTCTCTTTCTAATTGCGCCTGACGCTCAGCAAAAAAACTTCAACTAGCTCAGCAGCTGCTGAATGATCAACTACTTCTTGATTTGGTTCTTGTTCTGTCATATCTATCTTCTCCTAAAAGCATGATCAGGAAGAGGTCTATCAGACACAAGATCTGCTCTCAAATCACGCTCAATCTCTGCAACTCTTTCAAATCGGCCTTTCGCAATCTCTCTTTCTTCAGGCATAAGCCTACTCCAATCATCTGCTGCTAGAATTTCGAGCTCGGTATGCTTCTGTGGTTCACCTTCCGTCATGCGATAAATTTATATTTTTTTGTCTAGATTGTCAAGCAAGGCTAAAAAGAGGATTATGCGGCGCGCATTACGCGGAAAATGACTGCTCCTGGCTTTTGGACTGAACCACGAGTATCGATTTCTACTCTGATAGGCCAACCTTCAGGATTATTGAGACCTGAACCTGGATGAAGAAGTCTTGCCCCTATATGGCGACCATTCGGATACAACCTCTGCCTTTCCATTGCTTCAATATCAGCTGAAACATTTAAATCTGGTGCCACAGGCTTTGCTAATTCAACTGCCACATTATGGCTAAGTCTTAAATCAGGTAATTCTCCAAACCAAATATCTACTGCTCTGTCCCTTGGTACATGCCTATATTCTCTGTCTAAAACTTCTCTATAATTTCTGCCTGCTGCGGCTAGATCTCTTAAATTCAGTTCTTTTCCAGGTGGAATATACCATCTTCTGTCATTTCTTATTTGTACTGCAATTCCAGTTACATCTTCTGGTCTCTTCGTATAAGGATTTTTATACACAAATTTCCAAGATTTTCCTTGCTTTCCGTCAATATCCACATCTTTTCCAGAACCAACCATACCAACTAATTCTTCACCCATAATCGCTGGGCCTCGGGAATATAAACCAAAAAGCGGAGTAAAAGGAGGAACCACAATCCTATTCCCTGTATGGCTTTTTACAGTAACAGCAGCTGGTTTTCTAAAATATGTACGCTTAGTTTCTTCTTCATTATCAGCAATTACCTCAGCGCTTCCTTGAGTAACCTCAACCCCCCACTGAGCAAACCTGCTTCTCGTCGCGACACTTTTATCCTGAATTTGGCCATCAAATGGTAAACTTTTATTTCCGAGGAGTGTGGTAAATGGCTGAACTAAAATTTCACCAGAGCCATTGATTATCTGTTCTTGATCTATAGATACGAAGTCCTGGCCAAACCAAAACTTTTTGGCTTCTTCAGGGGGAGAAGGTTCACCACGAAATGCTTCTGTCATAGCTCGGGAATTATATATTATTTTGAGGCTAAAGTCAAACTATAGGATTAATTTCTGCTGAAGTGCGCGAATGCTTTATTAGCATCAGCCATTCTGTGAACATTATCTCTTTTCTTGATAGCTTCACCTTCATTATTTGCTGCTGCTAGGATTTCTGCCGCTAGTTTTTCTGCGAAAGTGTGGAATTCTGAGTTTGATTTAGCTCTAGCTGCTTCGATAATCCATCTAATAGCGAGTGCATTTTTTCTTTCTCCTCGCACTTCAATAGGAATCTGGTAATTCGCTCCACCTACGCGTCTAGCTTTAATTTCATTCTTAGGTCCTACGTTTTGCAGCGCTTTGTCAAAAACTGTAAGAGCGTCTCCCTGCTTTGCAAGAATGTCGAAAGTATCATAAATAATGTTTTGAGCAACAGTTTTTTTACCATCTTGCATGACGTTGTTAATAATTTTAGCTACAGCTTTAGAATTATAAACTGGATCTGCTTCTACTACTCTCTTTTTTGTTTTAGCGTTTCTCATATCTTATGCTGCTGCGGCTGGCGCAGGTGCAGCTGCTCTAGGCGCTCCTCCTTGTCCTTTCTTTACTCCATATTTAGATCTAGATGATTTTCTACCCTCTACTCCTGCAAGATCGTACTTTCCTCTAACAATATGGTATTTTACTCCTGCTAAATCCTTGGTTCTTCCCCCGCGAACTAAAACGATACCATGTTCTGAAAGTGAATGTCCTTCTCCCATAATATACGCTGTAACTTCAGTTCTGTTTGAAAGCTTAACTCTAGCTACTTTTCTAAGAGCTGAATTAGGCTTTCTAGGAGTCATAGTTTTAACAAGAGTTACCACACCTCTTTTTTGAGGCGACATAACTTCAGTATAAATTCTGTCCTTAGCGTTATAAGACTTTCTAAGTCCTGTTACACGAACTTTTTTTATTTTCTTTTCTCTTCTATTTCTAGTTAATTGTGATAATGTTGGCATATTATTTAAATCCTAATTCAACTAAGTAAGTAGTTGGATACGTATTATACACTCTGAGCAGGAGCTTCTTCAACTGCTTCTGATACAGAAACAGTATTCATATCATCTTCAACGATTTCGCCTTCTCCTGCGCTTGATCCATCAACTGGGATTAAACGTCCGATAATAACATTTTCCTTAAGTCCGATAAGCTTATCTTCCTGACCTTCCAAAGATGCTTCTGTAAGCACTTTGGTGGTCTCTTGGAATGATGCAGCTGATAGCCATGAATCTGAGAAGAGTGATGACTTAGTTACACCAAGAATTGTTTGTCTTGCTGTTGCCGGCTCTCCACCCTGAGTCAAGATTTCAGCATTAATTTCTTCAAATCTTGTTCTAGTAATAAAGTCTCCTGGAATTAAAGATGAGTCTCCTACAGTCTCAATTACCACTTTATCAGACATTTTTCTAAGAATAACTTCAAAATGCTTATCACTAATTACGATTCCCTGAGATTCATAAACTTTCTGAGCTTCAGTAATTACGTATCTTTGAGCTTCTACTAATCCTGTGATCTTAAGAACTTCTTTAGGATCCAGATATCCCTGAGCGAATTGTGTTCCTACTGTTACTTCTTGTCCATCTTTTACAACTAAGTTTGCAGCAAGCGGCACGAAATATTCTCTTTCTTCCGCTGGTTTTCTGTGAGTAGTTACGCGTAGCACATGGCCATCATCTGTGGTCTCAATCTTAAGCTTTCCAGAAACTTCAGCGATAGGAGAAAGTGCTTTAGGAGTTCTCATTTCGAACAATTCTTCAACACGAGGCAAACCATGAGTCACGTCCTGCATAACAGCTCCAGCTACATATCTAGTTCTCATAGTAAGCTGAGTTCCAGGCTCTCCGATTGACTGTGCAGCTACAACTCCGACAGGTACTCCTAGATCTACTTGTCTTCTTACTGCGAAATCCCAACCATAGCATTTAGCACACATTCCATATTTAAGCTCACAAGTAATAGCTGAACGAACAACTGCTTCTTCTACTTCTGCAGTCATAATCTCTTGAAGTTTACTTTCTGTAATTTCTTCTCCAGCTTTTACAATCACTTTCTTACCTTTTCCTGTAATATTTTCCGCTGCAAATCTTCCAAGAATTCTGTCAGTGAATGGAGCAGTTCTTTCAGGCTCATTTACTGAAATCTTAATACCTTTATTAGTTCCACAATCTTCTTCACGCACGATCATGTCATGTGAAACGTCTACTAATCTTCTTGTTAAATATCCTGCATTAGCTGTCTTTAGAGCTGAGTCAGTAAGTCCTTTTCTGCCTCCACGCGCTGAAGCTACGTATTCAAAAATTGAAAGTCCTTCTCTAAAATTAGACTTAATAGGAAGTTCAATAATCTTACCCATAGGATCAAGAATAAGACCTCTCATAGCAGAAAGCTGTTTGATCTGTTCTTTTCCTGCACGAGCTCCCTCAGAATCGATAATAGTTCTGATAACGTTGCCAGGGGTCAAAAGATCCCAAGTAAGATCAGCGATTTGCTCAGTTGTCTTCATCCATACTTCGTTTGAAAGCCTCTTCCTTTCTTCATTGGTAATTAAACCTTTTTGATATTCAGAATCGATATCTCCGATTTTAACTTCTGCCTCAGCAATTAATTTTTCTTTGCCCTGAAGAAGCGCCGTATCAAATACTGACACACTGATTCCGGAAATTGTTGATCCATAAAATCCGAGTGTTTTTACAGTATCAATTAATGATTCCACTTCAAGTGAAGTAAGCTCCTTCATAGCCTCAATCACGAGCTTTTTAATTCCTGATGCCTTAATAGGTTCGTTAATAAATCCAAGTGCTTCTGGAAGATGCTCATTAAGCATGAGTCTTCCGATTGTTGTTTCTACAATTTCATTGTCGATCTTAACTTTAATTGGCTGTCTTAATTTTACTTTTTTGAATGTGTGGGCCAAGAACGCATCTTGAGCATTAGCAAATACTACTTCTTCTTCAGAATTTGATTCATTTCTAAGTGATTCATCTACAGAAGTAAGATAAAAAATACCAATTGCCATTTCTTTATCAGGAAGTGTAATTGGAGCTCCGTCTGCAGGTTTCAAAAGATTTTCTCTAGGCATCATTAATTCTACAGCTTCTTTTTGTGCATTTTCAGACAATGGAATGTGAACAGCCATCTGATCTCCGTCAAAATCAGCATTGAAGCCTTTACATACACATGGATGTAATTGAATAGCAGCTCCTTCAATAAGAACCGGATAAAATGCCTGAATACCGAGCTTGTGCAAAGTAGGAGCACGATTCAACAGAACAGGATGATTTCTAGTAATTTCTTCTAAAATATCGAAAACTTCAGGTGGTCTTTTTTCGATATATCTCTTAGCTGATTTAATATTTGGAGCAAATCCACGCACAATCACTTCGCGAAGTACGAATGGCTTAAACATTTCAAGCGCCATTTCTTTTGGAAGTCCGCACTCTGATAATTTCAAATTAGGTCCGACCACAATTACTGAACGTCCTGAATAATCTACACGTTTTCCGAGAAGATTCTGTCTAAATCTTCCTTGCTTTCCCCTTAACATGTCTGAAAGTGATCTAAGCGGTGAAGCTACTACCTGTGCCCCTCTTTGTGATGCGTCAATAAGTGAATCCACTGACTCCTGAAGCATTCTTTTTTCGTTTCTAAGAATAATTTCAGGTGCACCCAGCGACATAAGATGCTTTAAGCGGTTATTTCTGTTAATTACTCTTCTGTAAAGATCGTTTAAGTCTGAGGTAGCAAATCTTCCTCCTGACAACTGAACCATAGGTCTAAGATCTGGTGGAATAACAGGAAGAACTGTGTAAACCATGTCTTTTGGCTGAACTCCTGCTTTTCTGATAACCTCAAGAAGTCTAAGTCTCTTAACAAGCTTCAAATATTTTTGACCTTTAGCTTTTTCTACTTCTTTTCTAAGATTTAAGATCAAATCATCAATGTTAAGTTTTTCAATAAGCTCTAAGAATCCTTCAGCTCCTGTTTTGAAAGTAAAGAAGACTGGAATATCATATTCAAGAACCTTGAAGTATTCATCTTCTGAAAGAACTGAACCTGGCTTGAGTGATTTAACCAAGGTATTTAATGCATCGCCAATTTCATCAATCTTCTTTGATTCAGCTGATACTCTTTCTGCGATTCTAAGCAGTCTTTGCTTCTTAGACAGCTCTAATTCTTGCTCGATAAGCTTCTTCTGATCTTCTTTAGCTTTTACAGTTTCTTTAAGCTTGCCTTCTGTTTCTTTGTTTATAGCTTCTTCTTCAGCCTCTGCATCAGCTTTAAGTTTATTTTTTCTTTCTTCGATATTAACTGCGAAATCCTCAAGTGCTTTCTTTTTCTTTTCGTCATCGATTGAAGTAACGAGGTATGAAGCATAATAAATAACTGATTCTAAATCTTTCTGAGACATATCCAAAATCAAAGATAATGGAGATGAAGATCCTTTAAAGAACCAAACGTGTGCTACAGGTGAAGCAAGTCCAATGTGACCCATTCTTTCACGTCTAACCCTAGACAAAGTAACCTCAACTCCACATTTATCGCAGATAATACCTCTGTATCTAATTCTCTTGTATTTTCCACAATAACATTCCCAGTCTTTCGTAGGTCCGAAAATTCTTTCATCAAATAAACCATCTTTTTCTGGTCTAAGTGTTCTATAGTTAATGGTTTCTGGTTTCGTTACTTCACCATAAGACCACGCCATAATGTCTTCTTTTCCTGCAAGCAAGATCTTAAGTGACTTAAAGTCCAAAATATTAATGTCTTTCATCTTTTTATTATTCTTGTCCATCTTTAATTTCTCCCTCGACTGCTGATTCTATCTCATTCATTATATCGTTTTCAATCTCTTCATTAGTAGTCTCTTCTTCTGGCGCTGGGACATCTTCAACTCCACCCTCAGAATCTACTACTTCAGTAACTCCACCAAGCTCTTGCTCTAATTCTTTTGCTTGCTCTTCAACTGCTTCGTCTTTTCTTGCCTCAGCAAGTGGCTCAGTCATGATAGTATCTGGTTTTACCTGAGCACCCATCGGAACAACGTTTAATCCAAGTGCCTGAAGTTCCTTAATAAGAACTTTAAATGATTCTGGAACCTTAGGTGTAGGAATCTCAGTTCCTTTAACAATAGCTTCGAATGCTTTTGCACGACCAACCACATCATCAGATTTAATAGTTAACATTTCCTGCAATGTATATCTAGCTCGATGAGATTCAAGTGCCCAAACTTCCATTTCTCCAAGACGCTGTCCTCCCATTTGTGCTTTTCCTCCAAGAGGCTGCTGAGTAACGAGTGAGTAAGGTCCAGTTGAGCGAGCGTGAGTCTTATCTTCCACCATGTGGATAAGCTTCATAATATATGAAACTCCAACAACTACTGGTTTGTCATAGCGCTCTCCAGTTCTAGCATCAATTAAAGTAGCTTTTCCATCAACTGGAAGCCCAGCAGAAGCTAATTCATCTACAATTCTTTGTTCTGGAATGTTTTCAAATACTGGAACTGCGATCTTTTTATTTTTCTTAAGCGCTGCCCAACCAAGATGAGCTTCGAGAAGCTGTCCTAGGTTCATGCGAGCAAGCACTGAGATAGGTGAAATAATAATATCTACTGGCGTTCCATCTTCAAGGTAAGGCATATCTACTGCTGGAACGATCTTAGAAATAACACCTTTGTTTCCGTGTCTTCCTGCCAATTTATCTCCTACTACCACATGTCTAAACTGTGCAACTTCTACGATAATCTTTCTAAGACATCCTGGCTCTAATTCGTCACCTTTTTTGCGATCAAGAATTTGAACTGAAATAACTGTTCCACGCTCACCATTTGGCATTCTAAGTGATGTATCTCTTACTTCTCTTGCCTGTTCACCGAAAATAGCTCTTAAGAGTCTTTCTTCTGCTGTAAGCTCAGTTTCACCTTTAGGTGCGATCTTTCCAACTAAAATGTCTCCTGGTCCCACCTCAGATGAAACTACTACGATACCTTCAGAATCAAGATTTTTAAGGTCTTCTTCTGAAACATTTGGAATATCAGCTGTGATTTCTTCAGGTCCAAGCTTAGTCTCCACTACTGCAGCTTCATATTTTTCAATATGAATTGAAGAAAGAACGTCTTCTTTTACTAATCGGTCTGAGATAACAATAGCGTCTTCATATCCAAGACCGTCATACGAAGCATAAGCGATGAGCAAATTCTGTCCAAGAGCAAGTTCTCCCATTTGTGAAGAAGGTCCATCAATAAGAAGATCGTCTTTTTTAACTTTCTGACCAGTTGAGACTACAGTTCTTTGAGTATAAGCTGTAGCTTGTGAAGTTCTTGAGAAAGTATCTACTTTATATGTTTGTTTTCCTGATTTACCCTGGAATTCAATCTTTTCGCCGTCAGCATAAAGGATTTCTCCGTCTTCTGGTGCACGAGTCACTCTTCCCATAACCTGAGAAACCATTCTTTCCATACCAGTTCCAATAATAGGTGACTGTGGCTTAACTAAAGGCACTGCCTGAGACTGCATGTGAGTACCCATGAGCGCTCTGTTAGCTTCATCATGAGAAACAAATGGAATAAGTGAAGCTGCAGTTCCCACAACCTGTCTTGGCACTACATCGATATATTCAATTTGTTCTTTTCCAATTTCTAAGAATTCTCCCTTATATCTAACAGGAACTCTTTCATCAGTAATTGTTTGATCATCATTTAATACTCCAGAATGAGTGATATAATGCTCTCTTTCATCATCTGCAGCCATGTAAACAATCTCATCAGTCGCCATAGTTACTGTTTTTCCACCTTTTTTAACTTGCTCTACTTTTCTATAAGGTGCTTCTAAGAAACCAAATTCATTTACTCTAGAATATAGCGCAAGATAAGTTACCAAACCAATATTTGGACCTTCAGGACTTCTAATAGGGCAAATTCTTGCATACTGAGAAGCATTAATATCGCGGATTGAGAAAGCAGCTCTTTCTCTTGAAATACCACCAGTTCCCATAACAGTAAGACGATTCAAGTTGTCGATTTCTGAAAGTGGGTTTGTTTGATCAAGGATAGTTGAGAGCTGAGAGGTTCTGAAGAATTCGTTAATTGAAGCCATAATTGGTCTAGCATTAATAAGTCCTGCGATTGTCACTGGTACTTCAGGTGTAATAAGTGACATTCTTTCCTTAATTGAACGCTCTAATCTAAGAACACCAACGCGGAAAGCTGTATTAGCTACTAATTCTCCAACTCTTCTTACTCTTCTATTTGCTAATGAATCAATATCATCTACCCCGTCCATGCCCTTTGAAAGCATGATTAAGAATGAAATTGTTGAAAGAATATCTTCAATTGTTAAGATTCTTTCTTCAGTTGGAGAGAATCCTGGAACATCTTTAAGTTTTCTATTAATCTTGTATCTTCCGACGTCTCCAAGATCGTATCTTCTATTATTAAAGAACATTCCGAAGAAGTTTTCTTTAACTTTATCCAAAACTACTGGTTCTCCTGGATGCATTTTCTTAAAGATTTCGATTAAGGCTTCATTTTGTGAGCCAGTTTCGTCTTTTTGAAGAGTGTTATTAATATATGATGTCTTACCATCAGCTTCTACGTCTCTGAATTTTTCTCTAATTAAATCATTATCAGATACTCCGATCGCCCTTAGGAAAGTAGAGGCTAAGAATTTTCTTCTTCTATCAATTTTTACTGTAATTGTTTCATATCTGGTGGTAGTAAATTCTAACCATGAACCATGAACTGGTCTAATTTCTGCAGTATAAAGAGTTTGTCCCGTAACTACATCTTTTGTAGCTGTAAAGAAAACTCCAGGACTTCTAACTAGCTGATTTACGATTGCGCGCTCAATACCATTTACAATAAATGTTCCGCGCTCCGTCATTCTTGGAACGTCACCTAAGAAAACTTCTTGATCAATTGTTCCGTCTGTTTTTTTATTCAGGAGGGTTGCTTTTGCATAAAGAGGTACGTCGTAAGTGAGGCCTTTAATGAGACAAAGCTCAGGATCGTTAGTAGGCTTACCAAGTCTATAATCGTTAAAAGTAAGTGTCCAGTTCTTACCTGTAAAGTCATCGATAGGAGAGATTTCTTGTAGAACTTCACCAATACCTTTTTCTTCAAACCATTTATAAGATTCTTTTTGTACGGTAAGTAAATCTAAGTGCGGCAAAACCGGGAAATTATGTCCCCAATTCTCTCTGGTTTGAATATTTTCCTTATTGTCTTTAATATCGGATTTAGGCATTAGTTTTATTAATTTGCGGACAGCTATATCGACAAAAAAAATGCACACAGTGCATGAACCTGCTTAATTTTTGTCTTAAAGTAATCTCTTTATATCAAAATTGATCGAGGCTGTCAATAGGTAAACCTCCTGCTTGCACCGAGCTTATCTACAATTCAAAGATGAAAAGTGATAATTTTCCAACTCATAGTGATTTTTAAGAAATAAGTATTGATTTTTACTATTTTTAAGAGAATAATCAGCTTATGGCTCTGACTCCTAAAGAATTCCCTTCACCATCAAGACTGACTAATAGAAACCTGTTGATGAAGCTAAACAGAGAAGGCAGATGTCCCGTTGTATTTTTACCAGCAATAGAAGTAGATGCCCACGAAGCTACGCAAGAAGCTGAAACTCCTGAACCAATTGCGCTAATTCCCGGAAAAGATGGGCGGCACGGTAGAAAAGAAAAAATTACTCCTGATGAAGCAAGGCAAATCGCAGAAATTCAAAAAGAGCTTCTTCTCCAATAAACCTTCCAGGATCAAATTTGCTATAATATAAGCCTATGAAGTATACGATTTTACTTTATTACAAATATGTAAGGATCAAAGACCCGAAAGAAATGATGATTATTCAAAGGGCTTGGTGCGAAGCATTAGGGCTTAAAGGAAGAATAATTCTTGCTGAAGAAGGCATAAATGGCACAGTAGAAGGCGAGGAAGCAAACATAAACAAATACATTGAACTTGTAGAAAGCGATAAACGATTTCGCGGAATTAACTGGAAAAAATCAGTTGGCACCGGAAATGCATTTAAAAAACTTTCTGTGAAAGTCAGGCCGGAAATAGTAACCACAGGTATTCCAGATAAAGATTTTGGACCTCTTAAGAATGGCCCTCACGGAGGAGCTGTGACTGGCAAATATCTCTCTGCTGAAAAACTTAAAGAGTGGTACGAAAAAAATAAAGAGTTTTATGTAGTAGATATGCGCAATGATTATGAATTCGAGGTTGGAAGATTTAAAAATTCTATTTGGCCTGAAGGTCTTGGACATTTTAGAGATGTACCTAAGGCTATTAAATCAATTGAAAATCTCAAAGATAAAACAGTCGTAACTGTTTGCACAGGTGGAGTTAGATGCGAAACAGCTTCAGGATTGCTCATCAAATATGGTTTTAAAGAAGTTTACCAGCTTGAAAACGGGATAGTAACATTTATGGAAAAATATCCTAATACTTATTTTGAGGGTAAGCTTTTAGTTTTCGACGGACGTGAAACCATTGGATTCAATGTGGATTCCAAAGATCATAAAATAGTTGGCACATGCAGAATCTGTGGCGAAACAAGTGAAAATTTAGTGAATTATTGGAAAGGCACAGAAGACGTTTATGGAATTATTTGTGAGAGATGCATTTCTGCTGGAAAAGTAAAACTTGCTAGATAATTACTGAATAGTACTTAAAGTAGGGATTGTATTTTCTGGAAGATTTAATCCTAAAAACCCAAGAACAATATTTATAAAAAAATAAAGCAAGAAAAGCACAACAAGCCAAAAAACTCCACTGAAATAAAACACTAATTCTTTATTATTCATTTTTTTCTTTGTGATTATTTTAAATAAAGCTATAACTGGACCTACGAACAACCATACCAGCGCAATTAAAGTTAAAATTACAAATATTATAGATATAATCTGCATAAATTTATAATTTCATACTACTTATTTAAATTCAAGGTTTGAGTTCGATTTTCACTTCAATTCTGTCTCCACTAGTAAATTTCTCCCTCTGCCTTACTTCTTTTTTAAGAAACAATAGATATTGGCCTTTTTTCTCCCAGAAAATAGAAGTTTTCCAAGTTGTCTCACCGATTTGAGCCATTACCGGAATAGATCCCCAACCCCTGTGAACATCACGATATTCTTTTCGAATCCATTCAGAATCTTTCTTGGGAACCTGAACAAAATACCAAACGCTTCCAGATTCAAAAAGAGCCACTCTATCAGAAAAATTAAATTCTAAATCATTCATAAGCAGATTCTAACTGTTTGACCAAACATCAGTAAACATTTAATATATTCTTAATGCCCAAGAAAAAAATAAAACATCGTAAAAAAATTCCCTATCTCACCCAAAGGAGAATGATAATGTCCATATTCGCCACCATAGGAGTAGTAGCGGTCTGGCGAGGAGTATGGATATTTTTTGATCACGTTCCGTATTTTGATAATCCAATAGTAGCAATTACCGTAGCAATAGCCATTCTGATTTTAGCAGGAGCATATTTCCGTAAAATTGACTTCTTTTAACCTCTAAGCTGATGATCTGCTAGGCCGAAGTGATGACCTATTTCATGAATAACTACGCGCTTTACTTTTTCGCGAACTTCATCGGGAGTATGGCAAACCATAAGAATGGGATATTTAAAAATGGTTATTTTATCTGGGAGTACTCCTGAATAATTGCCTCTCTGAGTAACAGGAATTCCTTCGTAGAGACCGAATAAAAGTGAACGACGATTAAGTCTTAATTTAGCAATCTGTGCAGGACTGGGCCAATTTTCAAAAGTGACACCTACATTGTCTAGCCTATCTGCAAATTCTTTGGGAAGTAGATCAAGGGCTTCTCCTACTAATTTCTCAAACTCCTCATCAGACATGGAGAATTATTATAACACTACTTGGTGGCGGTTTTCTGCTTAGCGAGCTTAATTTTCTCGCGTTTTAATGCCTCAGCTGCGAGAACCTTATCAAATTCAGCCTGACACTCTTTATTTGTGCAGATAATTTGCTTATGCACAAGGGTCATAAAACCAGCTGAATTTTCAATTTTTTCAGTCCACTGCTTAGCGATTTTTTTCTTTGAACCACATCTTTCACAAAGATTGTCGACGTGATTAATGTTTTTTCCTATTGTTGGCATATAAATTTATTAATACTAGTATGGGCAAAGTTCAAATTGAGGATTTAAACAAATTCTAGGAATTAATATATGGTAATTATACCAGATTTGAGCTTAAAATGAAACTGTATTTATTTGCTTTAGCCTCAAATCAGGTGTATACTGAAGCTATGGTAAAACTAATTATTAATTGGCACTATGCTAGATCACTTCTTTCGGGAGGTTTTTTGTCGTAGTTTCTTTTTAGTCTTTACGGAGGACCTCCCTAAGGGGAGGTTTTTTTATGGAAAAATTTATGAAACTTATTAATTTATCAGTAGGAAATGAGGCTAAGGCAGTAATAGCCTTTATCTTAACAACAGCACTCATAGGTATTTTCGTGAATATTCTAACCACAATCGTCTTCAAATTCATGCTCAAGTGGTGAGAAATTTTACTCATATATACTTTGTTATAGTTTTTGTTATAATCTAGGCATGAGCGCAAGTGGAATTATCATTAAATATATTAACTTCTTTGAATCCCGGGGCCATAAAAGGATTGCCAACTCCCCTTTAGTGCCAGAAAATGACCCAACCACACTTTTTACCTCAGCAGGAATGCAGCCCTTAATTCCATATCTTCTCGGAGAGTCACATCCTGCGGGAAAGAGATTAGTTAACGTTCAAAACTGTTTCCGAGCACAAGATATCGAAGAAATTGGCGACAATAGACACACCACTTTTTTCAGAATGCTTGGAAATTGGTCACTAGGCGATTATTTCAAGAAAGAACAGCTTCCTTGGCTTTTCGAGTTCTTAATTGAGGAATTGAGACTAGATCCATCTCGCATTTATGTTTCTGTTTTTGAAGGAAATAAAGATGTACCAAAAGACGAAGAATCAGCTGAGATCTGGAAAGAACTTTTTACCAAGAAAAGAATTTCTCCAGAAGGCAGAATTTTTTACTGCGGCGTAGAAGATAACTGGTGGTCTAGATCTGGAATTCCAGAAAACATGCCTGCTGGTGAAATTGGCGGACCAGACTCAGAAGTCTACTATGATATGAGACCAAACGACGGAGAAGTAAAAGGCTCATTTCTAGAACTCTCAGAATCCGGAAGACTTATTGAAATCGCAAATTCAGTCTTTATCGAATATCAAAAACAAGAAGATGGTTCATTTAAAAAACTAGCTAACTCCAATGTAGATTTCGGTGGCGGACTAGAAAGATTCTTAATCGCAACAGAAAACCAAGCAGATGTTTTTCAAACTTCACTGCTCAAACCAATTATTGCCACAATTGAAAGAGAAACAGACAAATCATATAAAGATCATTCGACACAAATGAGAATCATCGCCGATCATTTTATCTCGGCAATTTACATTATTAATTCTGGAATCAAACCAGCGAATAAGGAACAAGGCTATATTCTTCGTCGCTTAATCCGAAGAGGCTTGGACAATTTAAGCAT
>CAZGGU010000001.1:20455-71897 GCA_964525395.1 uncultured Gammaproteobacteria bacterium
ATGCATCAAGCCATTCGCGATATGCTAGGAACTGAGGTTCATCAAAAAGGTTCCAATATTACCGCAGAGCGTGTAAGATTTGATTTTAATTTTGACCGCAATCTAACACCTGAAGAGCTAGAGGAACTTCAAACAGTTGTCAACGAAAAAATTAAAGCTAATTTACCAGTTCATTTCGAAATGATGCCACTTGAACGAGCCAAAAAAATTGGCGCGATCGGACTTTTTGATGATAAATATGCAGATGAAGTAAAAGTGTACATGATAGGCTCAGATAATCCTGAAGAAGCATATTCGAAAGAATTCTGTGGTGGCCCTCATGTAGCCTTTACTGGAGATGTGAAATCGTTTAAGATAATAAAGCAGGAAAATATCGGACAAGGCCTGCGCCGGCTGTATGTAACGGTCGGTTAATTTAGTATGAAATTACCAAAACTGCCCAGTTTGGAAAAAAAGACTAAGCTTAAGGAATATTATCTTTCATTAGTTCTCCGCGATGAGAAAGCCAGTGCTGTAGTCTTCGAAGAAGAAAATAATCGAGTAAATGTAGTCGGCGAACATGAAGAACATTTTAAAACCTCACTTAAAGAAGCTTCTGAGGATGAACTTTTAGACGTATTAGATAAAACCGTTTCAGGAGCAGAGCGAAACCTCCCTCCTGACACAGAGTCCCAAAAAACTATTTTCGGTGTTAATCAGGATTGGATTTCAGCCGACGGAAAAATCAAAGCTGAATATTTAACAAAACTTAAAAAGATCTCAGACGAACTTGAATTTAAGCCAATGGGTTTTCTCGTAATACCTGAGGCTGTAGTTCATTTACTAGCGAAGGAAGAAGGCCAGCCAATCTCGGGAATTTTAACTGAAATAAATGACAAGTCCCTAAACGTTTATTTAGTAAAAGCTGGGAAAATAATTGAGACTAAATCTGCACCTATCGAAGGCCCAATCCCTGAAACGGTAGATAAATTACTTCAACACTCAACTACAACAGAAATACTACCCTCAAGAATTATTATTTTTAATGGCGGCGATGAAAAACTACAGCAAGAATTCCTCGCCCATAAATGGAGTAAAGCTCTTCCTTTTTTACATGTGCCTCAAATAACCAATCTGGCAGCCAATTATGATGCCAGATCTGTTCTCAATGGAACAGCTACCCAAATGGGGCTAAGCGTATTCGAGCCTTCACTTTCAAAAGCCGTAAAAGAAGATAAAGCAGAAGTGTTAGCAGAAGAAAAAGGAGAAGCAATTTCAACTGAAGAAATAATTGATGAAGACAAAACTCTTGCTGAAGCAGCAAACGATTTCGGTTTTTCAGCTGAAGATGTAAAGACAAAAGATAAACCAATGATTGCAATCGAAGATGACTTAATACCCAAAAAAGGAACTAAATCAGATAATATTAATACTGATAATATTACTGCTGCTGATCAATTTAGAGAAATACCCGAAGAGGTGAAAATTTCTAATTCTGATTCACAATCTCTTTCTGTAAACGCTGCCGCTATATCTACTGGCATGAAAAGTACACTTTCCAAGCTAAAACTAGGCTCCATCTTTAAAGGTGGCGGAAAAAATCCTAAAATTATTTTAGCGATTACTATTCCACTAGTACTTCTACTTTTAATTGGATACTTATATCTTTTCGGAAGAAGCGCGACAGTAAATTTAAGTCTTGATCAGCGAGATGAAACTAAAACTGAGGATATTACCTTCTCAGAAAATGAGGCTACAAATGCAAAAGACAATACAATATCTGCGAAATTTATTACAGTTAGTCAAGATGGTAAAACGGAGACCGCAGCCACTGGTAAAAAAGAAACTGGAGATAAAGCTAAAGGAACTGTGACACTTTTTAATAGCGATACGTCAGGTGGAAAAACTATTCCTGCGGGAACCATAATTACCTCCTCTAACGATCTAAGTTTCGTTACAGAAAAAGCTGTAACTGTCGCTTCTGCTTCTGGAGATATTTTTTCAGGAACAGAACCTGGAAAAGCAGACATGGCTGTTACTGCTGAAAAATTTGGAACTAATTACAATCTGCCATCAGGCACAAAGTTTACAGTCGAAGGCACTTCTTCGGTGGCAGCTAAAAATGATAAAGCATTCTCAGGCGGAACCAAGAAAGAAATAAAAGTGGTTTCCAAAAAAGACCAAGATAAACTTACTAAAGATCTCGAAGAACAATTAAAATCTAGCGCTGAGGATTCAATCAAAAAACAAGCTGGCGGATATGAAGTTCTCCCTGATTTTATTTCAATTGAATTTGATAAAAAAAGTTTTAGTAAAGATGTAGACGATGAAGCAGACAACGTAAGCTTAACCGGAGTTATTAATTACAAAGGCGTTGCATATAAAAAATCTGAAGCAGCAGCTTATGCAAATGAGAAATTCAAGAATAACGACGATTTAAGTGTCAACGAAGATTCAGTAGAAATTAGCGTTGAGGATTTAGAAGAAGATAAAGGAGAGGCTTCTGGAAAAGCAACTATTAAAGCTGGTTTACTTCCACAAATTGATAAAGAAAAAATTACGGATGAAATCAAAGGCAAATCTCTTGCTGATGCCAGATCAATAATCATAGGAATGCCTGGAATAAAAGATGTAGAAATAAAAATTTCCTTAGGCTTCTTACCGCTTCCTAAAACTCTTCCTTTCCGGGCGGGGAAAATTACAGTAAGTGCCAACCAATAACTTATGAGTAAAACATATTATAAAGGTAAAAACAGAAATAATAAGCTGTTTGTAAAAATTTTTTGTGTGATCGCAATTACAATTGGTGGAATTGTCTTTTCTTATACTTTTTTCCCTTTAATTTCTTGGCAGATTTATTTCGCACCAGCTTTCGCTTCCCAGAAAATAGAAGCTCCTATTCCCAATCACACAGTTATTGATCCAGGAAATATTTCTAATCTTATTTCAAGTGCCACAACTAAAATAAACACAGATTATACAAATGCTTATAACTGGTATCCAGGGTATGGCAATCAGAAAAACCTCAAAGCAGACTACACCTTATCTATTCCTAAAATAGATATAAAAGATGCGCTTGTGTCTAATAGAGATACTGATCTGACAAGACATTTAGTTCAGTATAATTCAGACAGCGTCCCACCAGATGAAGGAAATTCTGTAATTTTTGGCCACTCAACTCTCCCACAGCTTTACAAAAAAGGAGATTATAAAACCATCTTTGCCAATGCCTACAAACTTGGCGTGGGAGACTTAATTTTGGTTAACCGAGAAGGAAAAACTTATAACTATAAAATAGAAAGTGTTATAGTAGTAGATCCAACAGACACTTCAGTACTTGCTCAAAATTTTTCTGACAGCTTCATAACGATAATTACTTGTACTCCTCCTGGCACAGTTTGGAAAAGATTGATAATTAAAGCGAGGAAAATATGATGGAAGAACAATCAGGATTTTTAGCTTGGCTCAAAAGTATTTGGCCAAGAATCTATCGAATAACCAACAGTATTTTTTATAATCTGATAAATTTTTTAAAAAAATCTGTTAGGCTAATAATAGACCAATTAAGATATGGATGAAAAAGAATTAGCAATCGCTGCTATCAGAAAAAAACTAGTCGGCAAGAGACTTAATTATAAAGAGATCTATTCCATCATGGATCAGATTTCTCAGAATAAATTGGGTGATGTTTTAACAACTTATTTTGCAGCATCAGGTTTTTCCAAAGGTTTTTCAGATGATGAAATTTATTATCTAACCAAAGCTATGGTGGAGACTGGGGAAAAGTTAAATTTCAAAGGCATTGTCGCGGACAAACACTCCATAGGTGGAGTTCCTGGAACGAGAACTACTTTAATCGTTGTACCCATCATCGCTGCCGCAGGTTATAAAATTCCGAAAAGTTCTTCAAGAGCCATTACTACGCCCGGAGGAACAGCCGATGATATGGAAATATTAGCTCCAGTTGATTTACAAGCAAAGAAGATTTATTCCGTGGTTGAAAAAACCAATGGATGTATCGTATGGGGTGGGAGCTTTAACATCGCACCTGCTGATGACATTATCATAAAAGTAGAAGAAGTATTACTTTTTGAATCATATGACAAAATATTAATTTCAATTATGGCAAAGAAGGTGGCGTTTGGATCAAATCATGTCGTTATCGATATTCCATACGGAAAGAGCGTAAAAGTTCATACGCTAGAATATGCAAAAATTCTGAAAAACAAATTCGTAAGATTAGCTAAAAAGTTCGATATAAAAATCGATGTCTTAATTCACAAGACTGAGGAACCCGCAGGAAGAGGAATCGGACCTCTCCTAGAAGTCAAAGAATCTCTACTCGTGCTCGAGCAAGAGGCTAATCGGGCTAGAGATTTGGAAGCTAGGAGCATAAATCTAGCCGGAAGCCTTCTTGAGCTTTGTTTGGCAGATAGCCCTAAGGCCAAACAGGACGAAATTAGAAAGAAATATAAAAACGGATATAATTGGGCTCAGGATATTTTAGAAAGCGGACTTGCCCTAGCTAAGTTTAAGCAAATTGTCAGCGCTCAGGGAGGAAATGGAAAAATAACAAGTCGTGATTTAAAGCCCGGAAAATACACCTTTACTTTTCTGGCTCCTAAAAAATGTAAAATCGAAAGCTTTAATGTTAAAAATTTAACTATGATTACTCGAATCCTTGGAGCACCTAATATGAAAAAAGCAGGTATCTACCTAAATAAGAAGATAGGCGAAGAAATCAATAAAAACGACCCAATCTGTACTTTTTACTCAGAATCAATGTATAATCTTAAAGAAGCAAAGGAGTCGCTTAAAAACTTCCCTTTGATCAACTTTAAATGAAGAGGTTTTATATTCCGGTCGCCATAATAGTAGTCCTAATAGTAGCCTCCGTGATCTGGTGGAAAAATGGCACTTCTCCTGCTGATTCTAAAGATAACACTGCAAAGATATTTATCGTCGAACCAGGTCAAGGTGTAAAAGCGATAGCGAAAAATCTTAAAGACGAGGGCCTTATTAAAGATCAGGTAGCATTCTTTCTATTAACCAAACAGACTGGCTTAGCTAATAAAATCCAGGCAGGCTCCTTTAGACTTAATCCTTCTATGTCAGCTAATGAAATAGCCAATCAATTAACCAAAGGCACACTTGATATCTGGGTAACTGTACCTGAAGGTCAGCGTGCTGGAGAAATCGCAGATACACTTAAAAAATCAATGCCTGGTTATAATGATTCCTGGAGAGCCGAGCTTGAAAAAAATGAAGGATACCTGTTCCCTGATACATATCTTTTTCCTAAGGAAGCAAACATAGAAACAATAATCTCTATTATGAGAGATAATTTCGAGAGTAAATATGCAACATTAGATACGAGTAAGTCCAAATTGACTCAAGCACAAATTGTAACTCTAGCATCTTTAATCGAGCGCGAAGCAAGACATGCCGAAGATAGACCTAAGGTTTCCAGCGTTATTAATAATAGACTAGACATTGGCATGAAGCTGGATCTAGATGCCACACTTCAGTACATCAGAGGCTTTGATAGAAATCAAAATAGATGGTGGACAACTAACATAGGTAATGCTGACAAGGCATCTAATTCTCCATATAATACTTATAAATTCGCTGGTCTTCCTCCGGGACCTATTTCTAATCCTGGCCTCTCAGCACTTGAGGCTGCTATCAACCCTGTAAAAACCCCATACCTTTATTACATCACAGATAAAAATGGTGTAAATCGCTATGCTGAGGATATTGACGGCCACGAAGCAAACATCTCCAAATATGGCCTGTAAAAAATTCTAATTACTAGTCATCATTTCTTATAATAATTTGCGATTAGAACAAAGAACGTTAAGTTTTTGTTCTGAGCGACATCAAGAGGATTCCTCACAAACTCGTTGAGGAGAGGTGAAATCCCAAGAGGAGCGAATAAAACAAAAATAGTTCGCCTTCGCCGCTAGAGTTTTTGTGTTATGTTTCCGGAAAAAGTAACAGAGTAAAATTTACTTTTTCTTAAAGAATCTTCGAGGCTTAGAGGGGTCGACTTCTACAGTTATATTTTCTGCTACTTCGCGCTCTTGCTCAGTATCTGGCATTGGATAAATTCCTTCAAGTCTCTCTTCTATGTTTTCCATTACATTCCCAAGCTCGATCTTTCCTTCTTGAGTTAGAGTTTTAAGAATTTTATTTCCTTTTTTGGTACCAAGCAGAAATACAGCGGCACCACCAATGAGGGCGCCGATTAAAAATCCGTCTGAAAATTTACCATTATTATTCCCCATCATTGTCTCCTTTGTTATTCAAGCCAATATTCTTTAACAAACCAAGAACTGTGGCGATTCCTGCGCTAGCTTTTAATCCCATTACAAACGAGGACAATCCTTCAGCTGGAGCTGCTACGCTTTCTGTAATCCTGGTTGTGTTATCTAAGACTTTATTAGTTTTATCTATTGTAGTCCTAAGATCTCTTAAAATGAAGTAAACTTGAATTCCCAAAATCACAAGCAGAATAGTGAGGATTGTGATGAACACCAATAGAATGATTTGGACAGGATCAAACATAGTACTATATAAATTATAACACCCTGACTTGTTAGTCAAGAGCATCAAAGTTAATCTAATCGGGCTTAACTATAATATCTCGCTTAACAACAGTCGTTCTTCCAAATCTATTTTCAGCCGTAAAAGTTATCGTAGTATTACCTGGAAAGACTGTAATCTCTTTAGTAAAGTTTCCATTACGATCAAGCGTTATCTGTTCGTTTTCTACAGTTAAAGTAGAATCAGGATCTGTTTTTCCAGAAACTTCAATCGATAAGGTCTTAAAGCTCTGGCTTTCCTTCGGGGTATCAATTTTTAAAGTTGGATTAAACAAGGCGCCACGATATTGGAATAGTAAAAAGATTGCAACCAGTACGAAAACAATCCCAATAATTATCATGCTTTTTCCGATCTTAAATTTAGTTCTCTTGTACTCATTTGGATTGGCTAAACCACGCGGCAATACTTCAATCTGCTTTTTTTCATCAAACTCACGACGATAAAGCGCAAGAGATTTTTCTACAGGTAAACCCAGAAATTTAGCGTAGTTACGGACAAAACCATAAGCATAGGCACTTGACGGAAGTGCGCGGAAATCTCCTTTTTCAATCGCACGCAAAAAATCTTCCCGAATCTTAGTGGCTCGGGAAACTTCTTCTAAATTTAAGCCTTTACGTTTACGCTCTTCTTCGAACTGCTGACCAATTTTAATCATAGGGATTTATTCTTGTGGGGCACCAAGAATTTGTGATGGATCTTTTATTAAAACGTCTCTTGGCTTACTACCTTCTGCTCTACCCACAATACCTTCTGCCTCAAGCTGATCTAATATTCTTGCCGCACGTGAGTAACCGATAGAGAGTCTTCTTTGTAAAAGTGAAGCAGATGCTTTATCATACTCACAAATAATCTCTACAGCTTTAGCAAAAATTGGGTCCCTGCCAGATGAATCCCCATTTGAAGCACCACCTGCGCCTTTTGGTGTATAAGGTGTAGCCAAAATTTCTTCTGTATATTCAACTGCTGGCGACTTCTCTTTCATATACTCCACTAGCTTTTTAACTTCTTTTTCGGACACAAATGCTCCCTGAATACGAGATGGCTTTGCCTGATCTGGTGGGATATATAACATGTCACCTCGACCAAGCAACTTTTCTGCTCCAGGACCATCTATGATAACGCGTGAATCAATCATGGAGGAAACGTTAAAAGCAATTCTGGCCGGGATATTAGCTTTAATTAGCCCAGTGATGACATCTACTGAAGGCCTCTGGGTAGCTACGACTAAATGAATTCCGGTTGCACGAGCCATCTGAGCTAGACGAGCAATAGTGTCCTCAACCTCAACAGGAGCAAACATCATTAAATCAGCTAATTCATCGATAAAAATTACGATATATGGCAAAGCCTGAAATCCTGCAAGCTCATTATATCCATCAATATTTCTTACTCCGCGCTCAGCAAAAGTTTTATATCTGCGATCCATTTCATTAGTTGCCCATTTAAGAGCAGAGAGAATTTTTTCTACGTCAACTATTACAGGCACCATCAAATGAGGGATACCGTTGTATGCTGTAAGCTCAACGCGCTTAGGATCAATCATAATAAGCTTTACTTCTTCAGGCGAAGCACGGAAAAGCAGAGTGGTGATAAATGAATTTACAAGAACAGATTTTCCAGAACCAGTAGTACCAGCTACCAGTACGTGAGGCATTTTCCCAATATCTGCTATAACCGGACTTCCGGAAACATCTAGTCCCATAGAAACTGAAAGTTTTGATTTGGCTTTTCTCATAACGTCTGAGGCAAGCATAGTCTTTAGTGTCACAACCTCAAGCGATCTATTGGGAATTTCAATACCCACTAAGTTTCTACCTGGAATTGGAGCCTCAATTCTAATCTGACCAGTAGGAGCTTGAGTCGCCAGGGCCAAATCGTTTGCAAGTGAGGTAATCTTAGAAACTCTTGTGCCTAGCGCCACCTCAAGGGCATACTGAGTAACAGCAGGCCCGAGATTAACTTCAACCACTTTAGCCGCAATACCAAAGCTTTGAAGAGTTTTTTCGATTGTTTGAGCAATTTCTTTAACATCTCCACGCTCTGCTTTTCCACCTTCTTGCTCCTCAAGCATATCAAGAGGCGGATATTCCCATATCAAACCTGAAGAAAGAGTATTAGAAACTAGTTTTTCTGAAATAAGTTCATCTTTCTTAGCTGGATTTGCAGCTAGATTAGGTCCTTTATTAATCTGTGGCTCTCCTTTAATCATAAGTGGTTTATTAAGCATTGGATCTTTTGATTTTTTAAATACGCCAAGCGGCAAGGTTTTTCCTCCTGTTTTTTTAGCTGCTCCTAAACCTTTAACTATTTCATCCATAGAAGTATCAAAAAGAACGATTACACCAATAAAAAGCCCAACTAAAAATATCAGAAGAGTTCCAATCGGACTTACCACATCTGAAATATTATTAAACAAAACTTGTCCCACATATCCTGCCTGAAATAGTGTGATTGTGGAAACATAAATAATTAGAGCTCCCATTGCCACATTCGGACGTGACAATGCAAATTTCAGTCTAAAAAATAAGAAGCCAAAAAGAATAACTACAAAAGGGAGAAAAAAAGACATGGCTCCAAAGTATTGCCTCAAAAGAGTGTTTATATAAATAAAAGATGGACCATTTCCGAAGAAAGAAAGAAACATTAAAATGCCAAATCCTATGGTTCCGAAACCGAAAATTGTGTAAATAGTTTTGGATTTAAGTTTAATTTTGAATTTACCACGTTTGCCGTAAGAGCCGCGTTTCTTTGCCATGATAATCTATTATAAACAGATCTTGTAGCTACTGCAAACCTATTTTCCGATGATTTTTCCCTGCGTTGTCACATGACGAATTCCTCTATGATCAGCTATGGTAGCATATACTAAATCTGATCCAGGCGTTACACCTTTAAGCTCAGGATTAAATGGATCTTTAGTAATATGAACTACTACTACACCAATACTATCCGCAGGGGCTTTAACCAGGTCCCTATAACCATAAACCTTGTTTGACCACATATCCTCTCTATTTTTCTTGTAGTTTGTTATCTGAAAAAATCCTTCTCCAGTGGCACTCATTACTGCAGCGGCAGCTAGCTTTTCCGGTCCACCGCCACTACCGACTACCATTTGATATTTTCCATCGGAGCCTCTTGAGTTTCCTGTCATTAATGCTGGAAAAAAATCACCAGCTTCCATTGGCTGCAAATCTACGCCCAAATGCCTTGCATCCTGCATATGCTCTGCAGTACGATCAGGCCTATCAAGAGTGATTACTCTTAAGTCTTTTGGATCTACTCCAGTAACTGCCAATACTCGATGAATATTAAATAGAGGATTCTTTCTTACATCCAATCCTCCCACATCTGGCGCAGCTAAAACTTCCCAGTATTTACCTAAGTCATTTGGGAGCTCTTGAAATCCTCCTCTTGCTGCGAAAGCAACAAACGCCTTAACCCCGGGGGCCCCTTCAATTCCTTCTGAAAAATTTGATCCTACAGCTGCAAGTCTTGTGCATTCAAGTGGATCATTTACTCCAGATCTAAGATCCGCATTGGCACCATGTGGGCCTAGCATTACTTTAATTTCAGCACCTAGTAGCTGATCTTGAATTCCCTCACCATCTGTAAAATCAATTCCATATCTTGAATCTCTGAATTTTCTGATCAACATCCCCGTTGCTAAATTATCTAACTGATCTTTTCGCTCATCTATATCTTTTTTACTTGCATCTTCCGGAAGCACACCCATTCTATCCATCCTGTTTCCTACTGCAAGCGCTACTGAAGCAAGCGCATCTAAAACTTCATTTTCAGTAGCATCTAAAACTTTAACTCTTTGTATGTCAGGAGTGTATATATCTCTTTCTTGTGGCAATTGAGGCGTTGCAGACTCTAGCCCGTGATATCGATGGAATCTGCCGGTTGTGGATCTGAACATTGTTGGCAGTCTGTCTTGATCTAGAGGACTTTGCTGAAGTTCTGTCATCAATAAAGAATATCAATATAAAAAATTCATGGCTTGACCGAAAATGGATTTTTTCCTGACACTTTCCTGACGAAAGCTCCAATTGATAAAAAAGCTCTAAACTAATAAAATACTGCCACTATGGATCATGTGATCGAAACAACTTATCCTTTTGATTTCAGAAAGTCTGATGCTAAGAAACTTGCTCAGCAAATTAATAAAAGAAGAAACACAGTTCTTATTGGAATGAAAAGAGTGGGAATTAGTAATTTTTTAAGATTCTTTCTTTATCATCCCGAAATCGCTGAGAAATATTTAAATTCTAAAAATCATTTATTTATTCCAGTAGATTTAAATGACTTAGTAGAGCGAGAAGTGTTTCCGTTTTGGGTTTTAACTTTTAAAAGAATTTCAGATGCAGTTGAAAAATCTAATTTATCTAAAGAAATTAAAAAAGAAATAGAACAATATTTTCTAGATAGCATTCAGTCCCAAGATTTATTTTTAACGATCGATTATTTAAGAAAAAGTTTACGTGTTATTTCTGAAAATGGAATTCTTCCAACTATTTTCCTCATTCGTTTCGACAGAATGCGCGGATCTATTACCTCAGAATTTTTTAACAATATCCAAGGGCTTTTCGATGCTACTCACGGAAAACTTTCTTATGTAATCACGTCTGACCACGCACTCGATCAGTTAGAACCAGATATTTTTAACAAACAATCCGTTTCTGTTTTTTCAGATAATTTATATATAAAACCTGCAGAAAAAAATGACACTAAAATTATCTATGATTCAAGCATTAAGCAATATCATCTAAATTTAAAACTAGAAATAACACGCGAGCTTTTAAGAATAGTAGATGGTCATACTCAATATCTTCTATATGGACTGATTTCCATTGGAGAAAATAAAGAAAATTTTACTTCTGATAACCTTTTTGAATTTTTAATAAATGAGGAAAGAATTTCGCTTCAGTCAGAAGAGCTCTGGGAAACTCTAAGTCCTTCAGAACAAAATATTTTAATTAAAGTTTTAAATAAAGAAAAATTAACATCCTCAGAAATTAAAGACGGACAATATTTAATTAGTACCGGATTTTTTGATTTAGATTCGTTAGAAATTTTTAATAAAATTTTTGAATATTTTGTAAAGACTAAAGACGAAGAAAGGAAAAAGGAAAAAAATGTCACTGAACTTTCTAAAAAAGAACACCTCCTTTTAAGTTTCTTAGAAAAAAATAAAAACGAAATTTGTGAGAGAGAAGAAATTATTGAAGCAGTTTGGCCAGAAGCAGAAAGCTTAGGTGTAACCGATTGGGCTATTGATAGATTAGTCGCAAGACTTCGAGCAAAGATTATAAATAAAAACTACGAAATTATAACTATTAAAACCAGAGGATATAAATTAACAATTAAAAGTTAAACAAAAACCTATTTCTAATTTTTAAGCCCAAATTTCTTACCCTTGATCTTACACTGTCTCTTTCCCATACAATATTTGCTTTTGATGATGTCCCTTGAGGTCCAGGAATAATCACTTCTAAACCTTCTGCATTTATATCATCATGATGAAGTCTATTTTTTCCAATCAGTATCCTTTTACCTCTGTAGTGATAAACTCCTAAGGTATTAGTATCTATAACTTGAATCTCTCTTCTCAATTCACGCAAATGTTCTACAGTATCTTCTTGTGAAACTTCTAATATATTTGGAATAAAAACTTCTTCCATTCTACCATCACCATGAGATGCGAAATAACTTTTTCCCTCACCTAACTCAAGTGTCGGAATTCTAAAATCTGCTGCTGCCTGCTCTCCAAGTTCTGCTTTAATTCCCATAGGTATGAAATATACCTTTAAAGGCTTACTGTGTCAACCTTCATGTATAATGCTTCTATGAATAAAGCGCTTAACCATTTTAAAAAATCAGATCCTATACTTTATGAAATAGCGAAAGAAATAGTAATCAATCAAAAAGAAAAATCTCAGAATTATTTTATCGATTTAGTCGAATCAATTATTTCTCAGCAATTATCCATTAAAGCCGCAGATACTATATTTAATAGATTTCAAAATTTATTTATTAATGAAAAAATTACTCCTGAGCAAACATTAAAAATAGATGATCAGAAAATGAGAAACTGCGGAATTTCTTTTTCTAAAATTAGATATATAAAAGGAATTGCTGAGGCAATAATTAATCAGACGATTGACTTGAATAAACTTGATGAAATGACAGACGATGAAGTTATTACGGAACTTATCAAACTAAAAGGAGTAGGGAAGTGGACTGCGGAAATGTTTCTGATGTTCTCTTTATCCCGTGAAGATATTTTTTCTACAGGAGATTTAGGATTGCAAAATGCGGTCATAAAAGTTTATGGACTAAAGAAAAAACCAACAGAAAAACAGCTTTTAAAAATTAGTAAAAAGTGGTCGCCCCACAGAACTTATGCTTCTAGAATTCTTTGGAAAAGTTTAGAAATTAAATAATCTCCCAAAGATTTAGATCTCCATCTTTTAAATCAACATCTCCCTTTAAATACTTTATGATATATTCTCCCACTATCCCCGGCTCTTCTCCGTTATCAAATTTCCACATCTGGGTTTTAGTAGCACCAGGGGAGACAGAGAAAATTTTCAAATCAGGAAATTCTAAAGCCAAACTTTTCGTAAATCCTATTACACCAAATTTGCTAGCAGTATAAACAGCTCGTCCTGCAAACGGAATATGACCAGCTCGGCTTGCGATGTTAATTATCCCAACTTTTATTTGTGGGAGAAGTGCTGAGGTTACTTTTACTAAACCTTCTAAATTTATTCTCAGTTGATCTTCTATTTCCTCAAAGTTTTCATTTTCAAATCCTTCCCAGGAAATAACTCCAGCATTATTGATTAAGAAATCTACATGACCAAATTTCTCAACTGCTACACTTACAGCATCGTTAATACTATTATTATCTTTAAGATTTAGTTCCAGCACTAAAACTTCAGGAGAACCCAGCTCCAAACATTTATTTTTTACTTTTTCTGCTGCATCAGCATCTTTGGAATAAGTGATCACTAGTCTTGCATTTTCCCGTGCAAATTCATATGCAATCGCTTCACCGATACCACGACAAGAACCAGTTATGAAAATAATCAAATTATTAAGATTCATTTTTCATGCTATACAGCCCAATAAATTCAGCTTTTTCTAATAAACTCTGACCAATTATTGATTCTAATTCTACACGAGAAATATTCTGCGACACAGAAAGCGGGGAAGATAGCGCATATAATTTAAACCTATAATGATGCGCTCCTGTGGGAGGACAAGGACCAGTATAGCCAATTTTTCCCCTTCCATTCATTCCCTCTGTCGCCTCAAATGGAACAGAATTTTCTTCAATTATGTTAGTTTTAGGATCGATATTCCAAACTAACCAATGAGTAAATGTAGATCCTGTCCCTTTCGGATCTGTCGCAGCATCAGGATCATCAATAATAATCGCTAAACTTTTTGTCTCTTCTGGGACTTCAGAGAAATGTAACTCAGGACTATAATTCTCCCCCTCACAAGTATAAGTAGTAGGAATCAATTGGTTATTTTCAAATGCCGGAGAAGAAAATTTCATAAATCTATCTTAGTACAATCAAAAAAATTTGCAAGCTAAATTTGCATTCATTTAAAATTTATGACCATAATAAATTGTGAGACTGTCCGAATCAAAAATTATCCTCCTTTTAATTGCTTTCGCTATATTAATAGTAGGTATTCTCTTTTTAGCTTTTGACGAAAAAAATAAGTCACTCGAGAACAACTCCAGCTCCATTCAACAATCCCCACTTTTAACAAAACTCTCTCAAGGATTGTCAGACGCTAATTGGAGCAGTCCAGAAATGATAAATCAATCAGCAGGAACATATGGCGAAAAGGAAGGGCAGAAAATCACAGCCACTATTACTACTAAGGATGCCATGCCTGTTAACTTTAATGAAAAAGCTTACTTAGAATCCCAAGGCTATAAAGAAGATCCTCAGCTCGCAGCAGGTGGTGCGGGCTCAAGCGTTTGGGGATATTCCAAAGCTGAAAATGGTGCCACCAGTGTCGTAGTTTTCTCTTCAGAAACACAACCATCCAACAGTAATCAAAATGCACCAGCTGAATTTAATTGCCCTTGCCAAACTCAGATTAGTATTTTCGTAAGCACTCCTCCGCCCGCATCAGCTAATTCTAATGCTTCATCAACATCTACTGTAGGCTTAGCCAACCCTGCATCAGTTAACTGCGGAAATGTCGGCGGAACTACTTCTATCCAAAACGGCCCAAACGGACAGTATGGACTATGTGAATTCGGAGATAATATGGCATGTGAAGAATGGGCTCTTTATAGAGGAGAGTGTCCAGTCGGTGGTGTAAAAACCACAGGATTTAACACAAAAGCTCAAATGTATTGCGCATGGGTAGGCGGACAAACATTAGCAGTACCTAATGCTACCTGCACATTGCCGTCCGGTAAAGTCTGTTCAGACGAAGCAGTCTACAACGGCACCTGCTCATAGTGATCAAGGTCCAACTACCCATTAGCTAATCCTTAATTGGCACTGAATTTATAAATGAGTAGTACATTATTAAAATCGTATCTTTAGAATCATGATAAATAAAATCCCCTCCATTATCAAGGAATTTAATTAATGGTTTCGATGTATAAACCTGCTCACCTTCAAAAAATGGATAGAAATTTTTATTAAATGGCAAAAGTTTTGTAAATAAATAAAACCCAACGAAAAGATTTAATACAAGAATTAATCCTATGAAAATTTTCTTCTTATGAGAACTAATTAAAAATGCACAAGAAATTGTAATAGATACAAAGATTGGAATAAAAATTCCATTTCTAACAAAAGGTAATGTAGAAAGTCCTAATATAAATTGAAAAACAACTAACAAAAGATAACTACTGTTTGCGAGAAAAAGATAAAGAGTAAATTTCTTTAATTTTTTATTTCCTTTATTTACTATAATAATAAGACTAAAAAAATAAGTTACAACAAATATTAGACTTCCTAGAGGAACAAGAAACAAATTCGATAGAGAATTAAATGTAAGATCGATAAATAATGAAAGAGAGTTGTATCCCCATCCAAACTTAGAGGCATGAATCAAATCTTTAATAACAGGACTATATAAAATTATCGAACTCAATGGAATAATTGCACCTGAAATGAAGATACTAGCTCGATACTTTTTATCAACTATCATACTAGCAAGATAAATTAAGGGGAGAGTTAAAATAAATGTTGGAATTGTCCAAATTGAAAGAATAAAGAAAATTGAAGAATAATAAAATTTTTTCTTCAAAAAAAAATTTATTCCAAGAAATAATAGCAAACTACCTAATAAATATCCCCTCCCTGAAATAAAATATGGAGTCAGAAGTGGGCTTGCGAAGAATATTAACATTGAGATTGAAAATAATAATTTAATTGATTTTTCTTTTTTTAAAATCCTACAAATAATTAATCCAGAGAGATATAAAAATAGTGCTCCAACCAAACAGTTGAAGACTCTCAATTCTAAAGGAAAGTAGATCAATATTTTTTTATGGGCAAAAAATGATTGAATAAATGTGAAAAAGATATGATTATTCGGCAACTCATAATGAGTAAGCGTAAAAATTGGTCCATATCTAGCAAATCCTAAATAATTCCAAGCCTCATCTCCAGTTAAAGGCAACAGTGGATAAAAAATGCTTATAAATATTAAACTACAAAATAAAAAAATGAGATAAATAAAAAATCTATACTTATTCAGATAATTTAATAAAGCCATAACAATAAATTCGACTTTAACAAACGTCTTTTAAATAGTCAATGGAATTTTATTTAATTCGAGGTTGCGCAGTTTTGATAAGTAGTTACTCCATTTTGCTCAATCATCACACTGTCTCCCACATTCCAGAAGACCAATGATTCATCTGAATTAGCATATCTTGCACCATCTGCACTCATCGCATGAGGAAGCGTAGTCTCTTCACCTCCTGGAAGAGTAAATGAAACTGTCCCTTCTGCATTATTAAATGTAGCTGGAATTTTATCTCCATTTGGACATTTATAAACGACACTAATTGAAGGTTCTGGAGTAGGCACAGGTGCATTCACTATATTTGATTGTCCTCTATGCCAAACGAAAATTATGCCAAAAAGCAACACAATAGCTAAAACGAAAATTAGCTCTTTGCCTTTCATTTCTTTTTTACGAACAGCAGCTTTTGTTTTTGTAGATTTGGAAGCTTTCTTTTTGGGCATACTCTATTATAAACATGCGAGAAGACTAAGTGTCAACAATTATTCTTGGAGATTCCCATGCACTGTGGGATCATGAAGCGGTTTAAAAATTACTGACTCATCTTTCTCTCTTCTGCCTATTCTCAAATTTAATCCTTCACCATTAAATCCATTCTCTCCCATGCCGCCCGCTTTTAAAGTAAATTTTAATAAATCTAAAAACTCAGCTACTTCCCTAGGAGTTCTTAAATCCACTTGTAAAACAATGTTTCCCTTTTCTTCTTCCGTCATACCGGGAATTATAAATCGGAGATATTTCGCAAGTCTATCAAATTAATATAAGAGGATGGTAATAAATTAAAATAAGCTTTCTGCTTCTTCTTCAAACACCATTTTTTTATAAACTTTTCGAGTCAGCTCTACGTCTTTCATGCAATATTTGCAAATTTCTTCTATTCTTCCTTCTTGAAAATAATCCCAAACCATCGATCCATCCATTTCATCTTTTGAAGTAGGAAGCCCCAAAACCTTAGCAAGTGTATCTAGTTTTTGATTTTTTTCAAAGCTCCATAGGCTCCATTCCTTCATGGTGTCATAGATAGGCACATTTCTATAACGCGCGAAGTTTAAAATTCTCGGCTTTATTCCGTTGATTATAGATCTCTGAAAAATAAATGGGAGATCAAACTCCCAAATATTATGTCCTATAAATCGATCCACGTCTTTTGCAGTAATCCAAAACTTTTCTAGTATTTCTTTTTCCGTTCCTGAATAAACTTCTTTCAGAGTTTCTTTCCCATTCACTTCCTTAATAATACCAATACAACAAATTCTACCAAAGGTCCCCTCGAAAGAAGTCATACGATGAATCTCATCATCGCTCTTGTTCGTACTCATACTTTTCTTTTTAAGGATTTCTAAATGAGCTTCTTTATGCTCATCAGCAGAAGGGATCGTCTCGATATCAAAAAACAAATTTATCATGCACTTATTATATATTCTCTAAAGCTATATTGCGAACGTTTTTAAAGATGCTATAATTTCCGCATGATTGAGGGAGGCTCTATAGAAGCAAAGCCAAAATATGTGCCTCACATAAAAAGAGTGAGAGATTTCGCAGTAGAGACCGCAGAGCTTAGATATCTAATTCCCATCACTGCCGAAGGGTTGAGAAAATTTTCTGTAAGTAGATTTAGAATCTCTAGACTTGAAGAAATTATTGGAACAAGCACTAGAGTTTCGTTGGAAATTAGTGAAGATCCCAAAGCAAGAAGACTACGCTTGAAACCAGAAGAAATTCCTTTATATCTTAAGGCAACGAAAATTACTGCCTTTAATATTTGGGACGATTATATTAGAGGAAACCCTGAAGCAGAATGCGCTGCCAATGAAGTAATTATTTTTATTAATAATCTTCAAAGCACCAGAAAACATAAAAAAGTTTGACGAAATAACATATTCATAATAACCTTACGCGATTAAAATCCAGGAACCACCAAGAAGAGTTCACTGTCCATAAACCATAACCACAAATCCAGGATTTCAAAGAAAATCGAATGAAGATGAGTTTGGCAGGAGTCCTGCAGATGCTTGAGAATTTCAAGACAGCTTAGATTTATCACGCATTAACACTCCGCGAACCTCTAAGCTCCGTAAAGGTCAAAAAAATCAATTTAAACTACTTTTTCTTACATTTCTTTTACATGACCATGTATAGATTTTTTATATTGCAGGCTTAATATAAGCTTATGAATAAAGTTCTTTTATTAACAGTAGCAATTTTATTAATATTAATGACTATGACTTCGCCTGCACAAATAAGACACATGATTGATACAGGAGCCCCGCTAGCTATCGTCATTTGGCTCTCACCAATATTTCTAATAACAGGCATCTACTATTTAATAAAACACCCGGTCTCAAATGACTTAAACAACACTGGAGAATTAGTTGGAATGAAGGGCGGAAAAGCAGAATCAGCTCACCCAGATAAAAAAGGGAATTAAAAATAATAGACAACATAATAGTTAATGGATTTAAATACAAAATATTCGAAATAAAACAATCAAATAAATAAGATGAATAGGTGATAATTCAGGAATAAATTCATAAGGGATAAATAAAAGCTACGCAAACTGGAGCCTTGCGTAGTTTTTATTTATGCACTTCTTTTTCAATTTTATTTCCTTCATCTACAAATTCTAATCCTGCAAAAATATCAGTAAACGCTTTAAGAGCCATAGCAAATCCGAAAATAATTACACCATGAGCTGCTCTCACATGCACATCATGAATATCTTGGGGAATAGTTTCCCAAACTTCAAGGATACCTGAAAGAAATAGAATCAAACCTACAGATAAGTCCACAAACGGATTACTAACAAGCTTTCTTAAAACTTTTTTAGTTTTCTCCATAAATATATTCTAATCAACTATTAATTAGATAATCAAATACGTACTTGTCTACGCACTTTAAAATAATTTTTCTTGACTTTTAATTCAACTTGTCCATAAAATGAATTATGGCCAAAGTTCACGAAAATAAACAGGCATTCGCAGCAATAATAATCGCTTTAATTCTTCTCATTGGGGCTATCTTCGTTTTCTCTAAGTCACAGAAAAATTCAGACAGTATGATGGATTCTCAAAAACAAAGCACAGAATCTAAATCAAAAGATTTAAAATCAATTCTAACGAGTGGAAAAAATCTCCAATGCAATTTCGAATATTTCAAAAATGAAGATGAACAAACTGCAGGAGTAGTCTATGTAAGCGGAGACAATGTCAGATTCGACGCTTCCAGCTATTATGGACTTGAAGACAGCGATATCTTCATGATTAGAAAAGGTAATACGAATTATATTTGGGGCTCACAGCTACCAAAAGATACTGGACTTAAAATGGAAGCGACTATTGATGAGTTATTTGCTAACCCCCAAGCCAAAAGCATACTCGATCCCGAAAAATATGAATATGGCTGCCAAGATTGGAAAGTAGATCCTACAGCATTCGATCTTCCTGAAAAAGTTATTTTTACAGATCTTATAGGACTAATGCGACTAATGATAACTCCAGCCAAGTAATTTGACTTACCACCTTAAAGCCCCTACACTTATTAGATCGTGAGGAAAAATTTTCCAATTTTACTCGCAGCATTTATTCTGGGAATTATTATATTATTCCTAGCTGCTCAAAAATTTACTAATTATGGGATTAAAAACCCTTTTGTAACTCCTACCCCTTATCCCACTGTCACTACAAGAGATCCTTCTCATACAGAAAACATTCCGCCTTCATCTTCTAATAATATCGAAGTTCTTAGCCCAAGAACTGGAGACAGCATAAAATCGGGCTTCCGGGTGGAAGGAAATGCCAGGACATTTGAAAGCAATGTGAGAATTAGGCTGACCGATGATCAAGGAATCTTTTTGATCGATACTAATACTACAGCGAATGCGCCAGACGTAGGACAATTCGGGCCTTTTGAAAAAACTTTAGTATTTGAGACTGATGCTAAGACAGGAACTCTGGAAGTTTTTCAAAATAGCGCAAAAGATGGAGCAGAAATAGATAAAGTAACTATCCCTGTGGTGTTCTAACATCTAAAGCAGGTAAGGCTCTTAACACATTCTCTACAGCGGCTCCAACTATTACAGAAATTCTTTCATCATCCATTGAAGGAATGTAAAAATTACCTTTAAGCTTATTATAAATAAATCTATGTCTAACATCATCCACATCTCCTAGATGAAGACCTCGGACATTATCTTCTCGATATTTTCTATCATAGGCAAGAATATACAAGCCAAAAATATCTTCTTTCCAAAGAAGGAGTTTCTCTGCTTCTTTAATTGCTTCATCTGGCTCCGACTCAGCTAAATTCTTGGCAAGTTCAAAAAAATTTTCAATATCTCCACGCAAAGCATAGTCTACATATCTCACCCCCGGGTTTACATATGATGCTGCTTCAATTTGATGAATTTTTCCAACTAGCGCAGGTCCTGAAGTCGTTATAGCATAAAATGCATCAGGATTATCAAATTTTCCATCTGGATCAATTGCTCCTTTTTGAATGGTAATAGGAAAACCTTTTTTTTGCAGTACAAGAGGAAGATAAAAATCTAAATATTTCACATCAGGTGTGTTTCTCAATAAATAAGTATTTTCCGGAGATCCCTCGGCTCTCCTAGCCAATTCTGTAGCCATAACGAGGTAAATTATATCAAACTTCGATCACTACGGGGAGAACAAGTGGGCGGCGCTTTAACTTAGACACTAAATAACGCTCTGCAATATTTCCAATGTTTCGTCTAACATAATTCCAGTCTCCAACTTTTTGTTTCTTTGATTTCAAATTAATCTTCAATTCTTGAGTTATTCCATTTGTAATTTCAGGTACTTCTGCAGCTGAGAAACCACGTACTACTATATTTGGACGATCGATTAATGAGCCATATGTATCAATTTCAGCCATAATAATTACAACTCCCTCTTTCGAAATCTTTTCTCGATCCCTAAGAACAAATGTGTCAACTTCTTCGCCGGAAACTTGATCTACATACACATTCTGAAGTGCTATTTTCTTTCCAAGCTTAGCATCTGTCTTACTAAAGATTACTTCTTGCCCATCATCTGGAAGTAAAACATCTCGATCCATAAATCCATTTTTCTTCGCTAATCTTTTATAAGCAGACATATGTTTGTATGTTCCTCCAATAGGCAAAACTTTTCTTGGACGAACCAAATTCATCATTAATGACAAATCTCCCTGTGGTCCGTGTCCCGAAACGTGAAATCCCTTTTCAATTGCAGAATATAAAACTCTAGCTCCGCTTCTGGCTAAGTCGTCGATCAAAGAATTAACTGCTACCTCATTTCCAGGAATAGTATCTGATGAAAATGCCACCGTGTCTTTTGGATTAATCGTAATATCTCTGTGATCTCCACGTGCAATTCTAGCTAGCGCTGAATTCTCCTGACCCTGGCTTCCTGCTACAATTAGGACGATCTGCTTATCGTTAAAGTTTTTAATATCTTTCAAATCGATTTCCATATTTCGCTCTATTTTCATATATCCAAGCTGCGTTGCTACATCTTTAGCTTTTATAAGAGAACGGCCTACAAAACAAACTTTTCTATTCAGCGCACGAGTAGCATCCAATACTTGATTAAGACGAGAAATGTTTGAAGAATAAGTAGTCATAATAAATTTTCCTTCGGTTTCCTTCATCGCGTCATAAATCTTTCCCCCAATCGGAAGTTCTGTTGGAGTAAACCCTTCCCTCTCAGATCCCAAACAATCTGACATAAGACACATTATTCCCTCATCTGCTTTACGCACTATTTTTGCAAAATCTGTTCTTTTTCCGTCATATGGCGTTAGATCAAATTTAAAATCTGAGCCATGATAAATGTTTCCGGCAGGTGTTTTGATGAAAATGTTTGAAGTATCTGGCACAGAGTGGGTTACTCTGATAAAGGAGAGCAAGAATGGACCAAGCACTACATCCCGATCAAAATTTACAGACATAGCTTTTTTCTGCACACCGAATTCTTTAAGTTTTTCGTTAATAAATGCAGTGGTGAGAGGTGTTGCGAAAATATCAAATTTTCCTGGAAGTTGTGGAAGAATATATGGAAGAGCGCCTAAATGATCCTCATGTCCGTGAGTAATAGCGATCCCTACAATCTTTTTCTGTGGATTTTTCAAAAGATATGAAATGTCAGGAAGCATAAGATCGACTCCAAGCATCGTTTCATCAGCAAAACCCAAACCACAATCCACGATTAAAACCTGATTATTATATTCATATAAATGCATGTTCTTCGTTACCCCGGTAACGCCTCCCAGTGCCATGTATTTTAAAGTATTATCCATAATTTCTAATCCTATTGAGGTAGAAACTCCTTTATATTTGTCGGATTCAAGATTATTGTACCATTTTGCGGAACTTTTCCCTCGATGAGAATTCTAGCTGCTTTTCTGCAAATCCCCTCAATCGTTCTCTCTAGGCTTCTAATACCTGAGTCAAATCCCAGAGGTCTAATAATCAAAGGCCAGACCGAATCATCAATTGATAAAAATCCCTGAGGAAGTCCTGACGAAGCAGCAATCTTAGGAAAAATGTAATTTTTTCCAATTATTAATTTTTCCTGATCAGTATAAGATGGCATTTGAATAAGTTCAAGTCTATCCAATACAGCTGTAGAAATATTCGTGGTATTATTTGCAGTCGCGATGAATAAAACATTAGATAAATTTGCTGGATAATCCACATAATGGTCTGTAAACGCACTATTCTGAGAAGGGTCTAAAAGCTCAACCAATGCTCCCATAATGTCTCCTCTCGCTTGTTCTGTTACACGATCTAGTTCATCAAGTAAAATCACTGCGTTTCGAGCTTTTGCATCAATAAGTTTTTTAATAATCTGCCCTGGCTCTGCATCAGGATAAACTCTAGACTGTCCTCTGATTGCTCGAACATCTCCCAGACCTCCGAATGGAATACGCTCGAAAGGGCGATTTAAACTTTCAGCTATTGAATAAGCCAATGTAGTTTTTCCAGTTCCGACCAGACCTACGAGACAAAGGATAGGCGCACGAGTTATATCTGTATTTCCATTTCGTAAATTCAAAATTAAAGATGCAAGATATTCCAAAATTCTATCCTTAACAGGATCTAGTCCATAATGATTTTTATTTAAAATTTCTTTAGCATGAACTAAATCCAAAGTGTCTTTAGTTTCTGTACTAAAAGGGATCTTAGTTACTACGTTTATATAATTGGCTACACTTTCGAAATTGGAATAACTTCCGCCTTCTTTTAATGAAATTTTCAAGACTGAAATCATTCCTTGAACCTTTTCGAGTAAATCTGAGGGGAGTTGAGCAGCTTGAAGGCTTTGTTCTAATTTTAAAATCTGGGCATCAAAACCCTGAGCAGAGTTATCCATATATAAAGTATACCATTTGAATTATGAAGAGTGAATTAAGAATCAAGAATATTTAGTAGAATCGCCATCATGCCATAAGCTACATGCTATTGGCCAAATGCAATTTAGTAGTGGGTTTTTTTGTAAGGTCTTCTTGCGCCGCCGCGAGTTGGGTTGTTTCTTCTATAAGAATCTTCTCTTTCACGTCTAAATTGCATAGCTAGTGGGTGCGCTGCTTCTGGTCCCGCATTTGGATCATCATGCCTAGGCCCCTTCATTGGAGCTGGAGTTGGCCCCATATGTATAGGGGCTGCTGGTGCATTAAAATCTGATCTTGGAGCAAAATCTCTTCTTGGTGCGAAGTCACGTCTAGGCCCTCTGTCATTTCTTGGACCTCCACGGAATCCACCACGATCATTTCCGCCACGGAAACCACCACGATCTCCACCCTCACGTCTTGGACCTCTTGGTCCGCGTTCTTCTGCTGGTGGAATTTCTCCATTTTCACCGAATTTCATAGAAAGGTTAATTCTACCTTGATCATCGATTTCCATTACTCTAACTTTTACTTTGTCTCCAACTTTTACTACATCTGCTGGATCTTTTACGAAATCATTAGACATCTGAGAAACATGAACCATTCCTTCTTTTCCAGGCAAGAATTCTACAAAGGCTCCGAAATTAAGAAGTCTTTTTACCTCTGCTTCTTCAAAAATTTCTCCCGGAGTTACTTCTCTCATCATATTAGTAATCCAATCAGTTCCTTTTTGAACAGCTTCTGCATCTACTCCTGAAATAGTAACTGTTCCATCATCTTCTACGTCAACCTGAGCACCTGTGGTAGCAATAATATTTTTAATATTCTTTCCGCTTGGTCCTATAAGTTCTCCAATTTTCTCAACTGGAATTGTAACTGTTTCAATTTTAGGTGCATATTCTGAAAGCTTATCATTTGGCTTTGGCATAAGTTTATTAATCTTTTCGATAATAAATATTCTTCCAGCCTTTGCTCTCTCAAGTGTTGCTTTTACTTGATCATCTGTAAGTCCTGGAATTTTAACATCTAACTGAATAGCTGTAATGCCAGTATCTGTTCCAGCTACTTTAAAATCCATATCTCCTGAGAAATCTTCTAAACCAATAATGTCTGTTAATAATTCATATTTTTTATCGTCTGACATCATTCCTACAGAAACTCCAGCAACAGGCTTTTTGATTGGTACACCGGCATCCATAAGAGCAAGAGTTGAACCGCAAGTGGAAGCCATAGATGAAGATCCGTTTTGTGAAAGAACTTCTGAAACAACGCGAATGGTGTATGGGAATTCTTTTTGTGTTGGAATAACAGCCTCAAGTGCTCTTTCTGCCAATGCTCCGTGACCAATTTCACGTCTTCCGGGTGAACCTACGCGACCAGTTTGACCAAATGAAAATGGAAGTCCTGAGTAATGATGGATGTATCTTTTATCTACTTCGCCTTCAGCTGATTCAATAAGCTGCCCCATTCTAGGAGAACCTAGAGTTACTATTGATAAGGCTTGAGTAATTCCTCTTTGGAAAAACGCTGACCCATGAGTTCTTGGAAGAACATCAACTTTCATTTCGATATCGCGAATTTGATCCATTTTTCGTCCGTCAGGTCTTTTTCCTTTTTCCATAATTCCGCCGCGAATAGCTTTATACATTACTTTTTCAATTCCTGCTGCAATAACTTTTTTATCAATTGGAGATTCAGCGTCTTTCATGTGAATCTCTTCATCAATCTTTTCGATTAACGCATTAACATCGTCATTTCCTGAGTCTTTTGCCACTCTAGCATCAAGCAGTGCCTGAACATCTGCTTTATATGTCTTATCAATAAGAGTTACTACTTCGTTTAAGTCTTCATCTGCAGGTACTTCAAGTTTTGTTTGTCCAACTTTTTTAACTAAATCTTCAATTCCTTTAATAATTCCTTGTGTTTCTTCGTGTGCTCTTACGATCGCTGCATGCACAATGTCTTCTGAAACCTGATTAGCTCCAGCCTCAATCATTACTGATTTTTCAGCTGTCTGAGAAACTACTAAATCAAGATTGGAATTTTCCATTTCAGGAAGTGTTGGGTTAACGATTAACTCACCTGTTTCTTTGTTAACACCCATGCGAGTTGCACCTACTGGTCCGTTCCATGGAATTCTAGAAATAGCTAAAGCTGCAGAAACTGCATTTAATGCGAGAATATCAGCCTGATTTTCACCATCAACTGATAAAACAGTGATGATTACCTGAACTTCATTTTTAAATGCTTTAGGAAATAATGGTCTAACCGAACGATCAATTAGGCGTCCAGCAAGAATAGCTTCGTCTGATGGACGACCTTCTCGCTTTACCCAACGTGAACCTTTAATTTTTCCTCCAGCATATAATCTTTCTCCGTATTCGATAGAAAGTGGGAAATAATCTAGGGATGTTTTTCCGCCTTCAACTACAGTAACTAGAACTACTGTATCTCCAATGCGCGCGAAAATAGATGAAGTGGCTTGTACAGCTAACTCACCTGTTTCAAAGGTCATTTTTTTGCCCGCTAATTCGAGTTCTACTGAGGTTACTTTATTCATTTATTTTTTCTATCTTTCCTACACACTACTAAAATTTAAGGGATAAAGAAGTAAGTCTTAGTTTGCGAGTCCTACTTTTTTAGTAATATCTGTTGCTCTTATTTTATCAACTTTTGTCAATAAATTTACAAGTCTTCTTCTTTTAGCGATCATGGTAAGGAGTCCTCTTCTTGAGTGAACATCATGCCCATGAGCTTTTAAGTGTTCTGTTAATTTTTCAATTCTTGTTGTGAGTAATGCAATCTGGACTTCAGGACTTCCTGTGTCGCCTTTTTGTGTTGCATATTTCTCTATAATTTCTTGTTTTTGTGTTGTTGAAAGTGGCATAGGAAGGTATTATATCAAAGTTCGTTCATTTACTCAACATTTGTTGAGCCTTTATAAATTTTAGGCTGTAGCCAGTCATTTGGAGCAGCTTCCTGAGCAGGTGCTGCGTTAATAGGATTTGGTTGTCTATTTTGGTTTTGAGTCATATTTTGATTTGGATTTACTGGTGCGAACTCTTGATTTTGAGCTGATTGCTGGATAGGTCTTGGGGCACTGTTTGCTCTAGGCTGGTTTTGTCTATTATTTTGCTGAGCTGCAATAGCTTCCATTACTTTTTGGGCCTGATTATTAACATGTGCGGGTTTAGCAGATTCTCTCCTAGCTCCTGCTCTCATTAAAATTCCTGCCATTTCAAATCCAAGTGAACTTGTTTTTGGACTTTGGAAATTAGCTGTTGCACCCATTAGACCTGACATTAAATTTTGGGCGATATCTAAATCTAGTGGAAATCCGAGAGTTAAGATAAGATTTGCAACTTGCTCAGAAACTGAAGATGCACCCTGTCCCATAATTACTACATCTCCATATCCTTCATTATTTCCTACTTTATCAATATTAATAATCACTGTATCTTTCAGTCCCTCAACATCAAAAGAGGCTGACAAATCTGAAATTCTTTTTACTCCTACTGCGATTAAAACCGCAGGTATATCTCCAGCACGTCTAAATAACACATCTTTTTCACCAAAAGAAAGTGTATTGTTGTCTTTTGGCTTAACGATAATATTTAAGAATCCAGCTTCGAGAGTATATGAAACTTTTCCAATTTCATCTTCTTGGTATGGAAATGAGACTACTAAATCACCGTTTGAAGATTCAAATCTTGATTTAACTTGATCAATTCCCACGAGCGAAGAAACTTCCACAAGGGGCTGTTTTCCTGAAACTACAGAAACATTTTTTCCGTTAGTTTTTAAAGCTAATTGCAGTGCGAGAGCTGCTCCCATTTCATCAATTGTGTAGTTATTTCCTACCACAATTGCATATGAACCGTCTTTATTTAAAATATCTTTAAGTCTTTGAATATCCATATTTATAAATGATTAATGCGTTAACCTGTTAACTGGTTAATGTATTAATTTTCTAAACCTATAGGCTTAGATTAACTGTGGCATATTACCATATCGCCTATAGTAAAGTCAATAGAAGGCCCAACTATAATGCCGCATTCTGCGCCTGCCTCCACCTTAGAAGTTTGATCTTTACCAAGTCTTACAGAGTTAATAAATCCTTCCCCAATTACTTCATCTCCGCGCTCAATTCTGACTTTATCACCTTTAGCAACGCGTCCTTCAAGGACCTTAACACCCATAACTATTTGCTTATCAAAAGGGAATGAGGCCAAAATCTTGGCTGTCCCATAAACTTCTTCTAAAAGCGAGAGCGCCTTACCTTCCACTACATCATTAATTTCATCAAGCATCTCGTAAATAATGGTGTATGCTCTAATCAAAACTTTTTCTGTCGAAGCTAAATTAAGAACATCTGGCTTAATTTTTATATTAAATCCAAGAACAATCGCGCCAACAGATTTTGCTAAAAGAACATCAGCTGTCGTAATATCTCCTGTTTTTTTAAGAATTACATTTACTTTTTCAGGAAGTGAAGCATAAATAGCTTCAAGTGAACCTAAGGTATCAGCTACTAAAATCACTGAGATTATACCGTCTTCATTCTTAATAGGTCTTTTTTCTTCTTTTTCTTCAGGCTGAGTCTCGCTTCCCTTATAAACTACAGCTCCTACTTCAGGTGCGCGCTCAAACCCCATGATCTCAACCGCATCTCCAATTCCAGCTTCGTTTACTTGTTTTCCTGTATCTGAAATCAGACTTTTGACTTTTCCAGCCACTAAACCTGTGGTTATTTCATCACGAACTGCGATTTTTCCATTTTTAATAATGGCTGTAGCTCTTGGCCCGCCTTTAGAATCAGACTTTGATTCAATAATAATAGCCTTTAATGCAGATGCATCAGAAATTTCAGCAGATTTTGGATGTAAGTCATCAATAAGAAGTATCAAGTCCAAGAGCTCCTTAATGTTTAGCCCAGTTTTCGCACTAATTTCAATTACAGGCACATCTCCTCCCAAACCCTCAAGCATCACCTGCTCTCCCATTAGCTGTTGTTTAGCTTTTTCAGGATTTTTATTATCTGAATCAGCTTTTGTAAGCGCCACTAAAAATGGTAAACCAGAAGCTTTAAGAAGTGAGATACTTTCTTTTGTCTGAGGCTGAACTCCATCTACGGCTGATACAACTAGTATTCCTATGTCTGCTGCCTGAGCACCACGGCCGCGCATTTTAGAAAAGGCTTCATGACCAGGAGTGTCAATGAAAGTAATTTTACGTTTTCTACCTTCATGCTCTAACTCAACTGTGGAAGCACCAATCTTTTGTGTAATTCCTCCATGTTCGCGGTCAGCAACTGAAGTTTTTCTGAGAGTATCTAAAAGCGTGGTTTTACCATGATCTACATGACCAAGTACGGCTACGACAGGAGGATAAGATTTTTTCTGATTGTCCATAAAAAATTAATTTTAAATTCTAAATTTGTAATCTTCATTGAATCTCCAATCATTTAATATTTAAACATTTAGTTTTCATTAAAAATTTAAAATTTCAAATTGAAAATTCATATTATTCAGAATCTTTGTCTGGGTCTTCTGGTTTCATTTCTGGTGTTTCACTTACTTCTTCTGCTACTTCTGCTGGCTTATCCGCCATAGCTTCAGCGTCGGTGGAAGTTTCAGGATCAGATTCATTTGCTGCAGCCTCTAATTCTTCTGCTACTTCTGCTTGAGCAACCTCTTTATTCTCATCTTCTGCAGTTTCCACTTCTTCAGATACAGCTTCAACAGTCTCTGGCTCTTCAACTTTTTCCTCATTTTCATTATCTCCCAAAACTGCATCAGCCGACTTCTCTTGTCCTTCCGAAGCTTCTTCAGAAGCAGAGAGAGGATCACCTTCAATTTCTATTCTATAACCAGTAAGTTTTGAGGCTAATCTTACGTTTTGACCATCTTTTCCGATAGCAAGTGATAACTCATCTTGAGGAACCTTAACTCTAGCTGTTTTATTCTCTTCATCGATTTCAACTGTAATATTTTTAGCTGGAGACAGTGCCTGAGCTACATATTCTTTAGAATTTTCCTGGAACTGAATAATATCAATTTTTTCTAATCCATTAAATTCCTGAATAATAGCCTGGACACGAACTCCTTTTTGTCCTACGCATGAACCAACTGGGTCAATTCCTGACTGAGCTGATGCCACTGCAATTTTTGCTCTATTTCCTGGCTCTCTTTCAATAGATTTAATCTCCACTGAGCCTTGAGCTACTTCTGGAACTTCTCTTTTCAAAAGTCCTTCAAGAAGCCCATTGTCCGCACGAGAAACTACTACTTCTTCGCCCTTTGGTCCTTCATGAATTTCCTTCAAGTAAACTGTTATTCTCTGATTAAGATGATATTTTTCATTTGAAATCTGCTCTCCTGGAGGCATAATTCCTTCAGCTTTTCCAATATCTACAATAATATTTGGCCCAGCGAATCTGAGCACCATACCATTTACGATAGTTCCAATTCTAACTTTATAGTCTGTGATTATCGCTTCTTTTTCTTTTTCGCGGATTTTTTGTAAGATTACTTGCTTAGCTGTTTGAGCAGCAATTCTTCCAAATCCTGGAGGAGTTACATCTTTTCCCTCGAACCAGATGTGAGCTTCACCTGAATTAGGATCAAGCGTAGCTGAATAATCTTCAAGCTCTGTTTCAGGGTGATCTTTTCTAAAAGCTGCGAGGATAGCATTTTGTACGGTATCTAAAACGATTGAAGGATCAATTCCTCTTTCGTTTGCAACCTGGTTCAATGCTAATGCGAATTCTGATCTTTGTATTGCTGGCATATTTAATAAAAGATTCAATCACTTGAATCTCATGCAACGATTATACCAGAAAGGAGCCTCAGCTTCAAGGAAAAATGCAAATTAACTATTATTGAAGGTCTAAGGAGTTGGACTAATCATTACTTGAGTTTCTTTAAAACAACTCAAGATTTTTTCTTGATCACCATTAAATTTAGCTTCACAATTAGCAATCTTTGCGTCATTGAACCTTTTAACTGGATTCAGCGCTACCAAAACTCCTACCGCAAGTATACTCATCACAAAAAATGCGATTCCAAATGCAATTAAAATGAAAAATATGAAACTGCTATGTTTCTGTGATTTATTATTTTGTTTTGCCATTATTCACAATTATTAAAACAGCGATTTGCATTAATAATGCTTACTATATTTGCTTCAGGCACAAAACCCCATGTACGAGAATCATAGCTATGTTCTCTATTATCCCCCAACACAAAATAATTATTTTCAGGAACTGAGATTGTTTCACCTTCTGGAAATAAATCAGAGCCCGTTGTCATTCCCAGCTGGGTAGGAAATCCAAAAGCTTTTCCATTGACAAAGATATTACTATCTTGAATCTTAATTGTATCTCCTGGTACAGCTATAATTCGTGATATTCCATAACTAGTTGGATCCTTGGGAAACTTGAATACAACTGGTGTTCCCGTAGTCAAATCATCACCAGAATGATAGATGTCAGTTAAATAATACTGACCATTTTTGAAATTTGGATACATAGAGTCACCTTTTATCTGGAACGGTCTCGCTATTTGGGAGTATGTAAAACCGAAGATACCAATTGCTAAGATGGGAAGCGAAACAGCGCTAACGCTTAAAAGCAAAGCCAAAATAATAAGATACTTTACTTTATTTGAACTTTTCTTTGCTGCCATAAATTAATAGAGAAATTTAAAAGAATTAACTACTGTATCAAAAGCTCTAGTTTTTGAGGGATCATCTATGTTTTTCGAAGAGATAGTATAAATAATATCTCCTTTTTTAAAAAATACTTTCTTTTCTAAATAACCCACCGGTTGTTCTTTTTTAATAATATTTGGATTCGAAGCACCTTTTCCATAGATGGTCTCAAGTAAAGACTCATAAATCCCTTCTGTCATTTCAAATTCTGAATATACTGCATTAACCCCACCCACATTGCGTTCGGAATATTTCCAGCCATCTGTTATTTCACTAAACAATGATGAATTAGAAATTTTGGCATAATCCATTGCTGATTTTTTAGTACCGATCGGTATAATACCACTTATTTTTATTTTTGATTTTCCCCTAGATAACTCTAGGATAAAATTATTAAAATTTGTTTTATCGATCTCTGCCGACGCATACGAAGTTAAACTGTAAGTTGGGGGATAATTAAATTTAAAATTTCTTGCAAGATCTATATAAACTTGTGTCGTAGGTGTTTTCGAAGCATCATAAATTTGAAAATATTTAGATGTGTAATTAATTGGAATAATATTTGTTTTGATGATTATCAGATAAATGACTATCGCTCCAATAATTAATGAGATTAAAGCAGTTACTATATAGAAAGCTAGATTATTTGCATTTTTATGCTTAGCCATATTAGTTTAGCTTGAAGGTTTTAAGTGAGGCGTCGATTGCAGCCTGATTAGCAGCCCATGCATCTGGAGTTGATGTGGCAGTAAGCACATATACTTTTCCGTTATCTACGACTAATAATTGTCTGTTTACGAGACTGAGTCCGCTCTGAGAAAATGCACCATCCATTTGATATGCTTGCACTCCATTTACAGTAACAGTTTTTTCATTGGTAACTTTATATCCTGGAATAGCTTTAGCTAGCTGCTCTTTAGCTGCTTTTGCATAATCTGTAAGAGTAAAGCCGGGAGCATCCTCACTAACAACATTAATTGAAGTCTGAGGAGATTTCGGATTTGTAAACATTACTACTACTCCCTGCTGATCGCCCTTCGTCCAACCTGATGGAGGAGTGAAACTAAAAGAACCATCTGAATAAACTCCTGATGAATCCACTGCTCCTGAATTCATTGCTTCACCCGTAGGCACTGGGGACATATATTTATCTAGTCCTGCTTCTTTTGCACACTGCTCTACGCATGCATTTTGCTGATCTTTAGGCATTTCCTGACATTTCTTGGAACATTCATAAACTTTTCCAAGATCTTGTTTAACTTGCGGATCAATCTTATCAAATGCGCTTTTAACTCCAACACCAATTAGGACGATAAGGGCTAGAATAATTCCAAAAATAATAAGTACTATATATAAGAGCTTGTGGGATTTCTTTTTTTCAGCAGATGTTGATTCCTTAGGAGCTTCTACCTTAGTTTCTGTTTTTACTTCTGTTGTCTTATTATTTTCTTCCATAAATCAATATTGTCAAAGCGAGCTATAAATGTCAATTATCAGATTCGTTTTGCTCTTGTTCACCTTGTTGGCCCTGGTCTTGTCCCTGCTGGTTTTGATTTTGCTGATGTTGACCTCCACGTTGCATGTTTCCCTTTCCATTTTGTTGGTTGTTATTTTGCTTCTGCACTTGAGGCTTACATTTTGTATTTTTATTGCAAGCTTTCATCACCTTTTCAAATAATTGCTGAGGATTACCGCAACTAGATGAACTAATAGAACTGCTCGTTCCATCCCCACATGTGTAAGTTACTTTTTGGAAACCCATCTTCTCATCACAAGAAGATGAAAAAGTAATTGAGCTAATTTTAGTTGGCTTGCATGCGCCCGACGGCTTGGGAGAAAGATTACTTGTTTTCTTCCCAATAAAATCGCTGACTCCAAGCACTGAACCTTGAGATTGATTAAGAACAAAGAGGAATAATAATGCTGGAAGAGAAACGATCATTATCTTCTTCCATAAAACAATTGTACTCCCAGAAGATTTAGGCTTTGATGATTTTCGTCGTGTTATTTTAGGCATTAAGTTATTATCATCATATTTGTCTTACAGTGTCAACAAAGTTGTGTCTAGAAATGCAGGTTATAAAAGTAAAGTATTCACAATCATGTAAACAATCCATTTATTGTAAATGTAGTGAATTAAAACAGCGATAATGAAAGCCAAAATCAACCAGTAAACCCCTTTTTTTCCTAATAAATAAATAAATATAAAATTAGACGTATGAATAATGGTCGTAAAAACTAAACGGATTAAAAAAAGATTTGTATTTCCATTCAGAAATATATTATTTAAATATAAAATCGCTTCTGAAACAGAAAACAATATTCCCGCAAGAACTAGATACTTTAAGAGACTTTTCTTTAAAACTTTTTCTTGCTTATAAATAAGCAATACTATTAAAACCGTAAATAATTCTTCAATTATTGAAGGTATGGGTATAATCCACTCAATAAACAAGATTGGAAGAGGTGCGACAAAAGCTGCAAACAAAATAAGATATAAAACATTCATTTATCTACAATAAACTGATCGCTTACCCAGCCCTTTAAATTTTCACCGTCATATTGGAACTCAACTTGAATCCAGTTTTCTTTATGATTAACTTTCTTCGCAAGTACGCTTTTTTGTAATCTTTTTACTATTTGGGTATTAAGAGATGGCCCTTCTCTCAAATTAACTGCACTGGGGGAAGCAACAATTTCCACATTTTCCATCTTAGTCCTTGCTCCCAAAACAGACTTTTCTCCAGATAAATCAACTTCTTCACGAGAACTTTCTGAGACTTCTTTCTGCTCTTCTCGAGAAGTTACTGTATTCTTCTCTTCCAAGGCTGGCTTTGAAGACTTATCCTTAAACATAAAAATACCCAATATTAGCGATAAACCCAAAACGATAATCATCATAAAAGCAATAACTTTTTTAGATATTAACTTATCGAATTCATAGAAAATATTTGTAATCGGAGAGAAATAACTAGCATAAAATCCTTTTGTATTTCCTCCGTCTTTTTTTCTGCTTCCTACGAAGATTAGTCGCATATATAAAGCAAGAAAGATAAAGCCAGCTAATAGCACAATTATTATTCCCCAGACAGCTAAAACTTGTGCCCCTCCCACGAATCCAAAAAGCGACCCAGCAGAGCTGGCAGAAGTTCCGAGCGTTTTCAAATCATTTATCTCAGATTTAGCTTTATCAACTTGAATTACTGCATCCCTATATGCCTTAATCCTCTCTTCAGGAGTATTGGCATCTTTTTGAATTCTTGATGCAGAGTCTAAAGAGGCAACAATATCAGCATAAAGCGTCGCGCCTTGCCCAAAATATGAAGTCCCTTTAAGTGGCGCGTATAATTCTTTTGCTTGAATTCTTAGCGAAGATATTTCTTCATCTGATATTTTCCAAATATCTTTAACTTCAACTGAATATATTCTCGTGGCATTTGCTGCCAATACTACTTGCCCGCTGGCATAATATGCATCTTCAGCCGCATCATATTCAATTGTTAAATCATCATCTTTTTTTATTACATCTTTCTCTGTTGCTTCTTTTGGCAAATAAAACTTAACTGGAATTGTCTGAGCCACACCGGTGGGATTAGTTATCAACGTTTTAAAAATAATACTGCCTTCTTCCATCCAGGTCTGAACGATAGGGCTTTTTGTACCATTTTCTAGTAAAGATTTATTTGCTTGAGTCAATGCTTGCAATGAAAGTACACTATTTTTAAGACTTTGCAGATCCGAAGCATTTGCTTGCGAAAGCGTTAATATTTCCGAAACGCCCGAAATAGAATTTGAATCTGAAACATCTGTGGAAATTGCATTTATTTCATCGATAATATCAGCAGCTGTATAACTATCCCACTTAGCAAGTAGATCTGAAAGCCCAGCGCCAGATGTATCAAGATTTTGAATTGTTTCTTTATTTAACTTTAATCTTCCATATAAGGTCGCTGCAGAAGAGGTGTCTGTGCTTGTTCCAATTTTAGTCTGCATGGAAGAAATCTCAGTAATAATCGATTGCATATCTTCATAGGCAGTCGTAGATTTCCCGTTGTAATTAAGTTCATTCTTTAAATCATCAATATCTGATTGAGTAGCTGTAGCCGAATTGTAAATATCATCAGCTGTTCTTGAGCCCCATTTGCCTTTAATACAATTAACCTGTCCAAAAATAGTTGAATCTAAACAACCATCCGCTGCGTCCCCCAACGAGGAATTGTCGAGAGCATTTACTGCTGTCATTAAATCTGCCATCGTATAGCTTCCCCATTTTGCTAAGATTGTATCTGCCTTGGTATCTATACCGTCCACCGTCGTATTGATCGAATCCACATTCGTACTAATAGTATTAACCGTGGTAGAAACGCCTGCCACTTCAGTTGAAACATCAGATAGACTTTTATTATTAGGTCCTTTTATCGAGATCGTACTAGATGAAACATCGTCCCTTGTGGCTTGAATTTTTCCAAAAACTGTAAGCGCCGAAGAATTATCCCCCGATGCTCCAATATTGTTATTCAATGTTTGAGCGTAAGTCTTTATCGCCTGCAAATCATCATATGCGGTAGAAGATTTACCATTATAGTTAAGCTCATTTCTAAGTGCAGCCGAATAAGTGGCTGCATTATTAGCTGCCAAATAAAGTGAGTCCGCAGTCTGACTTCCCCATTTATCCCTAACGCATTTTATACTTCCGAAGATTGTACTTCCGGAACAAATATCAGAATTTGAACCTAAACTTGTCTCGAGAGTATCCACATAACCTATCAAATCGCTTGCGCTATATGATCCCCACTTAGAAAGAATTGAAGATGCATTAGAATTTATAGTATCTACTTTTGTGTCCATGGAGTTAACCGTAGTAGTCAACGAATCAATTGAAGATTGGGCTGTAGCAATACTTGTATTAATCTGCGTTAAATCCTTATTTCCCGCACCTTTTATAGATGTAGTGGCTGAGGAAGTAGCAGAATCTACATCTGATTTAGTAGCCAATTGTCCACCATCAGCTAAATTCGCACCAGTCAAGGTTCGCGTCGCACTACTCCAAACATCAGCAACAAGTGTTCCAAACGTGGTCAGTGACCTCGCTGAATAGCTCCATATGTCAGAGATAAGTGTGCCAAATGAACTAAGTGTCCTTGAAGGGTAACTCCAGATATCTGCAGTTGAAGGAACAGTATTCTGTAGCTTTTCTCCGAAACTTCCTGACGTCACATGGGCACTGGCTGTCGCATTCCAAACTTGATCTGCTGTTTTTTCTTCAATGGTAAAAGACTTATCGAGCTTCAGTGTATCACCGCCCGTTACACAAGTTATCTGACTTCTATATAAGCCAAGGGTCATATTAGAAGTGTTAAATGTATATGAATACCAGCCATCGCTTTCAGCAGCTGATGTCATAGATTGACCATTTAAAAAGAGGGATCCATCGGGGTAACGACTAGTTAGGGTGCAGGTAGCGTCTGTGATTGGCGCATATGAATCATCATAAAGATATTCACCTATTGAGCAAGCCGAGCCTTCTGCGCATTTTTGATAACCTGCACTTGATGCATCCACAATACCTGGGACAATAAATACGTAAGATAATATAAAGATTATAGATAAGATAATCTTTAACTTATTAGACAGAAGCATTGTTATTCTTTACTTTCTTTTTTATCTTTAGCTTTTTCTTCATCACCTCGAAAAGCACCTAAGACTTCTTTAATTGCTTGGGACAAGCCTTTTGCGAATTCTGGCAATTTTTTAGGACCAAAAATTATTAAAAGGACTACAGCAACGATTATTATTTCAGTTTTACCTATACTATCAAACATGTATAAACACCTCCCTTCAAGAGCAGTTAATGTCTATTTAATAGTAGCCCAAACTCGAATAAAAAGAAAAGTGGCAAAGTTAACATAATTAATGAGAAAAGGTCTGTCGGCGGGAGCAAAACGGCTACCAAGAGTAGCCCTAGATAAACATATTTTCTCTTTTTCACCATCTCACTCCTTTTTACAATTTTTAATCTAATTAAAATAGTAACAATTATCGGGACTTGGAAAATAATTCCAGTCAGAAATGAAGTAAATAAAATCTGCGAAAGAAAATTCTGAATGTCCCAAAAACTATCGACCCCAGAAGAAGTCCAGACATTGGAATAAAAATTTATAATCTGCTGCATAATCCACATTCCAAACGAAAAGCCAACGATAAAAAGAAAAATTGAAAGTGGAGCAAAAGAAAGTATTATTTTTCTCTCTGTAGGCTTTAATGCAGGCTTAAAAAAAAGATAAAGCCTAATAAATGAGTAGGGAAGTGCAATAATAATTCCTACTATAAAACTTACAGTAAAAGTGAGACTGATATACTGATACGGAGATGTGGTAATTATGCTTACATTTTTAAAGTTATATAACCCAAGAATAAAATCGACGATTTTCTGACTATTTACTAGTCCAAAAATTGCCCCCACTATAAAAATTACGAATATAATAAAAACTTGCAATCTAAGCTCCAGTAAATAGGGCCTATATTTTATATAAAGTTCGTTTAATTCTTGCGATTTATCTTCCATTTACAGCTAATCGTAACATTTTTATCCTTGAACAAACAATAAAAGTAAATATACAATGTAAGAATGGCAGCCAAATTTGACCCAATTTTAGGCAAGCTTAGAACTGAGGACAGAGGAGTTACAGAAGGTAGCTTTGGAATAACTATTGATGGTGGTGGAAATGTAATTACAACTGGCACGAAAGGGTATGTAACAATTCCCTACGACTGCACTATTACTGGTTGGGATATTTTCGCAGACCAAACTGGTTCATGCGTAATTGACCTCTGGAAGGATACCTATTCGAACTTCGCACCAACTATTGCAGATACCATAACGGGTACTGAAAAACCCACACTTAGCTCTCAACAAAAAAACAGAGACACCTCCCTCACCACCTGGACAACGAATATTTCAGCTGGAGATATCATAGCGTTTAATGTCGACAGCGCTTCGACAGTACAGCGCGTAAATGTTATTATAAAAGTTAATAAGATTTAAATATGGCTAAACTCGCAGTAAATATTAATTATGGAAACTTAGCTACCTATGTTTTTCCTGGTGGATATGATTCAACTAAGTTAGGTCTTGGACCTCTGATTACTCAAAAAAATGGAGGCGGAGAAGGCAATTATGCTGGCCCATATCCGATCGCACTTGCTCGCCCAATGGAACAAAGTACAGCAATACCCGGGATCTATCCATGGGCTATGCAGTGGTCTTCAACTATTGATTGGGTCTTTCTAGCTGATAATGCAGCTGCAGCAGCCACCAGAAGAATAATTCTTTACACATACAATCGCGCAACAAACGCATTCTCCTGGCAAGGTTTTATCACTATTGGCTTTCCATTCGGTGGAACCCAAGGAACATACACAATCACTGGCATGAGGATGACCTACGACACATATTCTACGGGTTCAGCAAGCGCATCAGGCACTGCTGTCACCGGCTCTACAACCGCGTGGCAAACCGCCAGAATAGCTGTGGGAGCAAGGATAGGCTTTGGATCTACTGATCCAACGCAAATTACCACTTGGTATGATATTTCCGCGATCGGCAGCGACACAAGCATTACACTTAGCACTTCCGCAGGTACTGTAAATTCTGGATCATACGTTATCGAAGAATTAAGAGCTATTGTCCTTACAAAAAACGGCACCACTGCTACCAACGGAGGCTTATTTATAGTTAAAGGATTAAATTACTCAACATTTAACACCGCTGGTTCACCTACTATCGCAGCCGCAACCACGACTGATAACATACGGGCAACTTATTGGGTAAAAGATGCAGCCACATCTACCAACACCAATGGAACTGGACTAGCTATACAGACTAAGGACTCAAATACTCAGCATTACGTCTGGGTACTACAAGGTACTACTACTATGCAGCTTTATAAATATAATCTAAGAGCCGCACTAACACTCACCTCTGGTGCGGATACTGCTAATTCTTGGCAATTTTCTACAGGCGTTACTGCAACACTAACAGGTACTGCATCACAGGCTAATAACGGCAGACTTGCAAACATGTCTTCTGGGCCTGGCTCAGGCCTTAACTGTATTTACTTCACAACAACAACCAGAATATATCGATCAGTTGATGTATCAACAATTACCACTGGTGTAACAAATTTCCTTGCAGACAATTCGGCTGAAATACCCCCTGGAAGCGCAAGCTCTACAGCTGCATCCTCTCTGCTAAACAGCATTGAGTACGCCACGTCATTAGATAAGATGATAGTTATGACTACGGGGGCAGCAGGCGTCAGGTCCTATGTAACGCAATACAGAACTGATTCTGGACAATGGGATAGACTTTTTTTGATAGACAATAAGCAAATTGATCAATCATTAGCAGATTCTACTCTTACTCCTTTTCCTTCAATCCTTGCAAGAGCATTTTCGGTTTGGTCAGAAGGTGGAGTTGCCTATTTAGCTGGTATCGGCACAACGGCGGCCACTAACTTACTTTATGCAATTCCATTAGGAGCAGATTGGGAATATACTTCTACCACAAACTGCAGAGTTGTAACACCATCTTTAAGTACTCCGAATGTAGACTCTTTTGATAAAGTTTATACTAACTCCGTAACAATTCTGGGCGGCGCTACTGGACAAGTATTGGGCTTACCACTCGAAGCATTTGAAACTCATTACAGAACAACAGGAATTTCTGATAACTCTGGCAGCTGGATTACCCTAGATGACAGTGGAGATCTATCAAGCGTATCGCCCTCAAATGAAATTCAGTTTGCTTTTGACTTTAGAACAATCGGAACTACATGCATACCTGCTAGGCTCTTAAGCACAACAGTTACGTATAACGATCTATCTACAGATAGTCATTTCCAGCCATCAGTTACAAATTCATCCGCCGCTACAAAAATATTTTCATGGAGGTTTTCCACTGCTTTTGGAGGAACTGTACCTGCAATGAGAATTCGACTATATAATGCTGTTACAAATGGAAGCTTACTTGATGATAACACTACAGATCATGCATCAGGTACTTGGGAGCAATCAACAGACGGTGGTTCTAATTGGTCTTCATATACAACAGTTGGGAGTCCTTTGGCTGATAAAGCAAATGAAACTACTTACATACGCTATACACCTACTTCGATTGCCGATAATATAAAAGTCAGAGCATTATTAACTCAAAACTAACATGGCTTTAGAGGATATCGTATTTCCAGATGGAGACCCGCAAAACTTTATTCAAACCATGAATAGAGGCAATGTGGGCACAATTAGCGATATTACCACTGAAACAAACTCCAACTCAGGTATACTTTTAGCAGAATGGACCTCTGCCACTACAGCCGAAACTACTGCATTCACCTGGGTATCTTAACTAGAATGTAGCACTAAATGAAGCATAACTTTCTGAAGCTCTATTTGACCAATTATAACTACTGCCCCCTTTCGCATATAAGAAAGATCCATCCCCAACTTCTTTTACAATATACCAAGCACCATCTTTATTTATGAAACCATAATAATAGGGGGTAGAAGAGGTATCCGTGTTAGCGATAGCATAACCGTCAGTTGGAGATTTGATTGCTGGATCAATTAATGTTCCCGTTGTGTCTTTAATACCTACAGTTCCGGGCCCTGGTACACTACCAAAAAAAGCCGCACCTGCTTTTTGAGGATTTAACATCATTGCTACAAAAACACCAAGACCAGCTCCTGCTAATAACTTAAAAAACTTTCTTCGATCAGCCTCTTTAACAATTTCTCCATTTTTAATCTCAGCCACATCGTCAATCTGAAAGTTAAAAATATTTTCTTCATAGCTTGATATTTTTCTACCTTTTTTTATAGGCGAAACATTTTTAACACTACTTATAATTTTTAATAAGAAATATATCTCAAGAGGCAAAAAGAATAACACGAAAAATATTTCATCTGCGCTGTGGATATTTAATATTATGGAGAGAAAAAGAACATTAGAAAAAATAAAGCTATAATAATTAAGAAAGTGCATCATCTTCTTAGATTGATTCTTAGAAATAACACCTTTTATAACTGGTGCAATATTTAGAAGATTTAATAAGAAGTATGCCTCAATAGGAATAAGTAAAATTAAAAATAAAAGATTATTAATTTGATCCTCATCATTGAAACCAATAAAGAGCAAACAAGAAACCAAGAATAAATTATAAATTAATAATATATTAATGACCTTCTTCATTTCCTTTTCTCCCTTATATTTTTATCAGGCACCCAACCTAACTCGACTTGACCTTCGATCTTAATTTGGTACCAGCCAGCAGTTTTTTTAAAATAATCTACTTCTGAGCCGACTTGAAGTGAAGTAATCACAGCCGAAATAGTAGTTCCATCTTTATAAACATCAACTGCTTTTCGCACAGGATCATAAATCTCTACTTTTCCAAGCGAATTAGGCGCAATTTGATTCTTGGCAGACGTAGGGTGAACATAGCTAGAACTATTTACCGAATAATACTCACCAGCAACTTTTGTAGATTGATCTGCACTAATTACACCAGATGTGGTCGATGCTGATAAAACACCATAGTCAATATCATCAGCACCATTTGTAATAATATTATCCACTCTTGCACTTAATTTTTTTAGCTTTTCCGTGTTCCCATCTGCCATTTTTTTTGCTTCGACTTCAGACTGACGTAAAACTGTCAGCTCTAGCTCATGACGCTTCTTTTCTTCTTGAAGTGAATTAATTTTTATATATCCCGCAAAACAAATGATTAACGGAACAATTAACAATAGGGCAATCAAGCCTAATTTTTTCTTTTCCTTGAATATATTTTCTAAATCTAGATTCTCTTTTTTCCACGGAATAAAATTGGGCAAATTAAAGTCCGACATTACACCATTTTATGCATATTTCAGAAACATTAGCAATGAAGTTATTAAGCAAGCGGAAATCTCTCTCTAACAGTCCATTCACCATTTTTAGACGTCATAATCAATATTTCATCTGCAGTCGCAGAAATAGGCATATTATTTTCAATCTTCATTGCTTCTGCTAAGCAAGATTCAAATTTATCTCCTAAATCATGACCTATGGTAAGATGTGGATTTATTTCAGGTAGATACTTGCCTTCAAATGGCGGGTAATCTGGAAAATTTTCCCAGATTTTTTTAGTTATTTCTATAAATTTATCTTTATTATTTGGCTCAAGAAAAACTACACCTGGAAAAGTTACTATTTTCTCAAGCATAAAATCAAATTTAGGAAATTTAAGAATTTCTTTTAGTTTAAGTAAATCTTCAGATTTTATTTTTTCTGGAGGGATAAATGGAAAAATTGCGGTAATGTGGGCCGGTATTCCATGTGGAGCACTAGGATCATATTTTAATCGCAGTTCAGATACGAATGGCTCTGCAGCTTTTATTGGAATAAGAATTACTGTCTCTCGCTTTTCCATATCAAATTAGAACCAACCGGATTTTTTCTTAGCATTTTCAAATTGCTTTAATAAATCCTTTTGCTCAGAAGAAAGACTCTTGGGCACCACAACTTTTACTTGAACATAATGATCTCCATGGCTTGACGAGTTTACTCTTTTAACTCCACGCTGAGACAAACGAATAACTGTATTCGGCTGAGTTCCTGCTGGAATTTTTAATTTCACTGAACCACTGATAGTCTCAACTGATATTTCTGTCCCAAGCGCAGCTTGAGGGAAGCTAACTTCTTCTTCAGTTACAATGTCATACCCCTCTCTCTTAAACCTTTTATCTGCTCTTACTCCCACTATCACATCATATGCATCAAATCTTACTCTCTGACCATTATCCACACCTGCTGGAATTTTAACCGTTTGCTGTTTTCCGTCAATTGAAATTCTCTTAGCTACTCCTTTTACAGCTTCCATAAAATCAATGGTTAAAGAATAAGTTGGTCGTCTTTGCGCTCTTCCGAAGGGTGAACCACCACCCCCGAAAAATTGTTCAAAAATTTCGAACGGATCAGAAAAGCCACCGAAATCAAAACCTTGACTATTTCCTCCAGAAGAATATGTATAAGTAAACGGACCATATTGACCACCTTGCTGCCCACCAAAGCCACCAGTAAATGGATTACCTCCAGCTCCTTGCTCAAATGCAGATGAACCAAACTGATCATATTGAGCTCTTTTTTGTGAATCTGATAACACTTCGTATGCTTCAGTTACTTCTTTAAATTTTGCTTCCGACGCTTTATCTCCTTTATTTCTGTCTGGATGATATTCAAGTGCGAGCTTTCTGTAAGCTTTTTTAATTTCAGCCTCACTCGCCCCTTTAGCTACGCCTAATGTTTGATAGAAATCTTTGTTTGCCATAGCCTATATTTTACCATTATTTGAGCTCATTATAAAGCTAAAGCGAACAGTTTATTGCTATATTCAAGCAATAAGCTTACATATTTTTCATATTGCTTCACTAAACTATTGAGCATAAAGGGGGTGAGTATATGTTAATGAGTATTATTCTCTGGGTAATTTTCGGAGCAATCGTTGGATTCATCGCGGACATGCTTGATTCTTCTGTTGCGCTGAGCTGGCCTGAACGAATCGTAGTTGGAGTGGTAGGAGCAGTAGTCGGAGGAACAATCGCACATCTACTCACAACTGGAAGCCTTGATCTTGCTTCAGCAGCAAGTTTTGATATCGTTTCACTTATAGTTTCTGTAATTGGAGCGTTAATTTCAATCTTCGTTTGGAAGAGAGTTAGACGATCAACAGTAGCTTAAAAATAAGAAAAAACCCGCCTGATCTACGGATTGGGCGGGTTATTTTACAGTTACACTTTTTGCCAAATTCCTCGGCTTATCAGGATCCAAATTTTTCAGTAGTGCCAAATAATAAGCAATTAGCTGCAAAGGAACAATCTGGGCTACTAAACTTCCCTCCTTTATATCTTTTACCTCAATAAAATGATCAAAAATATCACTATTCATGTGAGACACACCAATAATTACGCCTCCTCTGGCTTTGACCTCCATGGCATTGGACATGATTGCTGAATATGTCTCATCATTTGGAGCAAAAACGATACAGGGAGTTCCTTTAGAAATTAATGCGATTGCCCCATGTTTTAATTCCCCTCCAGCTAAACCTTCTGCATGCAAATAACTGACTTCCCGAATCTTAAGCGCTCCTTCCAACGCTGATGAATAAGATGGGCCGCGACCTAAAATAAACACATGCTCTTTTGAATTTAAAAATGAAGCAATCTTTTTAATATTGCTTACATTTTCTTCTTCAAGAATTCTCTTAATCTCCTTAGCCGCTGATTTAACCAATTCTCGTCCAGTATTTATCTCCCCATTCATGGAAAAAGCCAGCTCAAGCAGAATTCCAAGCTTAGCAATATATGCTTTAGTGGAGGCTACAGCTTTTTCCGAACCTGCACCAAGTAAAATATGTAAATCCGCCATTCTATATATTGATGACCCCTTAACGTTGGTTATTGCAAAAATCTTACTTCCTTTGAGCTTTTTAGCTCGCTGCAATGGTTCAACTATATCTATAGTTTCTCCGGACTGAGAAAGTGCAATGATTAAACTTTTTTTTGTGAGAAAATCTTCAAGATAATTAAATTCAGATGCTGGCGCGTGGTTTACATGTACTTTCGCAATTTTTGAGAATAAATACGCACCCATGAGGCATGCAAAATATGCCGTTCCAGCTCCGATGAAATAAGTTCCATATGCACTTTTGATCTCGTCTCCCAACTTTTCAATTTCAGCAGACAAATTTGAAACGAGATTTTCTAAAACTTCTGGCTGTTCATAAATCTCTTTAATCATATAATGCTCGTAATCTCCGAGCCCTTCATCTTTTACATTTTTTTCTAATGTCTCAACTTCAGGATCTAACACTTCACCATTTGGAAGAGAAAATAATTTAAATTCTTTCCCTAAAATCACCATCTCATTATCTTTTAAAAACAATGCTTTTTGAGTATGATTCGCCACACCAGATGGGTCGGATGAAATAAAATATTCGTTCTCTCCTAAACCGATAATTAAAGGTGATCCAGTTTTTGCAGCAGCTATTTCATCTGTTTCTGAATCAATCGCGACAATTGCATTAAGACCTTTTATCTTATTAAATGCTTTAAGAAAGGCTTGATCAAAAGATGCTGTTTTGCAGAATTCTTCAATAAGATGAGGAAATACTTCTGTATCGGTTTCGGAGATAAATTTATGTCCTTTTTTAATTAATTCTTCTTTAAGTTCTAGATAATTTTCAATTATCCCATTATGCACTACAGCAATTCTTTCAGAACAATCTAAATGGGGATGAGAATTTTCCTGAGTAACACCTCCATGAGTAGCCCAACGAGTATGACCAATACCAATTTCACTTTCAGGAAGATCAACTTTTGCAGAACCAATTTTCCCAATCTGCTTGTTAACAACAATTTGTGATTTGTTATTGGATATTGGAGATTTTACAGCTATACCCCAAGAATCATAGCCACGATATTCTAGAAGCTTTAAGCCCTCAAGAATCATTTCTGATGTTTGGCCTTTTCGACCCACATATCCAAATATTCCGCACATAGATCGGGTATTATACAACAAAAACCGCACTTTTGCGGTTTTTTATAAATAGTTCATACACTTTTTTTTAATTAACTACTTCGCCTTCTACAGGTTCGTCTTTTTTAGCTTCTTCTTTAGATGCTTCTGCGTCACTTGAAGCAGCAGAATCTTCGCTTACTGTTTCACCATCTACTGGCTGAGCTTCTCCATCCGCTGGGGCGCCTTCTTGAGGCTGCTCTGAACCTGCTTGCTGCTGCATTTGCTCTCCTACCTTTTGGAGTGCTTCTGAAAGCTCTTTAGTCTTAGCTTCGATATCTTCTTTATTGTTCGTAGGAAGGGCTTCTTTTAATGATGCAATCTTTGACTCAATGTCAGATTTTAAGTCTTCTGCTACTTTACCATCAAAATCCTTCAAAGTTTTTTCAGCTGTGAAAATAAGAGAATCAGCTTGGTTACGAACTTCTGCCGCTGCTCTTGCTTCTTCATCCTCTTTAGCATGAGCTTCTGCGTCTTTCGTCATTTTCTCTACTTCCTCATCGGAAAGACCAGTCGAACCAGTAATCTTAATGCTTTGCTCTTTCCCTGATGCTTTATCCTGAGCTTTAACACTTAAAATTCCTGACGCGTCAATGTCAAAAGTTACTTCCACTTGTGGAACACCACGAGGAGCTGGCGGAACACCATCGAGAATAAATCTTCCAAGGGACTTATTATCAGCTGCCATTGCACGCTCTCCCTGGAGAACATTAATTTCCACTTGAGTCTGATTATCTGCCGCAGTCGAGAAAACCTGAGACTTAGATGCAGGAATAGTCGTATTTTTAGGAATTAAGGGAGTAGCTACTGCTCCAAGAGTTTCGATTCCTAGAGTAAGCGGAGTCACGTCTAATAAAAGCACATCTTTAACTTCTCCGCCTAATACTCCTCCCTGAATTGCAGCTCCTACAGCTACAACTTCATCAGGATTTACGGATTTATTAGGTTCTTTTCCAAAGAATTTAGAAACAGTTTCGACAATCTTTGGCATTCTAGTCATTCCTCCGACTAGAACTACTTCATCAATGTCTCCCACTTTTACTTTGGCATCAGACAGTGCCTGCTCAACTGGCTTAAGTGTTTTTTCAATAAGTGGATCTACTATTTCTTCCAACTTAGCCCTAGACAAAGTCAAAGTTAGATGAAGTGGACCATTTGGACCTTGGGTTATAAATGGTTGATTAATTTGCGCTTCAGTTGATGAAGAAAGTTCGATCTTTGCTTTTTCAGCAGATTCTCTTAATCTTTGGAGCGCTTGAGAGTCTTTTCTAAGATCAATTCCATTTTCTTTTTCGAATTGTTCAGCTAAATAATCAATTATTGCCTGATCGAAATCGTCTCCTCCAAGATGTGTGTCTCCATTTGTGGATTTAACCTCATAAACTCCTTCTCCTAATTCAAGAATCGAAATATCGAAAGTTCCACCACCAAGATCATAAACAGCGATGGTATGCGCATTTTTCTTATCAAGACCATAAGCTAATGCTGCCGCTGTAGGTTCATTAATTATTCTTTGAACATTAAGCCCTGCGATTTCTCCTGCCTGTTTAGTAGCTTGACGTTGAGAATCATCAAAGTATGCTGGAACTGTAATTACAGCCTCAGATACCTTATCTCCAAGGTATGCCTCAGCATCGGCTTTAATCTTCTGAAGAATCATCGCTGAAACTTCTTGAGGAGTGAATGTCTTTCCATCAACCTCTACTACTGCCATTCCATCTCTTCCTTCTTTAATAGTATAAGGAAGCCATTTCATATCAAACTGAACTGACTCATCCTTAAACTTTTTACCCATGAGTCTCTTAATAGAAAAGATTGTGGATTTTGGCTTAAGAACTAATTGTCTTTTAGCCACATCTCCTACTACGTGGGTTATTGGATCCACCACAGAAGGGATTGTGTTTCTACCTTCTCGGGAATGAATCACCTTTGGTGATCCACCCTCCATTACAGCTACACATGAATTTGTTGTACCTAAATCGATTCCAATTATTTTTGCCATATTATTATTTTAAATTCTCTGAATTAAATTTTCAATCAGTCTTTGAGTATCAAAGATTCATTGTAAACTTAATTCTTCCTTTTTCCTACTACTACCTGGGCTGCTCTTAGAACATCGCCATTTAAGACATATCCTGCTTTTACTTCCTCGAGAACTTTTCCTTCATCTCCATCTTTAGTCGAAACAGCATCCATAGTGTGCGGATCAAAATCTTTTCCTTTTGTTTCAATCCTTTTTACGCCCTCTGCCTCGAATGTATCCAGAAAATATTTTATAGACATCTTTACACCTTGATCTTCTGTGTGTTTTTCAGCCAGAAATAAGCTATCAAGTCCTGGTAAAAGCCTCATAATTAAGTCGCGGTTTGCTGACATAATCCAGGCTGCTTTTTCCCCTGAGATTCTTTTTTCTAAGTTTTGATAATCAGCTAATGCACGCTTTAATTGATTAGTTAACTGCTCTACTTCATCATCCTGTTTATTTATATCAGGAGTTTCTGAATCATTGAGTTCTTCATCTGAAATCAATTGATCATCAACTATTTCTTCATCTGTATTTTGTTTTTTATTGTCTTTCATGATTTACCAACCTTTTGCTACCTCTTCAATCAAATCTCCAAAATATCTTACAGTCGGAACTACATAAGTATAATTCATTCTTGTAGGTCCGATTACCCCGATCTCTCCGCCATTATTCTCTCCTGTTACGAATTTCTTAAAAACAAATCCGTATGGTCCAGAAAGTCTTGGCCCCAAGTCTTCTCCAATTAGAACCTGGATATCTTCATCGCTTACTGCCTTAAAGAGCGTTCTAATATCTTCGAATTCATCGATCGCTGAAAGAAGAGCTTTGGTAATATCTATATCAAAAAACTCTGGCATCTCAAGTAAATTTGCATAACCTGAAATATAATATTCACCTGAATCAGTTGCCGCGATCGCTACCGCACCTGTTTTGGCTGCTAGAGAACGAACAACTTCTTTAAGAAATAAGCTCTCTCGATCTCGAATATCCCAAACTTTTTCCTTCATCGAAACTTCTTCAGCTACTGATAATTCCTTTTCTTTCATTAGCTGCTTTACATAAAACTTCATTGCAGCTGGAGTAGGAACTCTGCCTGATGAGATATGGGTTTTTTTAAGATAACCGTAGTCAGTTAACTTCACCATCTCATTTCTAATAGTCGCCGGAGAAGCACTCAATGAGTGTTTCTTCTCAAGAGTTTCTGAGCCGACAGGCTCTGCTGTTTCAATGTACTCTTCGATCAGAGATTTAAGAATCTCGATCTGACGTTGCGTAAGATCATGCATAATCTTTGATAAATTCCGAACTTGTCCCTCGAAGCCCTGCAGAGCAAAGTGGGATTAGCAGTAATATACCACCTCTGCTAATTCCTGTCAAGAGGTTTAAAACGACTGCTAAATTTAGCCTTAATTTAGAGGTTTTTTAGGAGAAATGAGTTTAATAGTAGACATATATTTCTTGACTATACTGTCCTTCTTGGGGTTCTTTTCATATTCATAAATCCAGTTAAGTAAGTAGATATATGATTTTCCATCTGAGATCATGACTTCATCGATATCATCATTTATATATTGAACTTCCAACCTTAGCGTATGCATTTCTCTAACGAAAACTTCTGCTATATAAACTGCGAAATAGACATAAGCCATCTTGATAGCTTCTTTGGAATTTTTTTCAGATCTTAATCCATTTAGAGCATACTCAACATGCATAATGCTTTTTTCAGAATAATCGAAGTCATAACCTGCATTCTTGAGGGTTTTTACGAAGCCATCTGAGAGTGAAATGAAACGGTCAGTATTTTTATTCACGACTTACAAGTATATAAAATATTTTTAAATTACTAAATATCTCTAACTACTACAATCTTATATTTTCACTTCCGTATTAATGTGTCAAATTGCTATACTAAATTTTATGGATAAATTACAACGAACTAGACTGAAAATGAAAACTAAGCCTATCGCCAGACGCAGACGAAATTATGTTTATCCTCTACTTTCTATATTAATCTTTATTGGGTTATCTTACATTTTCTTTAACTTTTCCCCAATTAAACCAATTGAGTTAAAAGGCTTTGAAATTCCCACTAAACCCATATTTCTAATAGCTATATTTGGACTTCTTTATACAGCCATTACATTTATTTCGAATAAAAAATCTCAGGGACTCCTCGTCGCAACACTAACCACAGGATACCTTTTACTCCGATTTATCGGACTCACTCACTGGCTTTTTTTAATTCTTTTTATAGCTCTATTTATAACCCTCGAACTTTTTATCCTAAAGAAAAAATAGGCTCACTTCTGATATAATCCGAGCATGAACAAGTTTTATATCACGACGCCAATTTATTATATTAATGACATTCCACACATCGGCCATGGATATACAACTGTGGCAGCGGATATTATTGCAAGATATTATAAGCAAAAACTTGGAGAAGAAAATGTAATGTTTCTTACTGGAACTGATGAACATGGAGCTAAAATCGCGACAGCCGCTAAAGAAGCGAATAAAGAACCACAAGAATTCGCAGATGAGATCGTTCCAAAATTTCAAGAAGCTTGGAAATTACTCAATATAGATTATACTCACTTTTTTAGAACTACTGATCCAAAACATGAAAATCTAGTGCAGGAAATTCTTCAAAAAATTTATGACAAAGGATTTATTTATGAAGGAGTTTATGAAGGATTGTACTGCGAAGGTTGCGAAAAATTCTTAACAGAAACTGATTTAATTGATGGAAAATGCCCACTCCATCCAAATAAAATTCCTAAATATCAAAAAGAAAAAAACTATTTCTTTAAACTCTCAGAATTTAAAACAGATTTAATTAATTGGTTTGAAAATGATGAAGTAATAATTTTACCTAAAAGCAAAAAGAATGAAATTCTGGGAAAACTGAGATCTGATGGACTAAAAGACATTGCGATTTCGAGAGAAGAAGTATCTTGGGGAATTCCAATCCCTTGGGATAATAAGCAGACTATCTATGTTTGGGTCGAAGCACTGTTTAATTACTATACAGCCACCCAATTTTTAAATAAAGAGAGATTCTGGCCAGCAGATATTCACCTTATCGGCAAAGATATTCTTTGGTTTCACACTGTAATTTGGTGCGCTCTCTTAAAAGCAGCAGAGATAGATCGCCCAAAATCAGTCTTTGCTCATGGATTTTTTACTATTAATGGGGAAAAAATGTCTAAATCTCTAGGAAATTCCATCTCACCAAAAGAACTAGTTGATAAGTTCGGTGTAGATGCCACTAGATATTTATTAGTCTCACAGTTTCCTTTCGGCCAAGATGG
>CAZGGU010000001.1:71997-115240 GCA_964525395.1 uncultured Gammaproteobacteria bacterium
AGAGGAATTAATACTGAACGATCATCAGCTGCTGACCATATTGATTCATAAGAAACATTCCAATTCCTACTCCGATTAAAGCTGCGATCACTACATAAAGAAAAACTCTTTCTTTTGGATGATTATGAGGAGTCATCTTAAAACTCTGGTGTTTTTTAGAACTAGTAGACTTTTTCTTAGGCATTAATTATATTAAGCGACTTCTTCAACATTTTGTCAATAGGAAATTATATAATCTATCTATGATTGACGTTCACTGTCACATGCAGTTTCATTCTTTTAGAAAAGATTCTGATGAAATCATTAAACAAGCTCTCGATTCTGGTGTGGAAATTATCATCAACACAGGCACAGAGTTAGGATCTAGCCAATCTGCAGTAGAACTCGCCGAAAAATATGATCGTCTTTATGCGATTGTTGGAATCCATCCTCATCATGCTGACAAAGTATCTCCTGGTTGGGATCAGGAATTAATAAAGATTGCTAAAAGTTCAAAAAAAGTAGTTGGCATTGGCGAAATAGGGCTCGACTACTATAGCTATGCTTCCAATGGAATCGTGGAGCCAAAGCTACAAAAAGAAATTTTTATTAGACAACTTGAAATTGCGCATGAATTAAATCTACCCCTGCAGATTCATAATCGCCAGGCAGGTTCGGACATTTTAGAAATTTTAAGAGCAAACAAAAACTTACTTCAAGATCTTCCCGGCCAATTTCACTGTATGTCAGGGGATGTTGATTTCTTAAAACAAGTTTTAGAGATGGGTTTTTATGTAGGTTTCGATGGAAACACTACTTATGAGGGAATAGCCAAAGGTGAAGACACCCCCCTTCCGGAGCTAGTCAAAAACGCGCCAATCGAGCGAATAGTCACCGAAACAGATGCGCCTTTCCTAACTCCCATTCCTCACCGGGGCGAGAGAAATCTGCCTTCCTATGTTATAATTGTGGGTGAGGAAATTGCCAAAATTAAAGGCTTAGATTTCGCTGAAGTTGAGGCCAAAACCTCTGAAAACGCCAGGAAAATTTTCAAAATCTAGTTTTATGACTAACTTTTTTGACAAACTTTTTACAAGATATCCTGTAAAAACTCATAGAGCTCTCGAAGCTCTTCCAGGGACTATTTCCTGGACTCTTATACTTTTTCCCGTGTGGGGAGGATTTTTTATCCCCACAGTTGTCGCCTATTTCATCCTCTTTTTCGACGTTTACTGGTTCTGGAGATCTTTCTCTCTAGTCCGCACCGCCTACATTGGTTCCAAGAAAATCTCTAAAGCAGAATCAGAAGATTGGCTCAAAAAAGCTGAGGTTTTAGAAAACTTTGAAAAAGTTTCTCATGTTTTGATTCTTCCTAATTATAAAGAGTCTGAGGAAAAACTTAGAAGAATTATTGGAACCATTGCGGCCCAAACTTTCCCGCTTAAACAAGTTTATGTGGTTTTGGGAATGGAGAAAAGAGAAGAGGATGGACGAAAAAAAGCAAATCTCATTATGAAGGAGTTCGAAGGTGTTTTCGGCGGAATCTATGCCACTTATCACCCAGACATTTTAGGAGAAGTTAAAGGAAAATCATCTAACGAATCATATGCAGGAAAAGAAATAAATAAAATTCTTTTTGAATCAGGACTTCGTGACATTGACTACGCAACCGTAACTACTGCAGATGCAGACTCGATGTTTGATAGACAATTCCTTTCCTACTTCGCTTATGATTTTCTCAAGGAACCAGAAAGACACTTAAGATTCTGGGAAACAGCCAATGTAGATCATAATAATTTCTGGAGTGTTCCAGCAGCTACTCGTGTATTCTCTTTCTTCTCCAGTCTTTGGAGAATTGGACTTTTAGTTCAAGGCGACAGACTTATCGCCATGTCTACCTATTCTTTATCATTTAGACTTTTAAGAGATATGGGATTCTGGGATACTGATGTTATTCCTGAAGATTATCGCGCATTCTTTAAGGCCTACTTTATGTTCGGTGGGAAAGTTGCAACTAAACCAATCTTTCTTAAAACCTCTATGGACTCTCCGCTCTCTCCAACATATGTGGGAAGTCTTAAAAATAAATATTCTCAAATTAGACGTTGGTCGTATGGCGCATCCGACGACCCATTATTTATTAAATGGTATCTCACAGTTCCGAATGTTCCATTTATCAGAAAGACTAAAATTCTTTGGCATGTTCTACTTGATCATTTCCTTTGGCCAGCCAACTGGTTTATACTCACAATCGCAACTGCAATAGTAACTCTAGTGAATCCCGAGTTCTCTAGAACCTCCCTTGGCTACATGCTTCCAATTCTTGCCCGTGTAATACTTACCACCTCACTCATCTTCTTAGTTATTATGGTAGTCATCGATTATAGAAACAGACCTAAACATTTAAGTAGATCCAGATTTAGAGAACTTGTTTTCCCATTAGAATTCGTAATCATGCCTATCGCTGGCTTTTTCCTCAATTCACTTCCTGCGCTTATCTCTCACACCCAACTTATGTTAGGAAAGAAAATGGAATACAAGGTTACTGAAAAATTATGAAACTTTTCAAAAGTCTTGAGAAAAGCTTTTCCTTTTGGTTTTTATTATTTTCCTCTCTTATATTTTTTATCCTAAGATGGCCTTCGCTCTTTGAACCCTATTGGTATGGCGATGAAGGAATATATCAAGCACTTGGAATACTTATAAACAGTGGTGCATCTTTATATTCCGGGGCATGGGACAATAAACCTCCTCTTCTTTATGTCCTATATGCATTATTTGGATCAGATCAATTTACTCTTCGAGCATTGTCATTAATATTAGGGTTAATTTCTGTTTGGATTTTTTATTTTCTCGCAAACAAATTATTTCCTAAAAATAAATGGGCGCGAGTAGCAGCGACACTTTTTTATACATTCTTTTTCGGCTCCCGAATAATCGAAGGAAATATCGCAAATGCAGAAAACTTCATGCTTCTTCCAATCGTAATTTCTGCTTATCTAGTATATTCAGGTGAATTTATAAAAAAATCTCTTCATTTTAAAAACTATCTTTTAGCTGGTGTGATCATCAGCTTAGCTTTTTTAACAAAGATCGTTGCTGTTTTTGATTTTTTAGCGCTTAGTGCATTTATTTTAATTGATCCAGAAAAAGATTTAAAAGATAAGTTCAGAAATAAAACACTGGCATTTATTATTGGATTTTTTGCGCCAATTTTATTTGTTACAATTTATTTCTTTATCACTAGAAACTTCTTTGATTATTTAGACGGATCATTTTTTAGCAATATAAATTATGTAGGAGTTGGAAATAAATTTATCATTCCCCAAGGACTTCTTTATATAAAAACGGTTCTTTTATTTGGATTTGTCGGATTTTTATATTGGAGACGAAGAAATATTGACCGAGCTGCGATGTTTATTTTAATTTGGTTCGCATTTTCACTTTTCAGCGCATTTTTCTCACAACGCCCTTATACACATTATTTAATAATGACCCTTCCAGCATTTTCACTTATGATTGGCGGAATAATTGAATTAAAAAAAGAAAGGATTTTTATGATAATTATTATCATTCTCAGCTATCTCGCTATTAATCATTCATTTGGATTTCACGAAGAAAAGTTTTTTAATTACTACGCGAATCTTATAAACTTCTGCCAAAATAAAAAAGATGTTTCCTCTTATCAAGCATTCTTCGATCCCATAACTCCTAGAGATTATGAAATAGCACGATATGTAAGCCTAAATACCAAAAGAGATGAAAATATTTTTGTTTGGGGAAACAATGCGCAACTCTATAAATTAACTAATAAAACTCCGCTCTTGCGTTATACAGTGGCATATCATATAACTGGATATCCCAAAGGAATTAATGAAATGAAAAAAGCACTTGATGAAAAAAAACCAGAATTAATCATCGTCATGCCAAATGTTGGAGATTTTCCTTATGTACTAAATGGATATCAAGAAAAAATGAATATAGGTGGAGCACTTATTTATGAAAAAATACTTTAAATTTATAAAAGAAGACCGACTTTTAAAAAGACTTTTTATAGTAAGTCTTATCTTAATTGTTTTGACTGGAACTTTTGCAATTCTTACTTTTTCCAAACTTCCTCCGCTACTTCCTATTTTTAATCAACTTTCTTGGGGAGAAGATAGATTGAGTCCTGCGATAGGAATTTTTATTCCTCTTTTACTGGCAATAATCATTTATGTAAATAACCTTATATTCTCAGCAATTTCATACCAAATTTCTCCTCTCATATCCAGGCTTTTCGCAGTAACTACCTTTCTGACTTCTTTCATAGCATTTTTGTTTACGGTTAGAACAGTTATCTTAATTAGTTAATGGAAAATATTATTAATCAACTTATTACTCTTCCTTTTCTTTCAGCATTTTTAGCAACAGCAATAGCAACGCCTATTTGTATAAAAATTTTAAATATATTGAAAATTATCGATGACCCTGCGAAAAGAAATCATCCAGCTGTTATTCATAAAGTTCCAATCCCGAGAGGGGGAGGGATTCCCCTATTCATCGGAACCCTAGTAGCAGGACTAATTTTTCTTCCGGTAAATTCTATAACAATCGCTATTTATATTGCCTCTTTTATCGCTTTGGCAATTGGCGTACTCGATGATAAATACGATATATCTCCTTATATAAGATTTGGCTGTAATATTTTATGCGCAATTATAGTGGTCGGCGCCGGAGTGACCATTCCTTTTATTACTAACCCCCTTGGCGGCATTCTTTATTTAAGTGATTATTCTTGGGCGCTCAACATAGGCAATATTCACTTCGCGATTTCCTTAGCACAACTCGTAGCAATGCTTTGGATCGTTTGGGTAATGAACATGCTTAACTGGAGTAAAGGCGTTGATGGACAGATGCCAGGAATTGTGGGTATTTCAGCCATCTTTATCGGACTTCTAAGCCTCCGCTTTGGGCTCGTTGACCAAATCACTCAAGACACTACCATTCTTTCATTTATAATCGCTGGCTCAGCTTTTGGATTCTTAATTTACAATTTTCATCCTGCTAAGATTTTTCCCGGATACGGAGCAACTGCAATTTATTTACTTTTAGCAGTAGCGTCAATTTTATCTAGCGCCAAGCTAGCAACTGCAATTCTTGTCATGGGCGTTCCTCTTGCTGATGGTGCATTCACCATTACCAGAAGGATCCTCACAGGACACTCACCTTTTTGGCATGATAAAAAACATTTACATCATCTTCTCCTAGAACACGGCTTTGGACAAAGGAGGATTGCTTTGTTTTATTGGACTATTTCTGCTATATTTGGGGCACTCTCATTAGTACTCTCGAGTCGAGGTAAAATTTTTGCAATAATAATGCTAGTAATGGTTGTAGGAGGAATTTTACTTTCACTCAATTATTCAATAAAGAAAAATGGGAAAACAGCTGTATAACATTTTTAGACTTCTTCGTCCTAGACAATGGATGAAAAACTTCGCGATTTTCGCGGCTATTACTTTTGCTGGAGAATTATTTAACATTAAAGCTCTTGTTCCAGTGGTGATTGGATTCTTTGTCTTCTGCGGAATCTCATCTGCAACCTATATCATTAATGACGCAATGGATGTAAAAAAAGACAGACTTCATCCATTTAAAAAATTTCGTCCTTTAGCGCACGGGGATGTAAATATTAAATTCGCGATTTTACTCGCAATTTTTTTAATTGTTTTTTCACTGGGACTTTCAATGCTGGTGAATTTTACTTTTTTCCTCTTTATAATAGTGTACCTTCTTCTTCAAATCTGCTATTCATCATTTCTTAAATCAATTACCATTATCGATATTTTGGCCATCGCAGCAGGTTATATTTTAAGAGTTTATGGAGGAGAATTTGCTAGCGGATTCCATATTTCTGTTTGGATGTTACTGACAACTATTTCTATCTCTCTATTCTTAGCTATTGGAAAGCGCCGCTCAGAACTTACTCTTATCTCGCAGCATAAAGATATTAACATCGCAGCTACAAGAAAAACTCTTTCTCATTATTCGGAAAGACTCTTGGATGTTTATGCATCAATCTTCGCAACTTCAACATTTATTTCATATTCATTATTTACATTTCTCGAAACTCCTAAAGGCTTGACGATTTCCATTGGAGATTTAACTACTGATGCGATTCCTGGAGGATTTCAAAGAAAATGGCTAATGGTAACTATTATTCCTGTCGTTTACGGACTCATGCGATATCTGCAAGATATATATGAAAATCAAGAAGGAGAGAGTCCTGAAAAAGTTTTGCTTTCAGACAAACCACTTTTAGCTACAGTTCTAATCTGGACGATAATGGTTATTTTTATTATTTACTTCTTAACGCCCTAATTCTTTTTAACAAACTCTGCGCTTACCCAGCCTGTTTGTCCATCTGGAAGTTTCACCTCAAACCAATCTTCCTTTTCCTGTAAAAGAATCAGCTTTGTTCCCTGGCGGACTTGTGCTAACTCTGGAGAAGACACAGAATCTGATTCCCTGACCCTTAAATAGCCTGTGGGAGTCTGGAGCACTGAAACAGTGGCTTCTGTTTGAGCTGATACACTTGCTACCTTTTCTTCCTCCCTACTATTTATATCGCTTCTTATCCCAAGCGTTATCCCTGCTTCAAGTTTTTTTCCAGCTATAGTTTTTACTTTTAAGATTTTTTCTTTATATCCATCTTTTATAAGTTTTATTTCGTGATCTGAGGCAGTAACATTTTTGAGCAGTAAAGGAGTCGTTCCTGCAGGATTAGAATCGAGTATCACATCAGCTTTCGTCGGAAATGATATAACTAAAAGTTCAGAGGAGATGGAATCATCAATTGGCGAAAGAGTAATTATACTCCCAGTTGATGCCGCGGCCTCTTCTTCGAAAGTTCGATCGACTACTGTAAGCACACCCTGGTAAATAGTTATCTTCTGCTCTATCGGCTTCATGGCCGAATTCGTAGGAACAATTTTTAAAGTATAATTTCCCACTTTAATAAGCTTATCCAGATCACATAGGCAAAGCGGTGTTTTTCCAATTGGTTTTCCATCCATAAACACTTCACTTTGCGGGATAGAGGTAACTTGCAGCGCTCCGCGTCCAGCGTCACGATTAATAACTAAAACAATAACTAGAAAGAGGATTGTTAAAACTAGAAGTGGAGTAAGAAAGAAAATTATTTTCCGCATAGAGCCGTCAAAGACTAACTATAACACAGTGAGTATTTTAGGATCAATAAAAAATATTTGCTATACTCAGTGAATGGATGAAGTGAAACAGAGCGAAACCGCCTCAACCCTCGAGTCAATTCCTGATGAAAATACCGTCAATATAATCTTGAAAGACGGTGAAAAAGTTAGTCTTCCTTACTTCATTACAGATAATTTAAGACTTTATCATGGTTCCCCAATATCAGGGATTCAATATTTCAGAGATGCTGAAGAAACAACTATTGGAAACGGTTTCTATGCTACCTCAGACATAAGATCTGCTGGAGGATATTCCGTAGTCAGATCTAATGATCTTTCTAAAAGGTTTTTATATGAAATTGAAATTGATGGATTAAAAATTTTAGACTTAAGTACGCAAGATGCGATCATTAACTTTGGAAAATTCTTCAGAGAAAAACTAATTGATTTAAGAAGAAGGCTTAGCGCTGATACTCCAAACAGGCAGTGGGTTATACAAGGAGTAATTGATAGAAATATCAGAGAAATCAACTTAGCCATAATGGGAGAAAGACAGCCACACTTAAAATGGTTCACTGAAAATATTGGAGACTTAGTTAGAAGCTCGCTTTTAGACATTGGTTGTGACGGATTATTAGCCTATGAAGGAGGAGAGGCGGGAAATGGGGAAACAATTGGCAGACATGATTCTTATGTAATTTTTGATCCAACTAAAGCGAAAGTTATTAATGAAGTTCCTGTTAAAGATTAATATTCCATGCCGCCTGGCATTCCTGCAGATGCTTGAGGTTTTTCTTCTGGGATGTCTGTTACTAAGGCTTCAGTCGTTAAAATCATTGTTGCAACAGAGATGGCATTTTCTACTGCAGTTCTAGATACTTTAGCAGGATCAATAATTCCAGCTTTGATCATATCTACATATTTTTCCGTGATTACGTCATATCCGAATCCTGCTGTCTGCTTTTTAATATTTTCAATTACTACTTCTCCATTGATACCTGCATTTTCTGAAAGCTTTCTAATAGGCGCTTCAAGTGCTTTCCTAAGAATTGCATTTCCTGTCGCAGCATCTCCTTCAAGCTTTATTGCATTCAAGGACTTTATTGCTTCAAGTAAAATTACTCCTCCGCCTGAGACTATTCCTTCCTCAAGTGCCGCTTTCGTAGCAGCTACAGCATCAATTACTCTTTCTTTCTTTTCTTTAAGCTCTATTTCAGTCGCAGCTCCTACATTTATCACAGCTACTCCACCTGTAAGCTTTGCGAGTCTTTCTTGGAATTTTTCGCGGTCAAATTCAGACTTAGTAGCATCGATTGATTTTTTAATTTGAGCAACTCGTGCGTCTAGTGATTTCTTAACTCCTTTTCCTCCGATGATTCTTGAGGATTCTTTATCTGACCATACTTTATCCGCTTGTCCGAGCATCGAAACATCTACATTTTCAAATTTTATTCCAGATTCTTCAGAAACTAGAGTTCCGCCTGTAAGAATAGCGATGTCCTCAAGCATCTCGCGTCTTCTGTCTCCAAATCCTGGAGCCTTAATAGCAAGAGTATTCAGAACACCTTTTAATTTATTAACTACTAAAAGCGCAAGAACCTCACCTTCCACATCATCTGCAATGATTACTAAATTTTTAGAAACCTTTACTACATTTTCTAAGAAAGGTACGAATTCTTGAAGATTGGAAATCTTTTTATCAGTGATAAGAATATATGGAGTCTCAATTTCTGCTTCCATCTTGTCTCCATTAGTTACGAAATAAGCTGAAACATATCCTTTGTCGAATTCCATTCCTTCTTTATATTCGATTTCGGTAGAAAGCCCACGCCCTTCTTCTACAGAAACAACTCCGTCCTTACCTACTTTCTGAAGTGCTTCCGCTACAAGCTTTCCAATTTCATCATTTCCCGCTGAAATTGTGGCAATCTGAGAAATTTCTGCATCATCTTTTATATTTATTTGCTTAGCATTCTTTTGAATATAAGCTACAACTGCGCGGCTTCCCTCTTCAAGGCCCCTTTTAAGCATCATTGGGTTTGCTCCTGCGGTAATATTTTTAATTCCTTCTTCAACAATTGACTGTGCAAGAACTGTAGCTGTAGTAGTTCCGTCCCCTGCCACATCTGCGGTTTTAGATGAAGCTTCTTTTACCAACTGCGCTCCCATATTTTCAAATGGATCTTTAAGTTCGATTTCTTTTGCAACACTAACACCGTCGTGGATAACGGAAGGTGCACCCCACTTTTTATCGAGCGCCACATTACGTCCTTTAGGACCCAAAGTGGTCCCCACAGCATTAGCGAGCTGATCTACTCCTCTTTTTAATGCGTCTCTTGCTTCTTGAGAATATTTAATTTGTTTTGCCATATTATTCGACTATTGCTAAAATATCTCCCTGCTTAACAATCATCATTTCACTATCTCCTGACTTAACTTCGTCTCCACCCCATTTTTTATAAATTACTCTTTGTCCAACTTTAACAGTCATTTCAATCTTGTCTCCTTTAGGAGTAACGTGTCCTGGCCCTACTGCCACCACTTCACCGATTTGGGGTTTTTCTTTGGCGTTATCTGGTAAAAAAATTCCAGATGCGGTTTTCTCTTCAGCATCCACTGGCATTATCAAAACATTATCAGATATAGGTTTTATATTTGTCTTCATATTTAGCTTGAGCAGACAAGTATTATAAACGAATTAGCCTCGAATTTCAAGCGCTTTCTAATTGACTTAGGACCTAATCTTTATTACGATTAATGTATCTTGCCTAATTTTAATTCGGGATCATTTTCTAAGAAAAAGTTACTCCTGCTTGGATTTATTTTTGCTGTCCTCTTAATCATTCCTCTTACTCTATTTCTCGTTCAGCAAAACCAAGACAGTAGAAGCCGAGCTGATAAAACCACTACTCTCTCGTTTGACCCAAGTAACTCAACCGTAAATGTAGGCGAAGCAGTAAATGTTTCCGTAGTGCTTACACCAGGAAATAATCAAGTTAATTTCGTAAAACTAGTAATTGTCTTTGATCCAAATGCGCTTACTCCCGGAGAAACCATCTTTACTGTGGATCCTGCATCAAAAATGACAGTTATCGCTGATCCAGAAGTAACAGACAACCAAATTTCAGTTAGCTTAAACACAGGGGTGGACGAAACACAAACAATTACTACACCTACTAAGATTGGTACTTTTAATTTCACAGCCAATGCTCCTTCTCCGAAAACTGAGATTTCTTTCCTGGCTCCCCCTGCTGTAGGGTCTACTGATGTTCGCTCTATTGGCCAAACAAGCACTGATGCTTTTACGGAAAATGTCTATTTAAGTGGAGCAAGTGCATTCGTAACAGTTAATGGCGAAGGCTCACTTTCTCCATCTACAACAGGCGAACCTGGAGTTACTCAGGAGCCAGAAGATCCTACCGCTACCCCCGAGCCAAGCCTCACAGAAGAACCAAGTGCATCAGTGACACCGGTTGGTGGGACAACGAATGAGTCTCCTGTTTGCCAAAGCTTAGATACAGGCGGAGTCAGCACCGGACCGGCTCCACTTACTGTTACATTCACTGCTTCTGGGTCTGATTCTGATGGAACTATTTCTAAAGCCACATTTAATTTCGGTGATGGACCAGTAGAAGATCAAACATCCGCTGGCGGAATTGGAACTGGTTCAGTCAGTGTTCAATCAACTCATACCTATACAAGCCCTGGAGACTATACTGCTTCTGTAGTTTTGACAGATGATCAAAACGGAGCAAGCTCCACTACGACCTGTACCATTCCAATCTCAGTTTCAGGTGAAGGCACAGCAGTACCATCTGATGTCACTCCGCTTGATGCGACAGGACCAGCTACTCCGATAGTAGGCGCTGGAGTTCTCGGAGGAATTTTAATTCTTATCGGAACCCTAATATTCTTCGCACTGTAAATTTATTGACAATATTTATTAAGGTGATAATATTAACCAGTAAGTAGTAAAAATAATTGTGTCAATACAGGAAGCACCTAGATTTTCAAATGAACCTCATGGAGCAGATCCTGAAAAAATGGGTCCAACTGAAGCTGAAAAAATTCTTTTAATTAAAGAGGCAGCCATAACTGGAACAAGAACTGTAGTACCTTTGAGATTTAGCTCATATGATTTTAACTCAGCTTCTCAAACTCCGACAGATCAACTCCCTGCCTATGTTAGAAATCTTATTTCGGGAGAAATTGGAAAAATGATTTATTCTAGTACAGTGGATTTTGGAGATGATAAAAGCGCGAAAATAGTTATTGATGAATTAAATCCTTCATACTTGAGCACCAGAAATTTACATGGACTCAGAGGTAAATCAATTGAAGCCCACTGGGCATCTCCAACAACAATCCCAGAAGCAATATACCATAATATAGAAACAACCGACGATGATGAGGAGCATATTTCAAAATTAGATTTCATAACTGTAAATTACCAGCCAGATGAATTGTTGGCGATTGCCAAGAAAGCGGGAGCAAAAAATTATCAAGACTATGCCAGATATGTTGATAGATATCTTAAAAAAAGATCTCCAACTACTTCACCATTCGAGAAATTACGAAGAATACTACTTACCCACCGAATATAACGCAATACAATTTACTACTCTCAATAATAGAAAAGAGAGACAATGCTCTCTGACTATTTATTGTTATCGTTTCTTTCTATTCATTACTTTTATTTGTAGATTGTAAATTAATCAGCAGAAATTATTATACTTATTTAAACTTTGCTCATGGAAGAGCTATTGCACCGATCTTAATATTTTACATCTTCTATAACAATACCCTTATCGCTTTATTTTTTATAAAAAAATTACCAAAATAATAAATGGCAAAAAAGAAAATAATTTTTTAGCATGCAACCCAGAAGTGAATTTAATTAAGTTACCCTAAGAACCATAGATTCTAATCGCACTATAGTATAATATCCTTATGAATGAGAATTCGCAGGGCATCGACCCTGAATCTATTGCAGATCATGAAACTGGAATTGATCAATTCGTTCACGACCGACTGTTGGAAATCCCTGAAGCGCTAAAATCAGGACGACAGCAGACTCTACCTTTAATATTTATACTAATCGCCCCAACAATAGCCCACACACTCTTTCCTCATCCGAGCCAAGATATTTCGAAAGGCTTCTTGGAAAAATGCTTGAACCGAGAGTCTTTAAAGTAATTTCAATACCTTTGGACGAAAATCAAAGAATAATCGAAAAAATAAAATCTACATTAGAAACAAACGATGAAGACCTTAGACATTTAGAATATGCAACTCCTCATAAACAAGCAACTTCAAAGCACATGGTTTGGCCAACCAAATTTCCCGATGTATTCTTTCATGTTTTGACTTCCGATGAAGAAGCTAGCTATGGAACAGAGATAAGCTTTATAACTGTAAACTACAGACCTGAAGACTTAATTAGTATGGCAAAAGCAGCGGGATCAACAACAACTGACCCCGTAGTTATGAGTCGTTATCCTGAAATAAAATTTTTTGCAAAAACAGCTAAAAAAAGCGTTACCTCCTTTGAGAGACTTATGAGATTTATTTCTCGATCATAGAGAATAGGACATCTTGAGGAAGATCAATTTTTGCAGATTCAGTCATTCTTTCTTTTCCTCTTTTCTGAGCTTCTAAAAGCTTTTTCTTTCGAGTTACGTCTCCTCCACCTACCACCTTACTACCATGCATTAATACGTCTTTTCTGTATGGAGAAATTTCTTCACGAGCGATGATTACACCATTAATCACTGCCTGAATGACTTGTTTTATTTGTTGTCTAGGAAGTTTTTCCTTAAGCATTTCTGCTTTTTCGCGACCAATATATGGAGCTTCATCTCGATATGCGTATTCACTTAACACATCAATTGGCATATCATTAATGCGCATTTCAATATTAACTAAATCTGCAGGTCTGTAATCAGACATTTCATAATCAATGCTAGCAAACCCATTCGTGATGGATTTTAATTCAGAAGACAAACCGCGGATGAGCATTGTGTAAGGCATCTCATATTTTAGGATTGCATTATTTTGGAAATAAGCAACATCTATCATTGTCCCTTTTCTTTTTTGACACGCAGAAATTACATTCCCCACGTAACTAGAAGGAACGAAAATAGTTAAATTCATGTATGGCTCACGCATAGACTCGTCACTATTTTTCTCATACTGCACCTGAGGAGAAGTAAGAAATAAATCAACTCCCTCTTCGTTTTTTAATCTTTCGCGAACGATATCGGCATGCAAAAGTCCTAAAAATCCTACTCGAAAACCACTGCCTAAAAATGAAGAATATTCATCAGTAATAGTAATAGATGTATCATTTAATGCATATTTTGCTAATCCCTCTTTTAAATTAACTAACTCATTTGTGGTTTTAGGATAAACTCCGAAGAATACCATCGGTAGAGGTTTTTTATAGCCAGGGAGTGGATCGATTTCTCTGTTTTGCTGATAAACTGTATCTCCCACCTGAGTTTCATGAATATCTTTTATTCCAGTAACTATGTAGCCAATATCTCCTGCTGACATTTTCTTCTGAGGAATCATGGTCGGCATAAAATATCCAATTTCTCCAGCATTTGTCGTTTTCTTACTTTGGAAAAATGTAATACGCTCTGCATGATTTATTTCCCCATCCATAATTCTGACATACACTACTACTCCTCTATGCTCATCGTAATAAGCGTCAAATATTAGAGCGCGCAAGGGAGATTCAATACTACCTGCCGGCGGAGGAATAATTTCAACTATTCTCTGGAGCAAACTTTCCACATTTAAACCAGTCTTAGCAGAAATATAAATTATTTCATTTCTGTCAATTCCAAAAATTTCTTCAAGCTCCTTAACCACATCATCAACCCTAGCAGAATCAAGATCAATTTTATTTAAAACTGGGATAATTCTTAGGCCTTCTTTTTGGGCTGCGAAAAAATGCGCTACCGTTTGGGCCTGAACACCTTGAGTTGCATCAACAAGTAAAATGGCACCTTCGCATGCTGCAAGAGTTCGAGAAACCTCGTAAGAAAAATCCACATGCCCTGGGGTATCAATAAGATTTAAAATATAATCCTGTCCATTTAGTGAATAATTCATGCGAACTGGAGCAAGCTTGATAGTAATTCCTCTTGCTTTTTCAATAGGGTTGGAGTCCAAATACTGTTCTCCGATTTTATTTATAGTTAAAGTTTTGGTAATTTCCAAAAATCTATCAGCTAATGTAGATTTTCCATGGTCCACATGAGCGATAATTGCGAAATTTCTGATATTAGAATTCATAGCTTTGTATTATATCTTTTCTAAGAGGCACAAACAATTATTGAGAGATTTTCGTCTCAATAATTTTTTCACTTTTTCCAATAACTTCACGCCATCCACTTAGCCGTTTAAATAATAATAAGAATACACTAGCTTCTTTTACATTAAAGACCCAGGTTAAGAAAAAGTAGATTGCAAAACCAATAAGACTTGATATTCCAGTCAGGAGAATTAGGTTAATTGTTTTAGTAGTATCAAAAACTAATTGATCTAAAAGTTTTATTGGGATATATAAAGCTAACCCCATGAAGAAAGCACAAATAAAAATTTTAATTTGAGGTAGGAAAAATTCTCTGAAATTAAATATTTTAATTTTTTTATTTAAAAATATTAAAAGTACTACTAAATTGAAAATGTAGCCAATTGAATATGCAAACGCTAATGATTCGACTCCCACAGGAATTAGTCTAAAACGAGATGAATGATAAAAATCATTTAATACCTGAAGATTTGCTCCCCAATATGAAACGAAAAGCAAACTAAGACCGATCATAATTGCTGTAGAAATCGCACCGATAATTAGCGGAGTCTTAGTGTCTTGCAGAGCATAAAAAGCTCGGGAAACAAGATAAATTAATGCTACTGCGAAAATTGACAATGAAAAGTAAGCAAGAGTTCTTCCTGTTAAAACTGTAGCTTCCCAGTCAAATTGTGATGCTCCGAAAATAAGACGCACTACTGGAATTCGAAGTATCAAAAACAAAACAGACACAGGAATAATTAGATATAAGATTTGATTAAAACTGGCCATAAAAGTAGATCGGAAAATATCCAATCTTTCTCTTTCCCTAGATAAAACTGGGAGCGCGGCTTGGGCAATTGTCTGACCAAATAAAACGATTGGAGCAAAAGAAAGTGTCAGCGCATAATCATAAATAACGTAGTTTCGTCCTGCTGAAGGAAGGAAAGAAATAATCGAAACTGTCACCAAAGTTCCTAGCTGAAAAACGAAAAGAGAAAGTGTTCTAGGCCACATTAATTTTGCAACTTGCTTAACCCCAGAAACATCAAGGGATAGGGACGGAATAAATTTAAAACCGACACTTCTCATCATCGGTATTTGAAAGAGGGCATAAATAGCTGCACCGATAATAACCCCAATCGCTGGCGCATATATCCCAAACTCTGGAGTTAATAAAATTATTCCTATAATAATTCCTAGGTTATAAAGAGCAGCGGCCAAACCAGGAACTAAAAAATGATTATGAGACTGAAGTATTGCGGAGAAAAATGTAGCAACTAGAAATATTAATTGCCCAAAGATGATTATTCTCATAAGGTTTACCATCAGAGACATTTGAGAAACACTGTAACCATCTCCCAAATTTAAAAGACTTAAAAAAGCAGGAGCGAATATAAAAAGTATTAACGATATTCCGCCGAAAAATATAAATCCAAGCACCAAAAGCGTAGATGCCATTCTATTGGCCTCTTCAGTTTTATTTTTTCCTAAAAGATCAGCAAAAACTGGTATAAATGCTGCATAAAGAGCACCTGCTATTATTAATTGAAATAAGAAATCTGGCAATTTCGATGAGGCGAGGTAGACTCCAAGAGTGTCAGATGCTCCAAAATTTCCCACCAAAAGTCTCTGTCGAAACAACCCAAAAATCTGCGACAAAAGCGCAGTAGCCATTAAAATAAAGGCTGCCGAAAGAATACTCGTCTGCTTTTTTAGTAAAACAGAAATGCCTTTTTGAAAGAAACGTAAGGGCATAAAACACAAAACTAGCTTGCGAATATCAGTATAGCATGCTAAAATGCGTGCATGCCAGTAACAAAACAAGCCCGTAAAAAGTTAAGAAAAGATAAAAAAAGAACAGAAAAAAACCTCAAAATAAAAGAAGGTTTTAAAAAGGCTGTTAAAAACACACGAAAGAATCCAACTCCTAAAAAACTTTCTGAAGCTGCAAAAGTTATCGACAAGGCTGCAAAAAATGGAACAATTCATAAAAACAAAGCAGCTAGACTTAAGTCTAGATTAGCAAAAGCTTCAAAGGCCTCAAAATAAGATTTTCAAAGCTAAAAAACCTATTTTTTCTTTGACAAAAACCTCAAAAAACCATATGCTTAAAGTAGCATGCAATCTACTGCCTCAATCAATTTACTTAAGCATAAAACTAATCTCATAGATGAAATCATTAAGTGGGCATTTAATATCGGTAGGCTTTTAATTATTATCGTAGAAATAGTCGCTTTTTCTGCTTTTATATATCGATTTTCTTTGGACAGAAGGCTGGTAGACCTGCATGACAGCATCGAACAAAAACAAAATACCATTGCAGCACTTGAAAAGCAGGAAAGTGAATTCCGTGCACTTCAGGAAAGAATCTCACTTAGCACTGTCTCTTTCATCCAAGGAACAAGATACGTAGATGTTTTAAATAAAATTGTATCCCTAACTCCTTCAGGAATAAAATATAATTCTTTTGTAATAGGAGCTAATAAAATTGAAATCATCTTAGATGCAAATTCGATGTCCAACTTTTCTTCCCTCCTAAAATCACTCCAAGAATATGATCAAGTTGACTCAGTTAATGTGACACAAATCGATAGCAAAAATAACAGCGTCACTATAAATATGACAATCACACTTAAACCAAAACCGATAACAACATGAAAAATATTTTTAAAAAATCAAATTACGAAAAATACTATAAAGATTTTATTCCTTACATTAAAAAGGATAAAAACAAACAATACATAAGTATTATATTAACTCTTGGCGTTTCTATATTTTTCCTTATATTTGCAATCAATCCAACAATCACAACTATTGTAAAATTAAAAAAAGATTTAAAGGATAGTGAATTCGTAGAACAAGCTTTGGAGAAAAAGATTGCCAACATGTCTTCTCTATTTCAACAAAGAGAAAAAATAAAAAGTGATATTCCTTTGATCCTAGAAGCTGTCCCTCAAAATCCAGAAGCAACTATTCTCTTTGCTCAGATGCAATCCATCGCTGACTCCTCATCGGTAAACTTAACAAACGAAAGCACTACCGATGTTCCACTTGATTATTCAAATGCATCTGATAGTGCTTCGTTTAATTTTCAGGTGACTGCGTCTGGCCCATATGAAAACGTTTATGAATTTCTATCAAATCTAACAAATATGCAGAGAGCAGTTTCGATTGAATCAATTAACATTAATAATTCTACACAAGGAGATGGAATCGATGCAGCAATTATAGGTACGACATTTTATAAAAAATGAAACAAAAAGATATTTTAATTATTTTAATTCCTGTCTTCATTATTACAATTCTTTGGGTCATATTTAGTATCTATCACAACTACGTAACTTCAACAATTAAAGATCCTCTGACTTATCAAATAATTCCCATCGATGGTTCGTTTAACACCGAAGGCATAAACATGATCAAAAGCAGAAAAAACTTTGACCCTGCTTATACTTTTCAAGGAACTTCGGAAACTTCTCCAACGCCAACAATAGAAGAAGTCACACCCATTGAAGAAGAAATTTCAGTAACGCCCAGTCCAACTTCCACGTCAAACTCTAGCACAAATACTTCAACGCCCACCCCAACTGACGAGATTATTCCAGATAATGAAACTCCAGAATGATAAGTATTTCTTTTAAAAAATATTCCTTCGTTATTTTTGCTCTGCTTTCACTAGGATTATTTTTAACAATTTTTCTTGTGAATAATAGAACCAATTTTTTCTCAAAAGCCTCCACGGGGGATTTTCCTAAAAATATCCAGATTTCAAACATTACCGATGACTCGGTAACAATTTCATACCAGACTGATGGAAAAGTAATAGGAAATATTATTTTTGGGATTGACCCGGATAACTTAGACTTTATCTCCATTGATGACCGAGATCAACTTAATCAGATATCAAACACATATAATTTTCATCATATAACTCTTCGGGGACTTGAACCAAATACTAAATATTTCTTTTCCATAAATTCGGGGACTAATAATTATCTGAATGAGAACAATTTTTTTGAATTTCAAACCGGTTCTTTGATTACGAAAGAACCTCCTTCTCAAATTCCCGCTGTAGGTAATGTACTATTGCAAAATGGGACGAGTCCATCTGAAGGAATTATCTATCTAAAAACCAATAATTCTCAATTAACTTCAACTCTTATCAAAAACGGCAAGTATATTATTCCACTTAATAGCTTAAGGGATTTAAATTTCGACAATTATTTAACTATCAATCCTAGTGACGATATTTTAATCGAAGCTTTTGCTAATCAAGAAGGAAATCTATTTGCAACAAAATCTAATGGTCTTAGTCCTGTAAAAGATGTCATTCTTCACGATAATTACAACTATTCAACTATCCATAAACCAACGATAAATCAGCTAAAAGAACATGATTCTATTTCACCAACTCCTGAGAAAACCGGGTGGAATATTTTGAGTATTTTTAATCTTTAAATCTCTTAATGCAAACGATGATTTCTTTGTTATAATAACTTGATCAATTATGAAAGTTGGAGTTATTGGAGCTGGATTTACTGGTCTTTCCGCAGCGCACAATTTATTAAAAAAAGGTCACGAGGTTTATCTTTTTGAAAGAGATGAAGCACCAGGAGGCCTTGCGATAGGTTTTGAAGAAAAAAATTGGGATTGGACTTTAGAAAAGCATTATCACCACTGGTTTACAAATGACAATTCTGTTTTAGATTTGGCAAAAGAAATTAATTTTCCAGTTGAGATTAAAAGACCTAAAACATCAGTTTATTTGACGGATGGAAATATCTATCAACTTGATTCCCCCATCGCACTTCTTAAGTTTAAGAAATTAAGCGTAATTAACCGACTTAGAACTGCAGCTGTTTTAGCTAGCCTCAGATATAATCCTTTTTGGAAACCTCTAGAGAAAATTAATGCTGAAAAGTTTTTAAAATTAACTCTTGGTAAACAGTCATATGACCTAATCTGGGAACCACAACTTTCAAGTAAATTTGGCCTTTATAAAAACGAGGTATCCCTTGCGTGGTTTTGGGCAAGAGTGAAAAAAAGAACCACCAAGCTTGCATATCCTGAAGGAGGATTTTTAAAATTTGCCAATGCCTTACTTAAAGAAATTGAAAACAATGGAGGAAACATTTTTATGGGCACAGAAATACTAGAAATTAAAAAAGGTAAAAAAATTATTATAAAAACAAAAGATAAGAAATATGAGTTCGATAAAGTTATAGTCACGCTCCCTTCATTTTACTTTAATCAGATAACACCTGAACTCCCAGATAGCTATCGCAAAAAACTCATGAATTTAAAAGGACTGGGTGCCATCAACCTTGTTCTCAGGCTTAGAAAACCTTTTTTCAAAAACGGGACCTATTGGCTTAGCGTATGTGATAGTAATGCACCAGTTTTAGCAATTGTTGAACATACTAACTTTATGAATAAAAAACATTATAACAATGATCATCTTCTCTATTTAGGCAACTATCTCCCAGCAAATCATGAATATTTTAAAATGGATAAAAAAGATATTTTAAAAAAATATGACTCATTCATTAGAACTCTTAATAAAGAGTACAGGCAAAATTTAATTAGTTTTGAAGCTTTCAAAGTTCCTTTCGCCCAACCAATTATTCCTGTTAACTATTCAAAAATGATACCTCCTTTTGACACACCTATTAAGAATCTTTATCTGGCTAATATGCAACAGGTTTATCCATGGGATAGGGGAACAAACTATGCAGTTGAACTAGGAAACAAAATCAGCGACTATATAGTAAGTGAAAATTAAGTTATTCCTCCAAAAATACTCATCTGAAATTATTGTTTTAACTTTAGGAATTGGTTTTGGATCATTCTTAATGTTCTCCAGCTTTGACAGCGGAAATGGCACACTTATGATCTCAACCAAATCATGGAGTGATTTCGCAAGCCATATTCCACTAATTAGATCGTTTTCACTCGGTCAAAATTTTCCTCCTGAATTTCCTCTTTTCCCAGGAGAGCACATCAAATACCACTTTCTGTTTTATTTTTTCGTGGGTAACTTAGAAAAAATTGGAATGCCCCTCGGATTTGCGCTCAATGTTCCCTCCATTATTGGCTTTACATTTTTAACTTTTATGATTTATCTTCTTGCTAAACAAATTTTTAAATCAAAAGCAATCAGCGTGATTAGTGTAATATTTTTTCTCTTCAACTCTTCACTTTCATTTATCTATTTTTTCCAAAAATTTCCTCTAAATACAAACTCACTTAATCAAATAATTTCTAACTCTGATTTTCTTTCATTTGCTCCGTATGGAGACGGCATAATAACAGCATTCTGGAATTTAAATATTTACACCAACCAAAGACACCTGGCACTTGCCTTTGGATTATCACTCTTTATTATTTATATTGTAATCCAACCTATATTTTCGAAAACAAAAATTGAAACAAAAAAATATATAGCCCTAGGAATTCTTTTGGGATTTTCTTTCTATTTTCATCTCGCGGCACTTCTAATGACTTCTTTTGTTCTTTTAATGATAATGATTTTATTTTCAAGAATAAGAAAGGAAATTTTTATTCTTTTATTAGTTGCAACACTCATTTCTATTCCTCAATATTTATTTCTCACAGCAGAAAAAGGGTTTAGTCCTAAGATTGTTTTTGGATATTTAACATATATTGATTTCACAGTCTCAAAATTTATCAATTTCTGGATCTTTAACCTAGGAGCTTCGATCCTACTTATAATCTTAGGATTTATATTTTCAAATAAAAACCAAAGAAAAATTTTTGCTGCTTTTTTTATTGTTTTTATAATTGGCAATACTATTCAATTTTCGATTGAAATGGCGGCAAATCATAAATTCTTTAATTATTTTATTGTGATTGGAAATATGTTTTCTGCTTTTGCGTTATTTACTCTTTGGAGAAAGAAAAATATTTTAAAACCAATCGTAGTTTTTCTTTTTTTCTTGATGATTTTTGGAGGAATAATAGACTTCTTTCCACTCTACAACGACAAAAAAATCACAGTTTCCGACTACAAACAGAATATCACATCTTCGTGGATAGTTGAACATACTCCCAAAGACTCAATATTTTTGAATACAAATTTTTTATATGATCCTGCTTCTCTTGCAGGGAGAAAAATCTATATGGGATGGCCATATTTTGCGTGGTCACAGGGATATGACACGCTTGCTCGAACAGAACTCATTAAGCGAATGCTTGATGTAAATGACAAAATAATTGCATGCAACTTATTAGAAGAAAATAATATTGATTATGTTGAAATAAGAATTCAAAACCCACCAGACCCAAATATTCCCCCCATCTCCTCCATATTTAATGAAAATTTCAAAAGCTCTTTTACCGACAATTCAACAAATACTAATATTTATGAGGTCAAGAATAACTGCAAACCATGACTAAACTTAACGAATTTACTAGCTATATCTTAAAAAGTAAATTAATCATTTCAGGAATCTTTATTTATTTTCTATTTTATGTCTCAGCTCTGAGTAGTCATTTTTTAGACTTTTTCTTTTTTGGAAGCTCAATTCATTACTGTTGCCAAGGATTAGATTTTTATCAAATTCCAAATGGTGTTTATGCATTCCTGCACGGAGGAGTCTTAAGCGGAGAGCTTCCTAGTGGAATCGAGCAATATTCAAAAAACTATGCTACGAACTTAAACGTTTATCATCCACTGCTCACCCTCATTGTCGGATATCCATTAATATTTTTCAGTCCTGATCTTTCAATCAACATTTGGACAATTATAAAAATCCCTATTACTTTTTTTGCCATTTACTATATTTACATAAACTTTAAGAATAATAAATTATTAAACCTATCTATATTCATATTTCTAATTAACTTTTCCCAGTACAATGACATTCGAATTTCACAGTATCAATTTCTGTTTAATATATTTTTGTTATTCTTTCTGATAAATATTGTAAAAAATAAAGATAAGTTCGAAATAGGAATATTGTATTTTATTACCTTAATTATTAAACCAATTGGAATTCTGTGGTCACCTGTTCTAATAATTAAAAGACAATATAAAGTTTTTTTGATTGGATTAGTGTTATTTTTTATTTCAACTATTACATTCAATCTATTAGGAGAAGGCAAATACTTTACAGATAATTTATTCAAGCATCTAACAAAACCTCTCTTACTTGAAGGTGTTGATCTAATGTCACTTGATTCATTACTTAGAAATGGACTTGGCATTCAACCCGAAGTTATTAAAATATTAAAATTTACATTTTTAGCATTAATTTATTTACTCGCTTTTAGCAAAAGGGTAAGCATAATAAAATTATTCTTTCTACTAATTGTTCAATTTCTCTTCTTTTATGACCTAGTATATCAATATCACTTCAGCGTTTTAGGGCCGGTTCTTTCAGTCTGCTTACTAGCGCTACCTGAATTCCAAACCAAAATGTCTAAAATATTAATCATAATCATAAGCTCCCCAACCATATTCTTTATTATAAAAAAGTTTAATTTTCAAATAATTAACGATATAAAAGATGGGATAAATCCTACGATACTAGGATGGGAAATCGTATCTATATTTCAATTATTGCCAATTGCATTACTTACTATTATAGTAGTATCTCCAGATATCAAATATTATTTACTGAAATTAAGTAAAAATGCAGCAATCTGATTTTATTTTTATTATTCAATGGTGGGGACTCTTCTTTTTAATAGGAGCTTCATTTCTGCCATTAACATCAAAGATTTTTAGCTCTTTTTTTGACAAAGGATATTTGTTCTCCAAAGTATTAGGATCTCTTTTAATAACGTATCTTATATTTGTCTTGAGTAGTCTAAAAATATTACATTTTTCAGTTCCAAGCATTTTAATATGTTGGCTAATTTTATCAACACTGCAAATTATTTTTCTAAGAAAAGGTAAATTTGAATACAGGAAATTTATTAAAATATTTTTTATTGAAGAACTAATTTTCTTAATCGCTCTTTTTTTCTGGTCATATATAAGAGGCTTTCAACCAGATATTCATGACTTAGAAAAATTTATGGATTTTGGATTCATAAATTCATTGCTACGCACTGACTATCTTCCCCCAAAAGATATGTGGTTGACTCCTTTTTCTATTAACTACTATTATTTCGGACATCTAATTACCGCTGTATTAACTAAGCTTTCGCAAATTCCATCATATATTACATTTAACTTAATGCTTTCTACGATATTTGCTTTTTGCTTAAGTCTATGCTTCTCGATAGGCATTAATTTAATTAGAAACATAAAAACATTTTCATTTAAAAAAACTATATTTTATGGTTTTCTGTTTGGACTATTCGTAACACTCGCAGGGAACCTCCAAACAATTTATTCTTTATTTTTAACTAAATCTTCAGAAAGCCCTATACCATTCTGGCAACTTGTCTTCTCGCCCTTCAGCTTCCCGAATTCATATTGGTATCCAAATGCTACTAGATTTATCTTCCACACAATTCATGAATTCCCTCTTTATTCTTTTGTGGTTGCTGATCTTCATGGACATGTTCTAGACATACCAATCGTCTTAACAATACTTGCACTTTTATTTCAAATGTTACTCAGTAAAAAAATTGCATTTATCAATCTCACCCTAGCTGCATTCCTAGTGTCAATTTCATATATGACTAACGCTTGGGATGGATTAATCTATTTAGGACTAGTATTATTTTTTATAATTTCCGTATATTTAATAAATACAAAAATTAATTTTCAAAAAATTTCTTCTAATGATTTAAAAGATTTTTTAATTAATTTTATAAAAAGTAGTGTTATACTTTTTACTTTATTTTTTATCTTCACCTACATCTTCAATCGTAATTTTGATCCATTTGCAAACGGAATTGGATTTAATTGCTCTCCACAGAATTTAGTAAATATGGAAAAAATTGGACCTTTTATATTTGAGAAAGGACAATGTCAGAGAACACCATTTTGGGAACTTTTAGTCTTGTACGGTTTTTTCTTATATATGTTTCTTTCATTTTTAATATTTATTCGAAAAAAGAAATTATTACTTGCTGATTATTTCGTCTTAATTATCTCAACATTCTCAATTATCCTCTTAATAGTTCCGGAATTTTTTTATCTTAAAGATATTTACACTGGTCACTTCAGAGCAAATACGATGTTCAAACTTTCTTACCAAGCATTTATTATGCTTTCAATTTCCAGCATTTATTTTTTTATTCGTATAATCTCTAGCGTTAAAACTAAAGTAAAAAAATCTAATCTTTCAAAAGTTGGCTATATAATCTTTATAATATTCTTCATCCCTCTAATAACGCTCGTAACAATTTATCCATACTTCGCAATTCCTTCAGGTTATGGAAACCTAACAAACCATAAAGATTTAAATGGAATTAAATATCTGCAAACTATTAAGCCAGGTGACTATTTGGCTATTAATTGGATAAATAGAAATATTAAAAACCAACCAGTAATCCTAGAGGCACAAGGAGATTCTTACACCGACTACGCAAGAATTTCGGCAAACACAGGACTTCCAACAGTTCTTGGATGGACAGTGCACGAATGGTTGTGGAGAAATTCATATGATGTCCCAGCCGCAAGATTTGATGATATTAGAACTCTTTATGAAACTCCAGATTTAAATACGGCTGAAAATATTATCCAAAAATATAAAATTAGATATATCTATATTGGTGGACTAGAAAGAGAAAAATATAAAGTCGAGGAAGGTAAGTTCAGTAAATTGGGAAAAATTATTTACAGCTCAAATAATACAAAAATTTATCAAATAAACTAACTACTGAATCTCTGAAACCGTACAATTATCGTTGTTCAGATTACACCTAATGTATTCTTGGATTTCTAAATAATTATCAGTCCCGTTTCTAGGAACGAGGGTCCATTCATAATTATATTTTTCACTTATATCTGGGTGTGTTAAAAGTCCGCCACGATTTTTTTCTGAATCTCCAACATCGATGACAATGCTTTTAAGAGGAGCCTTTCTAAACTTCTGAGCCAACTTAATAAAATCATCCAATTCGTTCTGATTAATATCTGTATCAACACTACTTTTAACAGCGTCGTATAAACTTATTGCTTTGCCAGGATTTGTAATTATATTTAATGAAAAGACTTTATCCATAAATGCTTTGATTACTTTTTCTTGTCTTTGAGACCGAGCAAAATCTGTCCCCTCTTCTCCTTTGGCATGCCTGGAACGTACAAACTTAAGCGCTGTCTCTCCATCCATGTAATTTTTCCCTTTATTAAAATGTAGATGCTCATAACGACAAGGGAAAACTTCAAGCTGAGATGAAGCTGTAGCAAGATTATCTAAATCTTCTTCTTTATTACCGCATGGATCATTTTCTTTTCCAGTTATTGGATACTCATAATCATCAAAGGTCCTATCTACATTAATATCTAATCCTCCAACTATGTCTACTGCTTTTACAAAACCAGAAAAATCAATTACAGCCACATAGTCCACATTTTGTCCAGTTATCTTTCCGACTACAGATTTTGCAAGCGTTAGACCTCCCCCATCTTTCTTAGCCTCCCCTCTTGCATATGCACCATTTATTTTTGAGTCGGTATCAAATGACCACATATCTCGAGGGAGCGAGATTAAATTAACTTTAGGCTCCTTTAAATTCAGGCTTGCGAGAATAATTGTATCCGTTAATTTGGGCCCATCATGACCCTCGCCTCCAATTCCTAAAATCAAAATATTAATCCTTTGTGGCTCAGCCGTTTTTAGATTAATATCTCTGTTAAATAAAAGCTGAAAGAAAAGAGGAGAAATATTTCCACTCTTAACAAACACTTCTAAACCTAGTAGTAAAACTAAACTCAATATTATTAGGAACTTTTTAAACATTTTTTAATATACTTATAAATTCTCCAGCATCTAAGCTTGCAGAACCAATTAGAAAACCATCAATGTCCGTAGATAAATAGTCTACTACATTTTCTGCATTTATGCTTCCGCCATATAATACTTTCCCAACACTTTGGCTACTTTTCTTTATTTCCTCAATCACAGCTTGTACGTCTTTTGGGTCAACTGGATGGCCTGTGCCAATCGCCTCAAGGGGTTCATAAGCAATGATCTGATCTGGTTTAAGCATATTGTCTAGTTCTTCAATTTTAGAGATGCAAAGGATTGGCTCAACTTCCATGCCCTCAATCTGACCATCAAGAACCTCCTCCATTTTTCCTTTTATTAGATTGTCTGAATAAATCTTTCGAGTTTCTGAGTGGCCAACCAAAACATAGCTAGCAAACTCTGCTATTAGATCTATCGGTATCTGTCCAGTCACAGATTGGCGGCGTTCTGGATGGAATCTTGATCCTCCTTTAAATGACACATCTTGTGCGCCTATCCTAAAAGGCAAGTCATTAACCTTAACTAACGAACTAACATAATCTAAAAGAGTAAATGGTGGAAAAACAATTACTTCCAGTCCTTCCCTTGGGGTAAATTCGTAAAAATTATCAACCCAATCTCTAGCCTCAGATTTGGTCTTATTTGACTTCCAATTGGCTCCAATTATCAGATTTTTCATATGCTACAATGGGTTAGTTTTATTATAAATTATGGAAAATAACATTCTCAAGGAGCTAAATGAAGAACAGCAAAAAGCAGTACTTAATGCCGATGGACCTATGATCATTTTGGCAGGTGCTGGCAGTGGAAAAACAAGAGTTTTAACTTTCAAAGTAATTTATTTAATCAAAGAAAAGCATGTTGACCCATCTAACATTTTGATGGTGACTTTCACCAATAAAGCGGCTAAGGAGATGAAAGAAAGAGTCGAAAGACTTTCAGACAATCATGAAAAACCAACCATTGGAACCTTCCATTCGATTTGTGCAAAGATTTTAAGAATTGAAGGAAAACACCTGGGTTTTTCGGATAAATTCACAATCTATGATTCGCAAGATTCTTTAGATGCAGTTAAACAAGCCATGGTCAGAGCAAATATAAGCGTTAAAGATTTTAAACCTAGCTCAGTATTATCAACCATTTCTCAAGCTAAAAATCAGATGATCTCAGATCTTGAATACTTAAATCTAGCTAGGGGTTATTTTCAGGAATCTGTTGCCAAAGTTTATCCTTTTTACCAAAGGGTCCTTAAAGAAAATAACGCAGTTGATTTCGATGATCTAATAGGACGAACCATTGAGCTTTTTCAAAAAAATCCAGATGTCCTCACCAAATATCAAAACAAATATAAATATATCTTGGTAGATGAATATCAGGATACCAATCAAGCTCAATATATTCTAACCAAGCTGCTATCAAAGAAATGGAAAAATATTTGTGTGGTCGGTGACTTTTCCCAGAGTATTTACAGCTTCCGTGGAGCCAATTTCCAAAATCTTATTACATTTAATAAAGACTTTGAAAACGTTAAAACTTTTCATTTATCACAAAACTATAGATCCACTCAAACCATTCTGGATTCTGCGTATAGTGTAATTTCTAAAAATACTTCTCATCCCGTACTTAAACTCTGGACCGAAAATTCAGGTGGAGAAAAAATCTTAGTCTATGAAGCCAGCAATGAACATAATGAAGCAGAATATGTTATCTCAACCATCATGTCGATGGGACTTGGCCTTGAAAACGTAGCAGTACTCTATCGAACCAATGCTCAATCTCGTGTGATTGAAGAGGTATTTCTTCATCACGGCGTTCCCTACACTTTATTTGGCGGAACCAGATTTTATGAAAGAAAAGAAATAAAAGATATTTTGGCATATCTTCGTGTAATTGATAATGAAAAAGATAATATTTCATTCAGAAGAATTGAAAAACTTGGAAAAGGAAGGCTTAAAAAATTCATGGAGTTCATGGAAACTTTCAATAAAGAAGACAAGCCTTCAATTGAAGTAATGGATGAGGTTATTAAAGCTGTAGATTATTTATCTCTTTATGATCCAAAAGATGAAGAAGACATTCCTCGTTTAGAGAATATTAAAGAACTTAGGTCCGTAGCTATCGAGTTTCCTTCCTTGTCAGGATTTCTAGAAAACATAACGCTTGTTGAACAACAACAATCATCTACTGGTTCACTAAAAACAACTGGGAACGCTGTGACACTTATGACTCTCCATTCAGCCAAAGGCCTTGAATTTACAAATGTATTTATGGTGGGAATGGAAGAAGGAATTTTCCCCCACTCACGTGCGCTTATGGAAAAATCAGAATTAGAAGAAGAGAGAAGGCTCTGCTATGTAGGAATCACCCGAGCCAAGAAGAGACTATTTCTAACTTACTCTAAAAAGAGATTGATCTTTGGTCAAAGATCTAGCAATACTTTATCACGCTTTATTTTAGATATCCCCCAAGATGCAATGATTATGAATAATCTCTATAATGATGATGTATCCCCAGAATATCTATGAACTTTCAGGACATAAATGATCAAGATAAAGATCAATACAATCTTGGCGTAAATCATCCACTTCAAGCTTTCGAGTGGGGAGAGTTTAGAAAAAAAACTGGAATAGAAGTAATTAGGCGAGGTGAATTAGAAAAAGGTAAGATTCAGAATCCTTATCAAATAACTGTTCATAAAACTCCAAATTTTCCATACAAAATTGGTTATTTCCCAAAAGGTGATCTCCCTTCTGAAGAATTACTTAGTGAGTTAAAACAAATTGGTGAGCAAAATAAAATAAGCTTCGTACAACTTGAGCCAAATGTTGTAAATTCAAACTCGTCCATCATCCATGGAGATCTAAAACAATCCTTTCATCCTCTGTTTACAAAATATACATTTATTCTAAATCTAACAACCGCAGAAGATGATCTCATAAAAAATATGTCACAAAAAACAAGATACAATGTTAGACTCGCTGAAAAAAAAGGGGTAAAAATTGAAATAGACAATTCCGAAAGAGCTTTTAAAGAATATCTAAAACTGACTAAAGAAACTACTAAAAGACAGAAGTTCTATGCTCATAATGAGTCCTACCATAAACTAATGTGGGAAACGCTTGGTAATAAATACGATGAAAAATTTGATCCCAATAGGCTGCAAGCCCATCTATTAAAAGCAAGCTATAATAACACCACCCTAGTAACCTATATTCTATTTACTTTTAAAAATAAACTTTACTACCCGTATGGTGCATCAAGCGACTTGCATAGAGAGGTTATGGCCTCATCAGCAGCAATGTGGGGTGCTATAAAGTTTGGCAAAAGCTTAGGGCTAGAAAAATTTGATATGTGGGGAGCGGCAAATACTCCTGAGCCCAAACCAGATGATCCTTACTATGGTTTTCATAGATTTAAACAAGGTTTTGGGGCCACCCTCACTGAATTTATAGGTAGTTACGATCTAATAATTAATCCTCTAAACTATAGACTTTTAAGCGTTGCTGATAAGCTTAGATGGGCACTACTTAAAACAAAAAAGCGCTAGATAAAATGCTCCTCATAAGCAGTTGCAAAAATTTCTTCTCCTTTTTTCAAAACCATTTGCTTCTTGATATAAATAATGAGTCCTTTACGTGACTTAATTTTTTTATTTTCTAAAGTACCAACAATTTTTTCTTCATCTATTGTTTCGGGAATAACATTGGGTTGCCATAAGCCATTTTTATTTGCTCGATAAAATTCAACATTTTGATATATTTTAATTTTTTCATCAACTGGTTTTCTTGTAATAATTTCTTTAACCCACTCAATATGTTTTGTGATATATTCTTCATCCTCCCGGCCTAATTCACCGGATTCAAGCATAATGTAAGCGATATCCTTCTTAGCTAACTCATCGATTTTTCTGATAGATTTTTTTTGATAAATTAACTGCTCATTCTTTAAAGTTGAAACAAATGAGATTAATCGTTCATTTACGTTTTTATTTTTTGACTTCCAAGTCCAAATAAACGGCTTAAGCATTTCATCATTAGATCCAGAGTGCAGATCAATCCATAAAAAACTTTGACTTATATACTTATCTAGGCAGAAAAGTAATTTCTCACTTGATGTTCCATTGATTTTTCCTGGGTAAATATACTTAGGAAACTTCCCATCTCTGGGATTAAAACTAACACCTTCTTTATTACCGAATACATTTACTACGGGAATAATAATTAATCTGTATTCACATTTTATTTTTTCTAAAATTTCTACTAATCTTTTAGCTGCTACAATTCCTGCATACTCATCACCATCTACACCTGCTGTTATTAAGATCGTTTTTTTCTTTTCTTGATTTAAGATTACGACAGGAAAATCCAGATTTTCTCCATCGATAGAAAAATGTTCTAAATGAAAGTATTTATTTTTCATTTAATAAGTATATGTCAATGCTATAATAAACGCTATGGAAAAATTATTGTCTCAATCCTTTATTGATTTTAAAGATGATTTTGAAGAATTAATTTATTTATATAACGACTGCTTAACAAAACTTTCAAAGTTTAGTAAAGAAATTAAAAGCAACAATAAATATATTAATTCTTATGAAGATCTATTAAAGGTTTCCGCAGATTATCAGAAAGATTTGAAATTAAATATAAAAAACCTAAAAATGGATTTGTCTAAGATTAATAAGTATAAGACAATAAAAGACATAGAATTCTTACAAGATAAGAAAACAGAGTATTATAATTCACTTAGAATTAAAATAGGCCTATATGCTTCTTTAATAACATCTACCGATTGGCAATCGCCATCATTTAATCACAGTCTTTACTCAATGGCAGGACGCCAGACAGGAAAAATTATTCATACGATTTCAGATTACAAAAGAGATATACATTTAGATGAAGCTCCATATGAAAAAGCTTTTCTTAAAGAATATATTGAAGCTTTTTTTAAATTAACTACTTATACTTATGTCGTTAACAGCGGCATGGCTGCATTCAATACAGTTCTTACTTTCTTAGTGACTGAGAATAAAATAAAAGACAAAATACTAATTGGAAAATCAATTTATTTTCAGAATAAAGAAATTATTGAAAAATCTTTTCCTAAAAAAATTATTGAGGTGGATGATAATAATGATGAGGAGATAATAAAAAAAATTAAAGAAAATTTACCATCAGTAATAATACTAGATAGTATCTGTAATTCATTCGATATAGCAATGCCAAATCTCACGAAAATCATTAACTATTTGGTTAAAACTGTAAAAAAAGATACTTATTTAGTCATCGATAGCACAAGTCTTCCTGTATATTATCAACCATTAAAATTAATTAAAGGAAAAAACAAATATTTAAATCTCATAATTTTTGAGAGTTTAAATAAATATCACCAGTTCGGAATGGACAGAACAACTGGAGGGGTAATAGTCGCACATGGCAAAGACACAATCAAACTTTACTATTCCAGACAAAACAGCGGCACAAACATTTCCGATGTATCAGTACATATGCTCCCAACGCCCAATAAAATATTTATGAAAAAAAGATTATTAAGATTTAAAAGAAATACTGACATCTTAGCTAAGGGTATTCAAAAATCTATTAATCAAAATTCAAAATTATCAGTTGATCAAGTAATATATCCAGGATTATCCAATCACCCCGCTTACAGATGGAATAATGACATAAAATTTTATGGAAGTTATTTTTGCTTAAAGTTTAAAAAGGGAAAGAACAATCCTAAAAATTATAATAAATTCATCAAGAAAGTTATTGAGAATGCAAAGAAAGAAAACATACAAATTAGTGTAGGGACAAGCTTTGGATTTAATAACACGAGAATTTATTTAACATCATTAAAAAGTGATTATGGAACACCTTTCATTAGGATATCTGTAGGAACTGAAAATATCATTCAAATTGAAAAAATTAAAAAAGTATTCATCAATACTATGGCCTCATTTTAATATGATATTTTTAAACAGAAATAAAAGATATAAATCAAAAATCAATGGAAGTATTCACATCGGCAAAAGATCAGAGAATAAAGCTCTATTTTCCGGTGGGGTAACTCAAAGCGGAGGAGAACTAATCCAGATGTGGAAGAGTGTCAGTAAAAGAATTAAAAAAGAATACCCTACCGCAAAAATTTGTTTAGTTCTAGGGGTAGCTGGAGGCACATTTATTTCCTCTATTCTAAAACCATTCCCCAAAATGGAAATAACTGGAATCGAATTAGATAAAACGATGATTGATATCTATCTTAGTAATTTCAAAGAAGATAAGATCAAAATTAAATTAATAAATGATGACGCAATTAAATGGATTAAAAATAATAGCTTCAAATACGATGTGATCTTAGTTGACCTCTACATCGGGAGACATAATCCTCTAAAAGCCAGAAAAAGAATATTCCTAATGAATATTCTTAAAAATTTAAATAAAAAAGGAATTATTATTTATAATAGCCATTTCGATATTAATAATAAGGAAGAATTCGAAAAGTTTAAAAAGTTAACAGAAACATTCTATAACACACAAATAATATATGAATTTCCCTTAAATAGGGTACTGCTACTTACTCAACGAGAAAGTATTTCTAAAGATTTAAAAAACAAACTATAATATTTTATGAATGGAGTTGGATAGTCAATTTTTTCTCCATGAAATCTTTTTTTAAATTCAGAAAATCCAATCCAGCGTTTATTCTCGCGAGGATTTCTAGAATCATATATAGATTCAAAATCAAAAATCTTTATCTTCTTTTTCTTGGCCCACTTCATTCCTTCCCAAACTAGTAAATAATTAGCCAGCTGTTTGTATCCTACTTCGGCGATCCCTGTCTGCATGTATGTAATTACTCCGTCAAAATATCCCAACCACACCACAGCTACTGGACTATCATTTTCATAAGCAAATAAAAGAACAGAATTATTTTTAAACATCATCATTTTCTTAAAACTTTCTTCTCTTCCAGGAGCGTAAAATTTTTTTTGTTTTGTAAGTGACTTGAGTAAATTAAAATAAATATCAAAGTATTTTAATTCTTGGTCATTTTTCAAATCAACGACTTTTATTTTTAATCTATTTTTTTCTGCTTTTCGTATATTTCTTCTAGCATTTTCTGAAAATGAGTTAAATATTTCATTTTCAGATTTCGATAAATCAATTTTTATCGTAGACGACGGAGCGAAATGTAATTTAGTTTTTCTATATCCATTTTTTAAATAATTTGATTCATCAAAATGAAAATTATGAGGTTCGAATATTATGAAAACTGGATTATATTTTTTTACTTTATTCTCTAATATTTTCAAATTTATTTTTTCTTTTGAGTGCTGGACTTTAATCATAGAACGATTAATTATTTTTATTTTTTTAATAAATACAAATGTCCCATCAATATTTGCCACATCCCAGCCAATACTTTCCATATATTTAGCCCAAGGGATTGATTGTCTGATATCTGTGGCAGATAAAACATTATTCTTCATATCTTAAATAATAACTTTCCTAAAATACTTGATCGAGTTATTGGATGGAAATCTTTAGTATCATTTTTATTTATTCCTTCAATATAATATTTTCTTTCTTCAATTTTATATATTTTCTTAACAACTATTTTAGAATTATATTTAAATAAAATAATATCACCATTTTTTGGCTTTCTTAATTTATAAATCAAATTCGTGGCAATAAAAAAGGAGCCCCCTTTTAAGTACGGCTCCATTGAATGACCCTGAACTTTTATCAAAGATAAAAGCATTATTTTTGAACTACGATATCTAGGCCTGTCGGATAAACTGATTTAACCCTAACCGACTCAACTTCTTTGCTTTTATAAAATGTCTCAGCTATTTGCATTACTGTTTCTAAAAGCTCATTTGCAGAATCTAAATCAATTCCTATTCTTGCTTTAGTGCCAAGTTCTTTTGATTTCTTAAATAAATTTTCCAATTCAGGAAATTTAGAAAAATCATTTTTAAAATAGTCATCCTGTAAGGTACTTAATTCTTCTTCTAAAATATTTGAGTGTTTCTCTTTTACATGAGTTACGCGGGATACATCATGCTCTGTTTTTAATTCATCTTCTCTTTTAATCTGCCCAAGCAAATTAGTCATACGAATAATCGTATGTGCTGCCAGCTGTGCTTGATGCACATCATATATGCCGCACGGAATATCGCAATGTGCATAGGCAATTTCGTGAGGAATTAAATTAAGAATTTTATTAGCAAACATCCTACTGATGATAAAGCTGGATTAAAAAATTGTCAAGCAAATTTAATAATCAGTTTCTGCCATCGCGTCTAATAAACTTATATGGAATTTGTCAGTGCATGCATCTGGATATCTTCTTGATACAAAATCTAAATGTAATTTGCTAGATGCAAGGCAATCCTTAAAACCTTGGGCTCTATCTTGTAAAGTTGTAATTTGCGTTGATTCAAAAATATCTCCTGATACGGGCAAAGAACCTGCTTGCTCAACAACAGCTGGTAGCGCCTGAAGCTCTAGTGACTCAATAAAGCCGACTGACATACTATAATAGTATTTGATCAAAGACAACCAAATGTCAATTAAGAATTTTTCCCAAATAAAAACCTGCCGTAATAAAGAAGACAGGTTTTTATTTAGTAAAACTAAGATTTCCTAGATTTGGTTTTATACTCTTTAACTGTTGCATCATAATTATATGCAGCAGGAATATAAGATTCAGCCATTTCTACTGACTGATACTGGATTACAAATCCTAATGCGCCGATAACAGCCCAAACGATTAACCAGAACCATGACTCAGCGATGTAAGGATCAAGAACGGAAAGCCCAAGCTGATCTGGAGAAATCTGACCAAAAAGAACCATAACACCAGCAATAAGAGCTGATGCTCCAGCAAATGCTGTTATAACCATAATATAAACTTTTGGCATATTTCCTCTGATGAATAGTGCGCCAACAGCGATAGCGGCGATTACCCCTATCAACCAAGCCAATAATCCATCCATTCCCAAGAACATCATTACTCCAGCGCCCAGAGCATATCCTAGAGCTAGTCCAATAAGAATAATTGCAACAGAATAAACAAGGTAAGCGATTGCTGCAAAAATCACACCAAGTACAAGACCAAGCACGAGCCCTAAAGATAAACCTAGAATCGGTGCATTTCCTAATAGATTTGCAGCCATGTCCATACCTACCCAAAGTCCAGCTAAGAAACCAACGATTGGCAGAAGAACTCTAAATGCCGCATAACCTAAAAGTGTTAATCCGATGCCGACGATAATTGCTAAAAATGAAAATAATAATACTTCTAACATTTTTCACCTCCTTTCAAAAAATTCAGATAATAAACACGAGGACTACTTCTTCTTTTTTCTCTTAATTTTTAAATGCTCTTTTTTCAAAAAGAAACAAATAACTGCTCCCACAAAACCTACTATAATTGTGCCCATTGAAAAATTAACAATTGGGTCAGTGAATGCATTGAAGACTTCATTCACAATGATTGCTAGGTTTATGCTTTGAAAATTAGAGACAAGATAATTTCCTACCGTCGGAATGAGAAAATAAATTAATACTCCATATGCAGAGATTGTTAAAAATAATTTGATGAAGAAGCTTCTCTTATCTCTAGATTTATACCAAGTAAATCCAAGCATTACGAGTCCTGCAATTAATAAAAGCGGCCCCAAAATTCCTAAATAAGTTCCAAATAAATATAGTGAAGGAATTTGATTCTTTCCAATTATGACAATTTGATTGGGAAATGAATCAATCAAAGTGGCGTCTCTGTTCACTATGAGAGGAGCAATAAATTCTTTTGCCTGTGCCACATCAATAATTAACGGCCTAGGATTTTTAGAAGTTAACTGAAGATGCAGCTCTCCTGCCATTCTTCTGTAAATATTTGCAAACAAGTCAGTATCTAAAACTCCTGTAATTACATTGGAGAGAACTGGTGCTGAAAGTGTTCCTATCAAAGGTCTTTTTTGTTTTATGGTATCAATTATTTCGTTGGAAATTGCAGTTCTAACTGTTTCTGATTGAAGAACCTGCGTAGTTTTATTAACGAAATTTTGCTTGTTAGTAATATTATTTGAATACCATACTGAGAAGAAAAAGATCCACAAAAATAAGACCGAGATGATAATACCAAGTAGTGAGAGCAGGCTACTAGATTTCATAGAAAAGATCTATAAAAATAGTAACACTTATATTTTTATTATGCAAAGCTAGATAAATTCTATTGACAAGCGAACAAAAAAATGACTAAATAATTATATGGACTCTAAATTTCAACTCCCTTGGTGGCTAAGCCTCATTAGCGGAATCTTCTTCGTCTTTATCGGCTGGGAACTTGTTACAAATACTGCTCTCGCAACAGTTGATCTAATAGTGCTCCTTGGTCTTTACTGGATTGTTTCTGGAATTATTGATTTAGTCTCACTCGCTTTTGATCATGAAGGAAAGCATATAGGGCTCCGACTAGCAGGAGCTATTATTGGGATAATTGCCGGACTTATTATCATAAATCATGCTGTTATAGCTACCGTAATCACTGTCACGTTCCTTACCTACTTTATCGCTTTTGCATTCATGTTTAACGGATTTGCTCACATGTTTATCGGTTCTCAAAATAAAATAAGCGGTGCCATAAAATGGTCATGGAGCAGTCTTATAATTGGCATTATCTATGTTCTTTTCGGAATTTTCCTAATTGCTGGGCCTACTTTATTTGTAGCTGCAGGGTTCCTTTGGGCGATGGGCATCTTCGCAATCATCGGCGGCATACTCTTAATAGCATCAACCTTTGCTTTTAGAAAATAAATGAAAAATCATCATCTTCTTCTCGTTCTCCAAGGCATTTTAGGAATTATTCTTGGCGCAGCTTTAATAATTTGGCCTGTGAAATCCATCGTTGCTGTTACATGGGTTGTCGGAGCATTTTTAGTAATTGATGCAATTCTTCTTATCGTCTACAGCTTCTTCACGCCAAGTAAAAATCATAAAGAACTCTATATCGTAGAGGGCGTGCTTGCTCTAGTGTTCGGAATCTTAATTGTAGCGTGGCCTGAACAAGCACTCAGAGTCGCAGTTTACTTCTTCGCGGTATGGGCACTCGCAATGGGAGCAGTGCAGATAGTTAAGGCTGTCTTTAGTCAAGATGAGGATGCTCATGCTATAAAAATATCAGTAGTTACAGGCCTTTTCGGTCTATTGGTAGGATTCCTGCTTTTCATTTTTCCTCTCGGAACGATCCTCTTCACTCAAGTCGTAATTGGCCTTGCAATATTGCTCTTTGGAATCGCTAATTTTATTTACGCTTTTAAAGTTAAATGATTGGAATAATTATCTCAATTATCTGTAATGCCATCGGACTCTATATCGTAGCGAGCTTTATTCCTGGAATTACAGTAGATAGCACTACCACTTTAATTATTGCAGCAATTGTAATTGGGCTAGTAAATTCTTTCTTAAAACCTATCCTCCAAATAATCTCACTCCCTATTTCTATCCTTACTCTTGGCCTATTCGCTTTAGTTATCAATGCCTTCTGTCTTGGAATTGCCGCTTTTCTGGTCCCTGGCTTTCACATCGATGGAATCATAACAGCCATTATTGCTGCATTAGCATTGTCTATAATCTCAACAATTCTTGGAATGGTTGCTAAATCCTTAGATAAAGCTATTTGATAATGATTGAGACGAGAGAGTTCTCGCCACAAATAAAAGTGCCGATCACCGTGTTTGATGCGGAAAGAGATTTGCCCCCACGAATTCCGCACGTTTTTGATATTGAGCCAGATTACAATTCTCATCCAGGGGTACAGCTGGGACAAACTTATGAGAAAGAATGTCTTAAAGAACTTGCTAAACAAGTAGATCCAGACTATGTTATCCTTGGACCAAATATCATTATGAAAGCTCTTGATAAATCTTTCTTCACCAGACACTCAGTACCAGATGCATTGATTTTTCGCCCTGTTCCTGAAGGACTATCACTAACTGAAGTCTCTGAATTTAAACATACTAGAAAAAAAGGTACACAAAGAAAGGTGCATAACTTCGGCAGACTTCTAGGCAAAATAAGAACTAACCCAGACCTCTTTAATAAGAAATTTCAAGATGCGATAGAGGGACGGTTTTATTTACCCCAATTAATGATCCCAGACAATGAAGATATAGAATTTACAATTGCGACGCCCTACAGCATGCATACTACTAAGTTAACTTTATTAAATACCAATTGCAGAGTGTTTTATTTCCAGGTTCCCCTGCCTAAAGCATCTTGAGTTCTAGCCTCGGTGATGATAAAATGATCTGACATTCCACTCTGGAATGTGCCTTCCGTGATACCATTCTGGAAGGCAAGCCAACATTCCGTGATAGCTCAATGGTAGAGCAATTCGCTGTTAACGAAAAGGTTCTAGGTTCGAGTCCTAGTCACGGAGCCAAATAAATTAGCCTCAATCAAATAAATCAATCTACTCCTACCACGAATTGGACTAGAACCTCTTTGACTTTTATCCTTATTCTTGCAATGATTTATTTATGCTAGAAAAATTTAAATTAAAACACCCTCAGCTTCATAATCATCTATTTACTGTTACCACTTTTTCAAAAATACTCGCATTGTCACTTTTCACTATCCTTCCATTTGTTGGTTTTTATTTAGGTATGAATTATCAGAAGAAAATTGATTCAATAAAAATGATATATGAATCAAGCAAAATCATTTATAATGGAAATCCAATAATTTCACCGAGTTTATCTCATACTATTTCTTCAACTCCAAAAGAAAATTTAAAAAGTGAAGATTTATATTCTATAAAACTACCTGAGGGTTGGATAAAAACAAAAGAAACAAATGAATCACCATACGGTGAAAAACCAAAGAATTATTTAAGCGTAAGATATGAAAATTTAAACGGAGACTTCCTAAACTTAGAAGCCAATAAACCTGGTTCGGGATATGGAGCTGATGAATTATGGAATTATACTTTTGATAATAATTCAAGAAGTTTAAAAGTATCAAAAGACAGTACATATCAAGGATGTAATATGTATAAAGACATGGGAATGTGTACCGGCGGAGATAATATATTTTCATTGGTTATTATAGGTGAAAATCAAAAAATAGGATCAAATGAATATTTCTTTTATGCAGGAAATATTAAAAAAGAACAAAATATAAATACAGATATTTATAAGCAGATAATAGAATCGATTGTTTTTAAATAAAATAATATAAAATATAAATAAATTTTCTAAATTCATCTATCACTCGGAGCTGATATATTTTGGTATAGTAATCGACCTCACTCATTCTGTTATACTTACCTCATGAAAGACTTATCAATCGAGTATGCCCACATCTATACGAACGACAAAATTGGCAAAGAGCACCAGACCTCACTGGAAGAGCTTAAAAAAATTACTGAGGAAGCAAAAAGTGGTGGACAATCTGTTTCCCTTGTAATTCTTGTTGATGACTATTCATTTCCTGATCCTACTTTCGATTACGACAACTTTTCAGCTTGGCTTACCGACAACGGTTTCAAGCCAGATATTATATTTCGAGAGTCTCAACTAATTCCAGTTTGTGATGAAGTATTAAAACACTTACAAGACGATCAGCTCAGAGAGCAACTGAATGACTATATAAAAAGTAAGAAATATCCATGCTCCTTATTTATTGCAGCGTGGTATTTATTAAGACTAGGATTTCTAGAATATCCTACTTTTTCAAAGGATTTACAGGCAAAAGAGCTTATAAATATACTTCCTGAAAGTTTTAAACCATTTGAAGATAAAGGAATAGAAATAATTTCTAAGACTGATTTCGAAAATCCAGAAAAATCTGTTAAGCACCGCTATATTGAAGGCAGATTATTGGCATAATAAGTTCTGGTATTTTCTACCAGGCGGAGCAAGTAAATTGACAATTATTTTTCTCCATGCCATATTTAAATTATGGCAAAAACTAAAAAATCATATAAATTTAAACTCCATCATCTATTAGTAATTGTCTTATTAATAACAGTTTTAGCTATTGGGATTTATTTATCAAAGCCTTCTCAATTAACACCTGTCATAAAAAATGATTCTTCAGCAAATAGCGGACTTTCTGTTGCATCTCCAGTGTCGGATCCTACGTTGAAAGGAACTACCTCAGTTGATGATAATGATCCTTCGAAATTAGTCTATAAAAATGAAAAAATCGGATTTGAATTTAAGTACCCTAAGGAATATGGTAACGTAATTGCTAAGGAATGGTACGGAACTGAAGGTAAAAAAGGTAGAGGAATATGGTTTTACTTTTCTAGCTTAGAGTCTGATAATAAAGGTATTCAAATAGCGATATTAAATAACGACTTCGGTGGGATTGGTATAGATAGTAATACGCCAGATACCGGTGAATACATTAAAAACAATAATGGCACTGTTTCTTTTTATAGATATGATAAATCATATGAATTTCCCTATGAAGATATTTCAGGCTCGAATATAAGTGGTGTCAAAATTAGTCAGGAGAAAATTGAAAGCAGTGAAAATTCAATGGGTGCTTCTCCGTATACAAGAATTGTATACAACCTAAACAATCCTGAATTTCAGTCCATAAATTTTTTAGTAAATTCTGAGTTGAATAGCGAAGCAACAAAAGAGCTTGTCTCTATTGCGAAGTCTTTTATGGTTACAAAATAAAATGATTATTTGTTTCCATAAAATGCGTTCGAAGTTTGTGTACCCTAGGGAGCAAAATTATACTAAAATTTTGGGCTACATATGGTAGAATAATTAAATGAGTAAACTAATTACATGTCTCTGGTTCGCCAATAATGATGGTAAAGAAGCAGCCAATTACTACATAGACGCATTCAACTCAGCTCCTGGAGAACATTCTGCAAAAATAGGTGACATTACCAAATCCCCTAAAGCATCTGAGGATGTTTCAGGTAGACCTGCGGGATCCGTTCTGACAGCTGAATGTGAACTTGATGAAATTAGCTTCATGTTTCTTAATGGCGGTCCTATGGAACAATTTAAACTGACTGGTGGAACTTCATATATCATTGAGTGTGAAACACAAGACGAAATTGACTACTTCTGGGAAAAACTTTCAGCAGTTCCCGAGGCAGAACAATGCGGATGGTGCACGGATAAATTCGGCGTCACATGGCAAGTAGTACCAAGGATTTTGGATGAGCTTATGAGAGATCCTGAAAAAGCTGAAGCAGTAACTTCTGTATTTATGCCAATGAAAAAATTAGATCTAGAAGCTATCCGAAAAGCTGGCGAATAAAATTCTACATGATAACACTCCTTATTGCCTATATAGCATCTTTTATTTTTGGTTTTTCATACAGATATCTACTTAGAAAATTTGCTAATAAAAATTTTAAGAAAAACGCGAATCCTAATATTGGCACAAAAGATAAAATCATTAGAATTTCGCTAGCTCTTTTATTATTATTTGCGGGACTCTATTTTGATAGCTTCATTTTATTATTCTTCTCTGGCTTCGCAATATTTGAAGCGATTTTCTCCTGGTGTGGATTCTATGCAGCTGTTGGAAAAAATACATGCCCAATTTAAATCAGGAGAATTAAATTAGCCATTTTTTTATTATTTGTTATACTATTCCTATGTTAATAAAACTTTATCTTATCGCTCTTCCCATCTTCTTCATAATTGATTTCACTTGGCTAGGCTTGATTGCCCGTAAGTTTTATTTCCAAGAACTGAGTCTATTAATGAAAACCAATATAAATTGGGCTGCAGCTATAACCTTCTATTTAATTTTCATAATAGGTTTAGTTATTTTCGTCATCTCACCCGCACTTGATAAAAAATCAATTACTTACGCAATCATTATGGGAGGACTGTTTGGCTTTATAGCCTATGCTACCTATGATTTAACTAATTTAGCTACTCTTAAAAATTGGCCACTTTCAATTACTATCGTGGATATGATTTGGGGAACCGTGCTAGCCGCTAGCGTTTCTACCATTACTTACATTATCGCTAACAAGATTGGCTTATGAACTTTTTCCTAATCTTAGGTCTTATCCTCTTTCTCTATTTTAACTTCTGGTTTATACTCTCAGTAATTAAAAAGAGAAATGACATCGCTGATGAAGCATGGGGACTTGGATTCATTTTATTAGCGTGGTCTTCTCTTTTTTTGTCTAGTAATATCCAATTTCAAAATCTAATAGCTAATACTATCGTTACAATTTGGGGGCTAAGACTTTTTGTTCACATCTACAAAAGACATATCGGTAAACCTGAGGATTCTAGATACCAAGTTTGGAGAAATACGTGGGGAAAATATTTTTATATAAGAAGCTATCTGCAGATTTTTATTCTTCAGGGAATTTCTCTTTTTCTGGTCGCTACTCCGATTTTAATAGTTAATAAAAATCCTATAAGCAATATAAATTTCTTAATTATTCTGGGAATAATTATTTGGCTTTTCGGATTCATTTTTGAATCCACTTCTGATAAGCAACTTTCAAGCTTTATTTCTAAACCAGAAAATAAAGGAAAGCTCATGACCGAAGGACTATGGAAATATTCTAGGCATCCGAACTATTTCGGAGAAATTACACAGTGGTGGGGAATTTGGCTAATAACCCTAAGCGCTGCTTACGGATTAATCGGAATCATAGGACCTGTTACAATCTCTTTCTTAATAATTTTTATTTCCGGCATCCCGCTTTTAGAAAAAAAATATAAGTATAGACCAGATTTTATTGAATATAAAAGAAAGACTAGTATTCTCATACCCTTACCATCTAAGAGCTAGCGGACAGTTACAGAAGATGACACCGTAGTGGCGGATCCTGATGTAGTAAAAACTACAAAGACTGTAGTA
>CAZGGU010000002.1:0-99707 GCA_964525395.1 uncultured Gammaproteobacteria bacterium
TATTGAATATAAAAGAAAGACTAGTATTCTCATACCCTTACCATCTAAGAGCAAGCGTACAGTTACAGAAGATGACACCGTAGTGGCGGATCCTGATTAGTAAAAACTACAAAGACTGTAGTAAATCCTGACATTCATACGCCCATCGTAGATGCCAAGGAAGAAGTAATAGACACTGAAAATACTTCTACTATTATACAATCCCGTGTCGCACATGAGCCACTAGTTAAAACAGAACTTTCCCAAGCCACTTATGAGAAAAAGAAAATTATTCTTCGCTCGAGTGAAATAATTTGGACTATAGCTGGAATAATTGTTCTCCTATTGGGATTTAGAGTGGCGTTAAAAGCCATAGGAGCTAATCCTGCTAGCGGATTCGTTTCATTTATTTATGATATAACTGAGCCCCTAGCTCTACCGTTTCAAGGAATTCTAAGACCAAATGTAGGCGAGAGCGGCTCATACTTCGAATGGTCTACAATCAACGCAGCTTTCGTATATTTAATAATCGCCTACATAATTATTTTAATAATAGGGCTTGTCCGTCCAGTGACCCCAGAAGAAGTAGAAAGCTCTGTCTAAATACTTAAAAGCGAACAAACCTCTTCTATATAATCTTTTTTTATCGTGGGGTATCTAGGCAATTTATTAAGTTCTTTTCCATAGACTATTCTTTCCCGTTTTGTTTCCTTAGACTGCTCATCAGTTATCTTTCTCCACTTTCTATATCTTTCCTTACTCATATGCATTGAGTATGTACAGTTTTTGCTTCCACAGCTGCAAACATGCTGACATGGATCACAATACCCTGTTCGAGGCGGCAATAAATATGGAATAGTTATCTCTTCTCCCTTTTTAATTTCTCTCAAAGCAAATGCCAGAGTATGGCCTTTATAAATATAGAGCCAAGAATTCGGCTCACATGAATTATTTAATAAATGAACACCATTGGTTTTTAGATCTGGTGCAACAACTGCATGGTCGCTGTAATACATTAAATAAAAATTAGATTCATCTACAACCGCTTCTTCTGGGCGAAGAAAAGTTCCTATATAATCTCCTATTATTGTTTTTAGAGGAATATCTTTTTTGGCAAATACACCTTTTCCTTTATTCTTTACTTCTTTTACTTCCCAGAATGATTCATCAAGTAAAATCATAGAAATACTTTAACATAAATTAATCCGCCTTAATATTTTCTTACATTCTCTTAACCTTAAAAATATAATTGCTCGTTAATATAAGCATATGAAATATTTTTTAGGTTGGTTACTAGGTATTCCAATTGGAATATTAATTTTGATCTGGATAGTTTCAAAAATATTTTAATATGAATCTCTCAAGGATTTTGATTTATTTCAACAATTTAGTTTTTGGGTTAATAGAATTAATAATAGCACTTCGGTTAATTCTAAAATTATTTGGAGCTAATCCTAGCACTCCATTCGTGGCATGGGTTAATGGCGTAAGTGATTCCTTAATTTACCCCTTCCAAGGAATTTTCCCTTCTCCAGTTCTAAGTGGCGGATTCGTTCTTGAAGTTTCAGCGATTATCGCCCTTTTAGTATATGCGATAGTCGGATACATAATTGGGGAAATAATTGCTTTTATTAGTTTCCATTCTCCAACATATCGAGTAGTTACGACTCCTTCTGGAAAGAAGAAAGTAATTCGTGAAGAATAATAATTTTAATTAATTATCGTTAGTAGATTTTTGCTATTAACTCAGTAAGCTTCCACAATGTAATTATAAACGCAGAAAGCAAGATAATTGTTCCCCAAAAAGTATAAACTCTAAATTTCAAAAATGGTAAATATTTATATCTGCTTTTCGATAAATTTTGCGTAACCTTTAAATAACTATATTCATCTCCAAATAATTCATCTTCTAATTTTTTAGCTGAATTAATAATAATATGCACACTGTTATTAAACATGAAAACAATAAACTCCATACAAAAACAAGCGAGCAAAAGAATGAAGCATAAAAAGAATGTAATATTCTCTCCCAATTTATCCGAATTAACCAAAACTATTCCATAAGCAGAAGCGACCAAAGCCGAGCCCGCAGTTAACAACGATAAACAAACAGCTTCCCAGACCCCAAGCGTTGTTCTAAATGTTTGCCACACATTTAATTTCATCTCCTTGGTTAAATTACTTTTTTTCATGGCCACGATTATAGCATATATTTTTGCTATAATCTGATCAAATGAAAAAGAAAACTATTGTAATATGCTCCAGTGCCTCTTTGTATGAAAAGATAATTCCTCTTGAAGAAGAATTAAAAAAACTTGGATATAAAGTTATTATTCCTATAACTGCCAGGCAAATGAAAAAAGCCAATAATTTTACTCTCAATAAATCTTGGTATAAAAACCCTAATGATTATGATCGAAAAAGAGATTTAATGAATAGGCACTTCAAAGAGATTAAAAAGGGAGACGCAGTACTCATCGCAAATTTTGATAAAGAAAAAAAGAAAAAATATATTGGTGGAAATGTACTAATGGAAATAACTATCGCATATTATCTTAAGAAAAAAGTAATTTTACTGTATGACATCGAACCTGAATCAGCAATTTGGGAAGAAGTTTATGGTGTAAATCCATTAATTTTAAATGGACAGCTAAATCGAATAAGCCTTTAGGTTAATTGATGATATAATTAATTTATGAAGAACTATTCTTCTATTGACAGCTATATCTCTGATTTTCCAGAAGAGACGCAAACGAAACTTAAAAAAATAAGAGACTTAATTCACAAAACTGCGCCTGAAGCGGCAGAAAAAATCTCTTATGGTATGCCTACTTTTTATTTAAATGGTAATCTGGTACATTTCGCTGCATTTAAAAACCATATAGGTTTTTTTCCAGCACCCAATGGCATAAATGAATTCGAAAAAGAAACGACTCGATATAGAACCGGCAAAGGAACACTTCAGTTTAAAAATACTGAAGAAATCCCTTATGATCTGATTAAAAGAATTGTGGAATTCCGCGTTTCTGAAAATACTAAGAAAGTTTAAGGTTTTGAGTTTACCTTCATTTTTTGATACAATTCATCTCCATGAATAAATTTACGAGTATTGTAACTGCAGGGATTTTGGCTATCACTATTATTATATTACTAATTATGACGCTCCCAAGAATTGATAGATTCCTAGATATTCGCGCAGTTGAAGCGTGTTCAAATTCTTCATCTTTCATAAAAGAAAATACTGATGAAAATTTTACAGCCAAGTACCCAATCGAGGATCTTTATAAGAATTGCATTTCTTCTTTGAAGTAATTTTTTTACTTAAATTCTTTATCCGACAATTTCAAAGACTTTCTAATATAATTAGCTGATGAAAACATTCTATAAAGTACTTATCGTTGCGCTTATTGCCTCTACTACTAACAATTTTGTTTGGTTTGCGCTCACATTTTTCGCTTATCTAGAAACTAAATCTGTTATCTCCACTGGACTTGTTGGTGGTATTTATTTAGTGGCAACTGCTGCGTCTTCTCTATGGTTCGGCTCGCTCGTTGATAGTCATAAAAAGAAACACATTATGCTTCTATCAAACTTCGTTACTTTGATTTTATTCTCTGCTGGATATTTAATTTTTACTCTTAATCCTGAAAATATTTTCACATCAGTCGCTAGTCCAATACTTTGGCTTTTCGCACTTACTCTTATGGCTGGTGTGGTAGCGGGAAATATTTATGGAATTGCAATCCCTACTTTGGTCGGAAACTTAGTGCCAGAAGAAAAAAGAGATAACGCAAACGGATTATTTGGAACTGTTATGGGTGTGTCTTTTGCCCTTACTTCTGTAGGAAGTGGGATAACCTTAGCATTTGGCGGAATGAATACAGTTCTTTTAGTAGCGATGATTTTAACAGCATTGGCGATCCTAATTCTTGCATTCATAAAAATTCCTGAAAAAATTACAACTCATCATAATCCGTCTCATAAAAAAATAGATGTAAGGGGAACGATCAAAATAATGCGCCAAACTCCTGGACTTATTCCTTTAATCATTTTTACTACTCTCAATAATCTCCTCGGTGGTGTCTTTATGGCTTTAATGGATGCATATGGGCTTTCATTAGTCAGTGTTCAGGTGTGGGGCGCACTTTGGGGCTTCTTAAGTTTAGGATTTATCGCAGGCGGACTGCTTATTGCTAAATTTGGACTAGGAAAAAATCCTGTAAAAACATTATTTTTAGCAAATATTATTATCTGGATTGCATGTATTTTCTTCACAATTCAACCTTCAATCATACTACTTACTATTGGTGCACTATTTTGGATGTTACTTTTTCCTTTCATCGAAGCCTCTGAGCAAACTATTATTCAAAAAGTGGTTCCAAAAGAGAGACAAGGAAGAGTTTTTGGTCTTGCCCAAAGCGTAGAACAAGCCGGCTCTCCTATGACAGCATTTTTGATTGGGCCAATTGCTCAGCTAATCTTTATTCCTTTTATGACGACTGGTGCAGGAGTCTATTTAATAGGCGATTGGTTCGGTGTTGGTCCCGGACGCGGAATTGCCTTAGTCTTCATAATTTCAGGCATAATTGGTCTGATCGTAACTCTAGTCGCCATGAAATCAAATGCCTATAAACAGCTGTCTAGGATTTTCATTAAAACTTAATTTTAAGCAAATTTTAAGCTCCAATAATTAGCATCTACACATCTGAATAGAGATATTGTAGAATACAATGATATGAAATCTCGATACTTTGCAATTTTTTACACACTTTTAATATTTGTAATTGCGACCAAATCTGCGCATGCATATTTGGACCCAGGCACAGGAAGCTACGTACTTCAAATCGTGGCAGCTCTATTTCTCGCAGGAACTGTAGCTATTAAAGGTTTTGGTAGACAAATCAAAGATCTTTTCCAAAACATTTTCTCAAGAAAGGGCAAAGACTCTGAAAACCACTCCAGCAAAAACAAATAAGACTGAATCTCACCCATCCTCATTCCGCGACCCAAGCGGATTTATTTTCTTTAAAGATAACGAAGCATATCGACAAATTAATCAGTCATATAAATCTGACTATGAACTCTTAATGAGCTCTGGGCTCTACAAAGAGCTTGTGGAAAAAGAATATTTAATCCCTCACAAGGAAACCGCGATCAAACCGCAAAATAATGGATGGAAAATAATTAAGCCAAATCAACTTAAATTTATCTCTTATTTTTATGAATGGCCATTTAGCATGATCAAAGATGCTGCGCTCTTAACTCTTGAGATCCAAAAAATAGCACTTAATTATGGGATGAGCCTTAAAGATGCAAGCGCTTTTAATATTCAATTTGTAAACGGTAACCCAATTTTAATTGACACTCTTTCATTCGAAAAATATGAAGAAGGAAAACCATGGGTCGCTTATAAACAATTCGTAGAACACTTCCTAACTCCACTTGCTCTCATGATGCATGATGATGTCAGACTTGGAAGACTAACATCAATTTTTCTTGATGGAATCCCAGTCGATGTAGCAGCATCTATGCTTCCATTTAAAACTAAACTCAAGCCCAAATTATTCTTCCATATTTTCGCACATGCTACTTCTCAAAAAAGATATTCCAATAAAAAAATGGATGCATCTCAAAAAAATAAAGTCTTCAGTAAGCGTGCATTAACTGGATTGGTTGATAGCTTGGAAGGGTCAATCAAGGGTATGAGATTTGATCCAAAGGGAACAGAATGGGAAGATTATTATGAGGACAACAACAACTACACATCCTCTTCCCATAAAAGCAAGGCAGAGCTTGTTGAAAAATATATAAAAGCTGTAAAACCAAAAACTATTTGGGACATGGGCGCCAACACAGGACTTTTTAGTAATATTGCTGCCAAACAAGGTGCTGACGTAATTGCTTTTGATATTGATTATGGAGCGTTGGAAAAAGGCTATAAAAGCATTAAGAAAAATAATATTAAAAACATAACACCACTTTTTTGTGATTTTACTAATCCAATCGGAGGGCTTGGTTGGGAAAATAATGAAAGAATGTCGTTAATTGAAAGGGGACCTGCGGACTGCGTCCTTGCTCTTGCATTGGTTCATCATTTGGCTATTCCCCATAATCTTCCGTTTGAAAAAATTGCATCCGGTTTTTCCAAAATTAGTAAAAATTTAGTAGTAGAATTCATTGAAAAAGAAGATTCACAAGTGCAAATACTCCTTTCAAGCAGAAAAGATATATTTGATAAATATACAGAGAGCGATTTTGAAGAAGCCTTTAAAATTTATTTTAATATTAAACAAAAAACTAAAGTAAAAGATACTAAGAGGACTCTCTATTTAATGGAAAGAAAAAATGTTAAATAAACTCAAAGAGTTTTTGAAAAAATATTATTTCTACGCTACTTCATATTTATTAGCTTTCTACAGCGTACTATTTTTATTTTTTGTTAATCAAAAGGAATACACCCTTCACTTTCTATCAATTCCCTTGATTGTTTCATTTATTTTTACGACAATTGTTTTAGTTGTAACTAAGTTAGTCTTCAAGAAAATAGAAATCTTCTCTCTACTTTCATCATTAATTGTTTTCATTTGCTTATCTTACGGAAGATTTTTGGAAATTGGAAAAGATTTAAATATTGAAATCGGAAAAAATAAAATTGATGAACAAATAATTATTGGGCTGATTGTTTTAACAATATTCTCTCTACTTACATTTCTAATTTTTAAATATAAAGATAAATTAACTCAAATCAATAAATATGTTTTCCTAATCGCTCTGGTTTTATTCTTATTTTCTCTGTTTAATGTAATCTCTTTTGAAATGAAAGCAAAAAGATTATTCAAACCAGCAGAAATATCTAAATTGCCTACTGATAAAAAAGTTAAACCAAACCCATCTGATCCAGATATCTACTATTTTATTTTTGATAGATACGGTGGTCCTAAATCTTTAAAAGAACAATACAATTTTGATAATTCAAAAATACTAGATTATCTTGAAGAGAAAGGTTTTTATGTCTCCAGAAACTCAACCACTAATTACCCTAAAACATTTTTATCTCTTAGCTCCTCACTCAACATGGAATATCTTGATTTCTTGACCAAACAAACGAATGGAGGAGCTTCAGGAGATGAATCAATTACCACTCCACTTATTAGAAACAGCAAGGTTGCACAATTTTTAAGATCTCGGGGATATTCTTATTACACAATTGGCTCATGGTGGACTCCTACCAAAAATAATCCATATGCTGATTTGAGTTTTTATCCAAAACCAAAAGCATATTTTGGAGCTGACGAATTTACTACTGGATTTTTTAACACTACAATTATTGCCTCTGTTTTAAAAACTGTTCTTAAAGATCCAATTGATGTTTCTAAAGATCCACAAAACAACATTCATCGTCAGGCAGCATTATACGAATTCGAAAAAGTAAATGAGGTCTCCAAATTTCCTGGACCTAAATTTGTTTTCGCTCATATTCTCATGCCTCATGATCCATTTGTTTTTGATAAAAATTGCCAACCAATATCTGAAGAAATAGTAGAGAAAAATAATCATCAAACTAACTATATTAATCAGGCTCAATGTCTAAATTCGAAAATAAAAATATTAACAGATAATATTTTAAAGAATTCCAAAAATCCACCAATAATTATTTATCAGGCAGATGAAGGACCATTCCCGATGAATAAACCAATACCTGCTAAACAAGGGTGGGGAAGCGCGGAAACAATATCGCTTAAAGAAAAGTTTCCTATTTTTAATGCATATTATTTTCCTGAAAAAAATACAGATCAACTTTATCAAACCATAACTCCAGTTAATTCTTTCAGGGTTTTATTCAATACCTATTTTGATCAAAAACTTCCACTACTTCCTGATAAAAATTATGTTTTTAAAGATGAAGAAAATTATTACAAATTTACTGAAGTGACAGACAAAGTAAATTCAAATTGAGTGCTCTTCTGGTATAATGAAGCCCCATGAAAAAAATTATTTTTGGAATATTAATTCTCTTATTTGTTAGTATTTATTTTTACTCGCAACTATCATCTGTCAGCAGCGATAATTCTCAAAAAATAGTTACCTTTGATAGAAAATCTAATGATGTGGTTTCGCTCAAACTTCAACGTGAGGGATTTATTAAAAATTTTACCTTATTCAATATACTTTTAACATTTAAAGGAAAAGATATTGAACCAGGTGGTTATTATTTATCAAAAAACATGAATGCTGTTCAAATAATAAATAGTTTAAACGAAGGACCCGATTTGGCAGAAATTTTAGTTTATGAAGGAATAAGAAAAGAACAAATAGGAGAAGCTCTTCAAAAAAAATTAAAATGGTCAGATAAAGAATTAGATGAGTGGAATAATTTAAATAAAGACACAGATTACTTTGAAGGTGTTTATTATCCTGACAAATATCTAATTCCAATAAATGAAACCCCAGAACAAGTTGGCAAAAGAATGATTAGCAACTTCAACGATAAATTTGCACCCTACGCAAAACAAGCAGAAGATAAGAATATTAGATGGCCTACTGTCTTAAAAGTAGCATCACTTCTTGAAAGAGAAGCAGGTGGACCAAGCGATATGCCTTTAATTTCTGGGGTTATTTGGAATCGACTTTTATCAAATCAAAAACTAGATATTGATGCAACTATCCAGTATGCAAAAGGTAAATCAGATGGAAAATGGTGGAGTGTTGTAAGTGGAAATGATATAAGAAATATTTATTCAAGATATAACACATACAAATATTCTGGACTTCCGCCAACACCAATTGCAAATCCTGGCATAACCGCTATCAATGCTGCGATCAACCCCGAAGAGACTGATTGCATCTTTTATCTTCATGATAAAAGCAGAAAAATTCATTGCTCTGTAACCTACGAAGAACACCTCGAAAATATTGAAAAATATTTATAATATATTTGTATGAAAAACAAACCTTACAAAAAATATAAACCTGATGAGCTTATATTAAGAGATCATCTAGCAATTGATAGAACAATTCTTTCAAATGAATCTACGATTCTTGCATATGTAAGAACTTCTCTCGCATTAGTTGCTGCAGGAGCAGCACTAATTCATTTCTTTTCGGAATACTGGATAAGAATAATTGGTTTCTTTTTCTTAATTTTGGGTGCAATAATTATGTTTGTTGGAATTTTTCGTTATAAAAGAATGGATAAATCTATTAAAGATATAAAAGGTCATTTTTGATTTTCAAAATAATCGAAAACTTCTTTTGAAAATTTAGCCGTTCTTTCTGCTGCAAATTCAGGGTCCTCGGTGTCAGTTAAAACTACTATTATATAGTCACCTTTTTTACCGTAAACTATTCCCGCATCATGCTTGGAGCCTATAAGTTCACCAGTTTTATGAGCAATCTCAATATCCTTTGGTAAATATTTTGGTATCCTATCATTTAAAGCCTGCTTTTTAAGTAAATCGATCATCTTATTTGAATATTCATTATCAATAATTTTTCTACGATATAAATCTTCGTAAAATTTTCCGATATCTTTAGCTGACGTTTCTGGGGGTTGTTTAAAATTTGAATTGCTATATCCATTACTCTTAATAAAATTTGCAATATTTATGCTACCAGAGCGCGATGCAACAAGTAGCGCTGCATAATTATCAGATACCGTGATCATTTTAAAAATCGCATCATTTGTTTTCATTGAAATTAATTTTTCTTCTTCTTTAGGTGGAGATTCTCCTTCAGGAGTTGGAGTAGGCAGCGATGTTGAGAGAGCATCATCTAGTCTCTTAAGAGGTGCTGACAATTCTTGAGCTTCACTCATGGATCCATCTTTTATTTTTTGGTACGCGACCGCCATTACCCAAAGCTTATACAAACTTGCACTATCAAATTTTTTATTAGAATTATATGAATATTCTTCTTTTGTATCTAAATTCTTAATATAAATTCCGTATTCACCCTCGCTCTCAATTAAAGTTTCTCTCGATATCTCTCCAATGGGATTCTCAATCTTTTTTTCAATTTTCTTAAATACGGGCCTTATTTCACTAGAAATATCTTTATTAGGAAAAATAATTGACAACGAGAAGACAGTCGGAGGAATTAGGACAAGAAATACTAAGACTAATATGATTGTTTTTTTATATCTCATTTTTAGTCCATAGATTTAAACACATTATTAATTTTCAATCAAGCTTATTATTGATACAATGTTTCTATGAACAGTTTCATTTGGACAAATCATGCCCTTCAACGACTCAAGGAGAGAAGAGTTCCTGAAGGATTCGCTGAACAAACACTTTTTCATCCAGACAGTATACAAACTCAATCCGATGGAACAATTAAATATCAAAAAAGATCCGGATATCAAATTTCAACAGCTATAATTAAAAGAAACGAGAAGGGAGAAAATATCGTAGTTTCATTTTGGGTAGATCCACCAAATTTCGGCACACAAGATTTTAAAAAACGCAAGAATTATCTCGAGTTGAAAAATTCAAAGGGTCTAAAGAAGTTCTGGCTTACGCTAAAAAAACAGTTAGGTTTTTAATTATCTACCTGTTCCGCGTCTGATTCCTCTTTTTCTTTTAGCAAATGGTCCTTTGCCAAGTGTTTTTCTTTTTGACTTTGCCATATTATTTCCTCCTACAAGTATTTTACCATTAATTCTCTTGAAATTCTTCCTTAATTTGCTTTCCATATTTTTGAAGAAGTTTTGAAATTTTTGGCCCTATTACATATGTACAATAAGGTGCATTCTGATTTCTATCGAAATAGTTTTTATGATAATCTTCAGCAATGTAAAATTTCACAAATGGCTCAACTGTAGTCACAATTGGTTTTTTATAAATAGCTTCTTTGGTTAATGATTTAATCAAATCCTCTGCCTCCTCCTTTTGTTCATCAGAATGATAAAAAACTACTGAACGATACTGCGGACCGATATCATTTCCTTGCTGATTAGGAGTAGTGGGATCATGTGTATAGAAAAATACTTCAAGTAAGGTTTTATAGGTTATCAATTTCGGATCAAATTCAATCTCTATTGCCTCAGCATGACCTGTATTTCCCATACTCACTTGCTCATAAGTTGGGTTCTCGATCTCACCGCCAGAATAACCTGGTAAGACTGAATTAACACCAATTAACCTTTTAAAGATTGCTTCTGTGCACCAAAAGCATCCCCCTGCAAATGTAGCTGTTTCCATGAATAAATTATACAATACTTGTATCATGAACGATCAAAAAGAATGGATTAATAATATTGGAATCGGATTTGGAATAGTGTCCATAGGAATTGCTATTGCTGTAATTTTATATTTTGCTACTAAAAATAATTGACACACATTAGTGTTTTTGAAATAATTTAATTATGTCTAAACCTCGTAAAAAATATTCTTATTCCAAGCGCCCTTGGTGGCATTGGCTCATCTTTTATTTAATAATTGGAGGAATAATATATCTAGCTTTAGCATATTTAGGGGTAATTAATTTTAATTATGCCAGCTCCGGTCCTAAAGAAACTCAAGAAGTTCAATATTTCGAATAAATCTGTTTACATTTCTCTGCTTCAATACTATACTTAGAGCTATATGAAATTTATTCGAGAAAACCTTCTCCAATTCACCCTTCTTACTGCAACCTTCGCTACCCTTGGAAGCCTTTATTTTAGCGAGATAGCCAAACTACCGCCTTGTGTACTTTGCTGGTATCAAAGAATCTGCATGTATCCACTTGTTATTATTCTAAGTGTTGGAATTTGGAAAAAAGACAAAGCTGTACCCTATATGGTTCTCCCGCTCAGCATCATTGGCTTTATTATCGCAATCTATCATAATCTTCTTTACTATAATATAATCCCTGAAAGCCTTGCTCCTTGCACAGCGGGAATATCTTGCACCACTAAACAGCTCGAACTATTTGGATTCCTAACAATACCATTAATGTCACTCGTCGCTTTCTCTGTTATTAATATTCTAGTCTTAGCCTATTTAAAATATTATAAAAATAAATAAGTGGAAATCATTAGAAAACATTCCGGCCTAATTCTTGTTCTAATTCTTTCAATCATCCCTCTGGCAAATCTCTTAAACCCTGGGCTTCCAGTAACTCATGACAGTTTAGAGCATACAGCAAGAATTGCTAATTTTTACCAAAGCCTTAAAGAAGGAAATATTATTCCTAGATGGGCAGAATTTCTAAACTGGAACTACGGACATCCAATACTGATGTTTCTTTATCCACTACCTGAATACGCTGCATCACTTATTCATCTTTTAGGATTCTCTTTTGAAAATTCATTCAAAATCTTAATGGCAATTTCTTATATCTTGTCTGGAATATTTATGTATCTTTGGCTAAAAAAATTTCTTGGAGAAAATGCTGCCATTGCTGGATCAATCATTTATCTCTATGCACCTTACAGATTTATAGATCTGTACGTGAGGGGAGCACTTGGCGAACATGTAGCTTTCTTATTTATTCCCTTAGTTCTACTGGCAATTCTAACACTAAATCAAATTCCAAAAAAAACAAAGATAACCAAATATTATTTAGGGCTTCTATCTATTTCGATCTCTCTTGCAGGACTTATTCTTTCACACAATGCTATTAGCCTTATTTTTTTTCCTTTCATTTTTATATATGCACTTTACTTATTTTATGAACATAGATCAAAAACAAAAATTCTTCTAACTTTTATTTCTTTGGGCTTTGGATTTCTTATTTCATTTTTCTTTTGGTTTCCTGCATTTGTAGAAGGAAAGTACACTCTCCGAGATATAGTAACAGCTGGCGCTTATTCTGATAGATTTGTAAACATAAGAGATTTAATTTTTGGCTCCTGGAATTATGGGGAAAGCAATGAATTCACTGTACAGATTGGAATTATTGGAATATTTATTTCAGTAATATGTTTAATATTATTTTTCAAATTATTTAAAAAGAATGATAAGCAAAAATTTTTATTATTTATTACTTACATATTTTTCATAATATCAATTTTATTAATGTTAAAAGAATCATCATTCATTTGGGAAAAGATAACAACTCTACAAAAATTACAATTTCCTTGGAGATTTTTATCACTTACTATTTTTTCAACATCATTAATAACAGCCATATTTGTTTCAAAGATAAAAATCAAATATCAAAATGTATTAGTTATGCTAATTATTGTCTTTTCAATTCTTCCAACTATTAATTTCTGGAAAGCAAAAGACTATAAAGTAAAATCCGATAATTATTACTTAAAAGACTATCAAGGAACGACTGATACTGGCGAAAGCTCTCCGATTTGGTCAATTAGATTTATGGAAACATATCCCAATAACACAATAGAAATAATTAGCGGTAATGCTGTTATAGAAAAAGTCTCTAGAACCTCAACTCAACACAGCTACAAAATATCTAATAAAGAAAAGGTCAGAGTAAAAGAGAATACTTTATATTTTCCTGGGTGGAAAATTTTCGACAACAATCAACTCGTTAATATTGAATTTCAAGATCCAAAAAATAGGGGACTAATGACATTCGATTTGGAACCGGGAACACATCTTATCAAAGTTATTTTTGAAAATACAAAAATTAGACAGATTTCTGAATTTATTAGCTTCTTTTCAATCCTAACAATATTTTTCCTACCGATCGCTTTTACAGTTAAAAAAATCAGGAACATAAAACTATGATTAAAAAAATATTTCCAATTATATTAATTACTTTCGTTTGGCTTATTTTTTCAAAGCCATTTTTTCTTGAAAATAAAATTCCATATCCAGCAGATTTTCAAGTTAATCAATATAACTTCTGGAATACCTACAGTTATTTTTGGCAACCCGTAAAAAATCCTGCAATGCCAGATACCATAAGCGAGATAATGCCATGGAAAAAACTTACAACCGATGAATACAAAAACGGACATTTACCTCTCTGGAATCCTTACAGTTTTTCGGGAACTCCTCATATGGCCAACTATCAGTCAGCAATTTTCTCAATAACTACTCCACTATTTTTTGTATTTGATTTTAAAAATGCTTGGGGACTATCTATTTTAATTCAACCACTACTTGCTGGAATCTTTATGTATCTTTTTACGAAAAGTCTAAAACTAAGTAATTACGCATCAACTATCTCCTCAATTGCATTTATGTTTTCTGGCTTTATTATTACTTGGATGAGCTGGGGGACACTGTCGCTAGCTCTCGCTTTCCTACCCCTAGCTCTTTTCGCAATTGAAAAATTCACAATAAAAAAACAAACAAGATACCTGCTTCTTCTCTCACTTATAATTCCTCTTTCATTTTTTAGTGGACATTTTCAGATAAGTTTATATTTTGCTGGATTCACTCTTGTGTATATATTCTTTAAACTTTACGAAAATAAAAATTTTAAAGAATTTATTAATTTAATTTCATTTTACTTTTTAGGCATTCTGCTTTCCATGATTCAAATTGTTCCTTCAATAGAATTTTATAGATCTGCGTATCGTTCTGCGATATTTCAAAAAATAGATGCTATTCCATTTTCAAGATTAACCACCATTATTGCACCTGATTTTTATGGAAACCCTGTTACTAGGAATGCGTTTTTAAATAATTACGGTGAGTGGAATTTCTTTGCTGGAGTAATTCCATTTATTTTAGCAATTTATTCTTTAATATCAAAAAATAAAAAGGTTTTCTTTTTCGCCATTTCTTCGCTCATCGCTCTTTTACTTTGCATCGACTCTCCCGTCGCTGATCTTGTAGTAAAACTCAAAATTCCCGTTATTTCCACATCTTCATTAAGTAGGATATTAGGAATATTTGCGCTTTGCATATCTATCCTTGCTGGTTTTGGCTTAGATTATTTATTTGAAAATATAAAAGATAAAAAATATAAAAACATTATCATATTATTTTCAATTTTTGCATTTATATTTATATTCCTGTGGGGAATAGTGATAGGTAAATTAATTGACGAAAGGTTTTTTTCAATTGCATTAAAAAACATAATTCTTCCGTCTGTTATTTTCACTGGATTTGTTTTTGCAGTAATTATTTCACTGATAAATAAAAAGCTATTAATTTTTGGACTGCTAATGATAATTACTCTAACTACTTTTGATATGTTTAGATTTGCTAGCAAATGGCAGCCCTTTTCCTCTAAAGAAATTGTATTTGCAAATACTCCAATAATTAATAAGCTTCAAAGTCTTGATAATACCTATCGATTTATTGGCCCTTTTGAAGCTGAGGGAGCTGTGTACTATCGCTTACCTTCGACCGAAGGATATGATCCACTTTATATTAACCGCTACGGCGAACTTAATGGAAGCCTACAAAACGGAAAAATACACCCTTCAGACAGAGTTGGAGTAAGACTGCAGACAAACGGAAAATTTGCTCCCAAAATAATTGATCTAATTGGGATTAAGTATGTTCTCTTAAAGAAAACTGACAGATATACCACATGGGCTTTTCCTTTTAAAAATTTTCCTAAAGGAAAATTTCATCTAATTTATAAAGAAAAAGATTACTTTATTTTTGAAAACAAAGATGTTTATCCGAGAGCATTCTTAGTAGGAAAATATGCTGTTGAAAACAATGATCAAAGAATAATAGACAAAATTTTGGACAAAAACTTTGATCTTAGAAAAAATGTAGTGCTTGAAAATAATCCAAAAATTTCTCAGACCAACAATTTAAAGGGATCTACTGAAATAATTAAATACTCCCCAAACAATGTATTAATTAAAACTAATTCAGATTCTGATTCTGTCTTAGTTCTCGCTGATAATTATTATCCGGGCTGGCATGTAAAAGTAAACGGAAAAGAAACAGAAGTTATCAGAGCAGATTACACATTTAGAGGAGTTGCTGTCCCCAAAGGGGAAAATACAGTGGAGTTTTATTATTTACCCGAAAGTCTTAAGATCGGCGCGCTCCTCTCATTACTTGGACTCATAACAATTACTTTCATTCTTGTAGTGAAGTGGTATACTAATTCCAAATGGAACCATCCCAAGACTGCGAAATCTGCTACCAAATAAAATGTAAAAACTGCAATTGGATAGCAAGCGCAGAAGATACAATAAAAATAGGGAAGGGTGAATTAACTAATTGTCCTGATTGCGAATGGTCTCCAAACTAATATGGCAGAATTTATTGATAAAAGAATAATTCCGGGAAGAGATAGGCCCGGCGGAAGAAGAAAAGATCATAGCGCACGTCGAGGCGATTACATGCCTCCTTCTCAAGTCGAAAGACTAAGATCTCAGGGTCAGACTACATTTGAAGACTTAACTCAGGCTATCCAGCAGCCCGCCCCCGCAATCCAAACAGATCAAAAATTACCTTTGGCCTCTCATGAAACACCGGTATTTGGAGCAAATGAACCTGAAGTGCAAAGAGAGCCTGAGTATAAAACTTTAGGACTAGGAACAAAAGGCTATGATGCACCACCCTGGGACAAAACCAGATCTAGAGTTTTTGTCGCAGACAGAGCAGTGGCAGCCAAAGTGTTCCAAAGAGTAGAAGACCCTAGAGACAGACATAAGCCAAAAAATCAAAGAAGAGTTTCAATACAAATGGAATTCGATGGAAAAGACGAAGAGGGAAGACCAATAAGATACTGGGTTAATCCAAAACCTGGTGGATTTGAAGGAATGCCTTCTAAGAGAGTCTCTCGCCCCACTCTTAAACTTAAAACTCAACCCTAAGTGGGGAGGAGGGGAAGTACAAACTTTTTCAACTATCCACCAAATTCTCTCTGAAATATTCAAATTTAATTTATTATTTTAACTAACCAAAACCCTTCGAATAAGTGAATTACCGGAGAAGACCAACTATATCAATGTATATACTTATCCACATTAGCCTCATTAGCACTCCATCACCTCAGTTAACACTTGACATGTTAAGTATTATAGTAGTACACTGTGAAAAGAATGAGTGAAAACTTTTCAGATAAAATCGCCTACAAAATTCACAAAGCTGTCTTCGTTATGGACAAGCTCGCGGACTCCTCCCTCTCCTACCAGACTGGCCTTACCCTTTCTCAGTATATGATTCTTATGAATATAGTGCAAAATCCAGGTTCAAATCAGCTTCAAATTGCAGAATTTCATGAACTCACACAGGCTGCAGTCTCCCGCCACATAGAAATTTTAAGAGTTAAGGATTTGATCCAAATTAAGAAAAATGAGGCTAACAGGCGTGAAAACCTACTCTATCCTACCCTTTTAGGACGAGACGTTTACAAAGAGGCTAGTCAAATCTTAGAAGAAGAGTTTGGAAATTTATACGGCTGCATGAATCAGGAAGAAAAAGATGAACTTGAAAAAAGTCTAGACAAACTACTCCACTCTATCTGTGGAAAAAGCAGCACCTTAGATTCACGCATTCAAAATAATGAAAGAAAAGAAGACACAATAGATTTTTAGAAAGGGGGTGAAAAAATGGATTACACAAAATTAGCAAACGATCAAATAATCGAAAAAACAATTAATGCCTTAAAAGCAAACGGAATAGACGCAGAGGTGGCTGACACTAGTGAAGAAGCTAAGAAAAGAGTCTTGGAACTGATTCCTGAAGGAAGTGAGGTTATGACAGCAACGTCAACCACGCTTGATCAGATAGGTTTAGCTGATGAACTAAACGACTCTGATAAATTTAATTCTACAAAAAATGAGCTAAAAACACTCAAAAGAGAAACTGATCACAGGAAAATGCAGCAAATAGGCGCAGCTCCAGAATACATGATTGGAAGTATTCACGCGGTAACTGAAGACGGAAAGGTAGTTATTGCATCAAATACTGGCAGCCAATTACCCGGATATGTATACGGCGCTGATCATGTAATTTGGGTAGTAAGTGCAAAGAAAATTACTTCAAACCTAGATTCAGCAATAAACAGAATTTACGAACATGTACTTCCTCTTGAATCTGCAAGAGCAAGAGAAGCATATAAAGCTTACGGTGTTACAGGTAGTAATGTTTCAAAGCTTTTAATCATAAACAAAGAAGTAAATCCCGAAAGGATTAAACTTATTTTCGTTAAAGAGGATTTAGGGTTCTAAATCCTCTTTATATTAAGGAGGTGAAAATGAATAAATTAAAAATATTAATAATTTTAGGAAGTAGTCGCGAAGGCAGACGCGGAGATAAAGTTTCAGAATCTGTAATGGAAATTGTTTCTAAAATAAATAACGCTGAATTTGAATTCATCGATCTAAGAAACTGGAAGCTTCCTTTCTATAATCTCCCAGGATATCCTTCTGATAAACCAGGTGTGTATGGAAGTAAGATTCAGGAAAAATGGGCCAAAAAAATAGATAGCGCTGATGGATTTATCTTTATTACACCTGAATATAATCACGGATATAGCGCAGTACTTAAAAATGCCATTGATTTCTTATGGTATGAGTGGAATCATAAACCTGCAGCTTTTATTAGCTATGGAAATGTTACAGGAGGCGTGAGAGCAGTTGAACAATTACGACAGGTTTTAGTAGAAGTTGAAACAGTTACAATAAGAGAAAGTGTAATAATCCCAAGAATAAAAGATGCTGTTAAAAATGGGGAGCTAGACAGCGCTGATTTCAAAAGACATGTCACAGAGACGACTGAAAGATTATTAATTTGGGCTAAACACCTCAAAGAGGCCAGAAAAGAGCTAGCTTACTAACCCAAGTAATCTTTAAGCTTGTTACCACGGGAAGGATGACGAAGCTTTCGGAGCGATTTGGCTTCAATTTGTCTAATTCTTTCACGAGTTACAGCAAACATTTTTCCCACTTCCTCCAGTGTCTTTGGGCGTCCATCCTTAAGTCCAAATCTTTCTTCAAGCACTCTTCTCTCTCTATCTGAAAGCGTTCCTAATACTTGGTCAACTTGTTCTTTAAGAAGCTCTCTACTTGCTGAATCAAAAAGAGTTGGCGCAGCTGAATCTGAAATAAAATCTCCAAGACGTGAATCCTCTTCATCAGATACTGGAGACTCCAAGCTAGCTGGCTCTTGTGAGATTTTAATAATTTCGAGTGCTTTTTCAGGATCAATTCCAAGTACTTTTGCTACTTCTTCTGGGGTTGGCTCACGCCCAAGCTCCTGCATAAGCTTTCTAGAAGCTCTTAGGAATCTATTTATATTTTCCACCATGTGAACAGGAATTCTAATAGTTCTCGCTTGATCTGCAATTGCACGAGTAATGGATTGACGAATCCACCATGTTGCATAGGTTGAAAACTTAAAACCTCTTCTCCAGTCATATTTTTCAACCGCTCTAATAAGCCCTTGGTTCCCTTCTTGAATAAGATCAAGCAATGTTAGTCCACGACCAACATATTTTTTAGCAATCGACACAACTAAACGAAGGTTTGAATTAACTAGGATTGCCTTTGCTTCCTCATCCCCTTTCTCTACTCTTTTAGCGAGAACGATTTCTTGATCAAAAGTTAAAAGCGGAATTCTGCCGATTTCTTTTAAATACATTCTTACTGGATCTGACACTGTTCCCTCTGTAAGAACTGTTAAAGCTTCTAGTTCTTTTTCAAGGTCTTCGATTGGCTTTTCTGTATCCTGAGATTCTGCAACTGATTCAAAAACATCAATATCTGCTTTTAAAAGCTTGTCATATAGCGTATCTAATTCTTCGATATGCTCTTCAGGCTTGGGGAAGATTGAAAGTATCTCTTCTTGTGTAATATGACCTCTTTTTTTCGCGCTAGCAACAATATCTGCAAGAATAACGGTATCGGTTTTGCTCATAGTATTATATTATAACACTTTTTGAGCTTAATTTAAATCAAGAAGTGGAAATTTGAGATGCAATATTGGCGATTTCTTCTCGCATTTTTGAAATCTTTTCCTCATCTTCTTCACCTTTCAAATTATTACTAATTTCTGCTATTCTCTCTTTGAGATTAATCACTCGCAAATCTTTAGAGACCCTGACTACCTCTTCTTCATATTTAACACTATCTTCTATTTTAGGGAGTGGGAGTAAATAACATTTATCAAATATCGGCAGAAACTCTTCAGACAATTTCTTTGAAAATTCTTTTACGTCAATTTCTGATTTATCTTTTGCAAAAATGATCAAATCTGAAAATATTTTTCCAATCGTTGGAATTTTAAATTTATAATAAATCATTATATCTTTCGCTTTTTCTAATAATTCCACGTTATTTGGAGATTGAATAATTAACGAAAGTAAATATTCTTCAAGCATTTCCCGTCTATCTTGCTTCGGAGCCTTCTTTATAATCTTTTCTTCTTCTACTGTCTCTTTTTTCTCAATCTGTCTAATTAAAGATTCTAAAGAAATATCAATCAATTCACTTAATTTCTTAAGGTAATGTTCTTTAATAATTTCATTCTGGATCTCAGCAATCAACGGCAACATTTCATCAGTAATTTTTTTCTTACCAACAGCAGAATTAACATCATTTTCCAAGACATATTTATCAATTAAAAAATCATACACTTCCCTAGCATTTTTAATCGCAATTTTAAATTCGATTGGATTTTCTTTTATCGCTTCGTCCGGATCTTTTCCTCCTGAATTAATAACAGAAATCAAAAGCCCTCTCTTTTCTAGAATCGGAACACTTCTCCTCATGGCCATAATTCCTGCTGAATCTTGATCTAGCGAAAGCGCTACTTTTGGAGCAAAGCGGGAAAGAAGTAATGCTTGATCAGGAGTAAATGCGGTTCCTTTAAGTGCCACAACATTTGTTATTCCTTCCTTGAAAGAGGAAATTACATCAAACTCTCCTTCAACCACGATTGAAAAACCTTGTTTTTTTATTTCATCTTTTGCTTGATTTAATCCGAAAAACATTCCTCCTTTATGATAAGCCAGGGTATCCCTTGTATTAATATATTTAGGACCAAAATCATCTGAGGTGATATTTCTACCAGAAAAGCCTACAATATTTCCTCTGTGATCAATTAGTGGAAAAATAATTCTATTTCTAAAAAAATCTACTGTCCTAGCTCCTTTTTGAATTGAAAGTCCTGCATCGACTAAATCTAAGCTTTTATATTTTTTCTTATCAATCAAATATTTGGAAAGCGCGTCCCCCGTTCCAGGCGCAAAACCAATATTATAAGTGTTAATTAATTTTTCATTTAGTCCTCTTTCTTTAATTAAATATTCAATTGCCCTCTCCCCCGCCTTATGCTTTGTTAAAACATAATTGTAATATTCACTTGCTAATTTATTTAAAGAATAGATTGCTTCTTTTTTAGACGAATTAATGCTTGAACCAGTAAGTTTTAATTCTACCCCTGCTTTTTTAGCAAGAATTCTAAGTGCTTCAATAAATTCCAAATTTTCATACTCCATTAAAAAGGTATAAGCGTCTCCTCCTTTTCCGCATCCAAAACAATGCCAAATCTGACGCTCTGGTGAAACAACAAAAGATGGTGAACTTTCATTATGAAATGGACAAACAGTTGTAAAATTTCTGCCCATTTTTTTCAGAGGCAAATATTCAGAAATGAGTACAACGATATCAATTTTTTCTCGGACTTGTGCAGCCTGATCCATAGTTAAAGCATTGTACCATCTAACTCTTGCAAGTGCGAATAATTTCCCATATAATTCATTCGGCTAAATGGCTGTAAAAATTGTTATCGGCGCCCAATGGGGCGATGAAGGCAAAGGCAAGATAATTGACTATCTCGCAGAGAGCTCTCATTTCGTAGTAAGATTCCACGGAGGTAACAACGCAGGACACACCATTATTAACTCTAAAGGAAAATTCGCACTCCACCTTATCCCTTCTGGAATTTTTAATCCAAAAGTAAAATCTATCATTGCTAATGGTGTAGTTATTGACCCTGTCGTCTTAGTTGAAGAAATAAAAATGCTTGAGAAAGCAAACATCACGCTCACAAATAAGCTACTTATTTCTCCGAGAGCACATCTCATAATGCCTTACCATAAACTCCTTGATAAACTTTATGAGGAAGCCAAAGGAAAAGCTAAAACGGGCACCACAGGACGCGGGATTGGCCCAGTTTATGCAGATAAGGTAAGTTATAACGGAATTCGTATAATTGATTTATTTGATAAGGTGAAATTTAGAAAAAAACTGGAAACTCAATTACTCGTAAAGAACAAAATCATCAAAGCTCTCAACGAAAAACCATTCAATGTTTATGAAGTTGAAAAAGAATATCTAAAAGCGTTTTCAGTCTTTAAAAAATACGTTAAAGAAGTTTATCCAATTATTAAGAAGGCAACAGATACTAAACAAGAAATTTTACTAGAGGGAGCGCAGGGAATGTTTTTGGACAATGACTGGGGCACTTACCCTTTTGTCACTGCCTCCTCTATAGTTTCGGGCAATGCCACAGCTGGAGCTGGAATTTCTCCACGAAATATTGACGAGGTTATTGGTGTAGCAAAAGCCTACACCACTAGAGTCGGCTCTGGTCCGTTCCCCACTGAACTTCTTGATGAAACTGGAGAAAAATTAAGACAAATTGGAAATGAATATGGCGCTACCACAGGACGCGAAAGAAGATGTGGTTGGCTTGATTTAGAAATTCTTAAATTCGCTGCCGAAATAAATGGAATGACAGGAATAGTAGTAACTAAACTAGATATTTTAGATTCATTCAAAGAGCTAAAAGTTTGCGTTGGCTATAAATTAAATGGAAAATCGGTTTCTTATTTCGATTGTGATGCTGATGATCTAGAAAATATAAAGCCAATCTATAGAACTTTTAAAGGTTGGTCTAAACCAACTGCAGGAGTTAAAAATTTTAAAGATCTACCCAAAGAGGCAAAAGATTATTTAAATTTTATGGAAAAATTCATTGGAGTGAAAATAAAATACATTTCGACTGGAAGCAAAAGAGATGAAACAATTAAAGTCTAAAAAATATAAAGCTTTGATGTCCGATATCGATGGGACACTTATTCCAAACAACAGCGATCATAATTCTCCAAGTCAAAGAACTAAAAAAGCAATTTCTGATGCAGATAAAATAATCGACGTTGGAGTTGCTACTTCCAGGCCTCTTCCCTTTGCCATCAGAATTATTGATGAACTTGATCTAACCAGTCCATGTATTATTGCAGGTGGAGCTCAAATTTATGATCCTATTAAAAAAGAGATTGTCTATGAAAAAAATATGGATGATATATCTGTAAGAAAGATTTTCAATGTTATTAATAAATATAATCTAATACTCCTTGACGATGGACGCGGAACGATGGCAGACATTAAAGAAAATGAAGTAACTACGAAAACTCAATTTTGGATAAAAGTATCTGATCAAAAATTAGTGAGTAATGTTATTTCAGATTTCTCTAATATATCAAGCATTTCAGTTCATAAAGTTATCTCTAGATTTGATAAGGACTATTTTGAAATAATCATTAATCATACTGAAGCAACAAAACTTCATGGTATTCAAAAAGTAGCAGAAATATTAAAAATAAAAACAACAGATATAATTGGGATAGGAGATGGCTATAATGACTTCCCTCTTCTTTTATCCTGTGGGCTAAAAGTAGCGATGGGAAATGCTTCGGATGATCTTAAAGCTATTGCTGATTATGTGGCACCTACTGTTGAGGAAGATGGGGTAGCTGATGTAATAGAAAGGTTTGTGTTAAATGAACGACAATAATTCTCTTCTTGCAATTTCCCCTATTGATGGAAGATATAGATATCAAACAGAAAAACTTGCAGATTATTTTTCAGAACATGCAGTTTTTAAATATAGAATTTTAGTTGAAACTAAATACTTAATTGCTCTTTCTCAAATAGGAGTTATTAGAAAATTATCTGCGCAAGAAATAAAAATTCTTGATTCCCTTGTCGACAACTTCAGCGTTAAAGAGGCTGAAAAAGTAAAAGCTACTGAAAAAAAAGTAAAACATGATAAAAAAGCTCTTGAATACTATCTAAAAGATGAATTGGATAAAACTTCACTAAAAGATATTTCTGGATTTTCCCACTTCGCCTTAACTTCTTATGATGTAGAAAATATTGTTCATAGACTTGAGCTAAAAGATTCTCTCGAGAAAACGATTATTCCAGAGTTGAATTTACTTAACAAACTAATCCTCGAAGAAGCAAAGAAATATAAAAATCTTCCACTTCTTGCACGCACCCACGGACAAGCAGCAGTTCCTACAACCTTAGGCAAAGAATTCTTGGTATTTTTTGAAAGATTAGAAATTGAAATTCAAATTCTAAAACAAATAAGATTCCGCGCAAAACTTAGTGGTGCCGTTGGAAATTACAACGCTCATGCTTTCGCTTATCCGAATATTAATTGGCAGAAATTTTCCAAAGATTTCTTAAAAGAATTTAGACTCGAACAACACCCCTCTACGACACAAATCGCCCCATATGAAGATATTATTTTCTTTTTTCAAACGATTCAGAGAATAAATAATATTATTCTCGACTTTGATCAAGATATGTGGAGATATATTTCTGACGGTTGGTTTAACCAGGAAAACAAAAAAGAAAAAGTAGGCTCTTCCACTATGCCGCAAAAAATTAATCCTATAAATTTTGAACAGTCTGAAGGAAATATAATTATTGCGAACTCATTAATTGAAGGATTTACTGGAAAACTTTCTATCTCCAGACTTCAGCGGGATTTATCAGACAGCACTATTTCTAGAAATTTCGGAGTAACCATCGCCCACTCACTCCTGGCTTATAGTCTCTCAGGTAAAGGCTTAAGTAGGGTAACTCCAAATAATGACATAATCTCCGAATCTTTAAATTCTGACTGGTCAATCCTCTCAGAAGCTGTGCAAATATTTTTAAAGAAAGAGGGCGTTAAAAATGGCTATGAAATTATGAAAGACTTAACACGTGGCGAAAAATTAAATAGGGAAAGCTTTCAAGAGATGATCAATAAACTTCCTTTAGACGAAGCTCAAAAATCAGAGCTAAAAAAATTAACTCCCGAGATCTACATTGGGATTACTTAGGCTCAAGAATTCATCAATTCTTTGCCTATTTGACTCAAAAAAATCTCTTCGTTCATCTGCTTCTACCTGAGCCTGCATCGCCTTAACTGAATTCAGGCTCACTTTTAGTAATGAGCCAGTTCGATAATCTCCGTTTGTAATTCTTCTCCCTGCTTCTGTAATAAAAAGAAGTTTTCTATCCTCGAAACTTAAATCATCGATTGAATCAATCGCCTCTGCAATACGTCTAAGTGTTGCGCCATCTTCTCCGGGAAGCCTATATTGCTTCCTACTGCTACGTGCTTTTCTAAGCATCTCAGACATTGTCATAGCCTGGGGTTTCTGAGCACGATCGCCTAATCTCATTCCTGGTATTTCTACCGTAGCTGATCTGCCATCTTCAATTTCAAATCTTCCCATAAGGTGGGTATTATACTACTATAGTATTATGCTTGCCAAAGTAAATTCTGCGGCAATTATCGGACTTGATGCTGTACCCGTTGAAGTCGAGGTAGACGTTGCATCTCAAGGTCTTCCCTCACTCACTATCGTGGGGCTTCCTGATAAATCTGTTGAAGAAGCTAAAGAACGAGTACGCTCTGCAATTAAAAATACTGGAGCAGATTTTCCTGCAAAAAGAATTACAGTAAACCTCGCCCCAGCTGATCTACCCAAAGAAGGCGCAATGTATGACCTACCCATCGCTCTTGGAATTTTATTGGCTAGTGAGCAATTTAAAGCAGACATTTCCAATTTTCTTTTTATGGGAGAGCTTTCACTTGAAGGAAAACTTAGACCCACTTCAGGCGCCCTTCCTCAAGCAATTCTAGCTAATGCAGAAAAATATTCAGCATTTTTCTTACCTGCAGCAAATGCCAGAGAAGCAGCCATCATTAAAGGTGTAGCAATTATTCCAGTTAATTCTCTGCATGAATTAATCGATCACTTAACCGGAGCATCTGTAATTAAAAATCAACCTGAAACTCAAATCGAAAAACTTTCGGAAGAAGATTTCGATTTTGACATGAAAGATATAAAAGGTCAAGAACAAGCCAAGCGTGCGATGGAAATCGCAGCAGCTGGTGGACATAACATTATCCTAAAAGGCCCGCCCGGCGCTGGAAAAACACTTCTTGCTAGAACTTTTCCTTCTATTTTACCCAAGCCGACTTTTGATGAAGCCATTGAAATAACCAAAATTTATTCAATCTCTGGACTCTTAGACAAAGAATCTCTTGTTATTAAACGTCCTTTCCGCTCTCCTCATCATACCACTTCCCATATCGGACTGATTGGCGGCAGCAATATTCCCAAACCTGGAGAAATATCTTTAGCTCATCGCGGAGTTTTATTTTTAGATGAATTTCCTGAATTCCCTCGGTTAGTTTTGGAAGCACTAAGACAGCCTATGGAAGACGGATTCGTTACTATTTCTCGTGCCTCAGGCAGAATCACATTTCCCGCAAAATTTATTTTAGTTGCTGCAGAAAATCCTTGTCCCTGTGGATATTTAGGTGACCCAACACATGAATGTAAATGTTCAACGAGCCAAATAATCAGATATCAAAAGAGGGTTTCAGGCCCTATGCTCGACCGAATCGATATCCATTTAGATGTTCCAGCAGTGAAGGTTGATAAACTCACAGAACAAACCAAATCTAAAAATCCAAGCTCTAAAGAAATCAGATTAAAAGTTCAAAAATCGCGAGATATTCAAACAAAAAGATTTAAAAATGAAAAGATTGTTTCTAATTCTGAAATGAATTCCAAACTTATTAAAAAGTATTGTGAACTTCCTCCAGAGTCTTTGGAAATTTTAAAGATGGCCGTTAATAAATTAAACCTTTCTGCCAGGTCCTATTCTAAAATTCTCAAAGTCTCCAGAACCGTAGCAGATTTAGATAACTCTAAAGTGATTTTACCAAATCACATAGCAGAAGCTCTCCAATATCGTCCGAAAAATGATAATATATAAACTCTATGGAAAATCAACTATCGCCCACCTCTCCTCCTAATTATTTCAAAAGACGTATTGCAGTTCTCTTTGTTTTTGCAATTTTCTTTTTAATGCTTGGTCGCCACCTCACTTTTCTACCAACCATTAATCTTGCTCGTGGAACAAGTGAAGAAAATTTCCAAAGTGAAACCGAAAAAATTATAAAAAAGAAAAATGGCTTTTACTCAGTTTATTATAAAAATCTAAAGACTGACGAAGGCTTTGGGATAAATGAAAACCAAATCGAAACAGCTGCATCAGTGAATAAATTACCGATTGTCGCAGCTCTTTACTACCTAGATAAGACCGGAAAAATTGATCTCGATGATAAAATTACAGTTCAAGAGGAAGACGTCCAGGATTACGGAACAGGTTCAATTAGATACCAAGAAATGCCCCAAACTTATTCTTTGAGAAACTTAGCCAAACTTGCCCTTAACCAATCAGATAATACAGCCGCTCATGTAGTCTCCCTTCACCTTGGAGAAGAAAATGTTCAGTATCTAGTAAATACTTGGGGAATGAATTCCACCAATATGGTTAATAATAAAACTACAGTAAAAGACATGGGAACGTTAATGGAAAAAATTTATAAAGGAGAGATAGCCAATGGTCCCCAAACAAGAGAACTATTAGAATTTATGACCGATACAGAGTTCGAGGATAGGCTAGCAAAAGATGTTAAAGATAAAGCAATTGTTCAACACAAAACTGGAGACGGCGAAGGATTTGTGCATGACGTGGGGATAATCAAATCTAAAGACGGCAAAAATGTTTATTATCTCGGAGTTATGACTTCAGATATTGGCCAGAATGAAAAAGAGGCAAAAGACACCATTAGTGAAATCTCCAAAAAAATATTTGAGGGCTTAAATAACTAATTAACTTTTATTAGCTCTTCTCCTCCAAACAAAACTAATAGCAATTAACATTATCCCCATTAATAATCCAGCAAATGTTAAACCATCACTTTGCTCGCCAAGCAAGATATATCCCGTAAGAACAAGCAAACCAAACCCTGCTCCCAAAGTGAATCCTGACATATATATTTGTTTTTCTCTTTGATTTTTTCCCATTAGTTAAATGATGTTGCTCGCAAACTAACTTGTCAACTAGAGTAGCTTTTTCTGATTTTCATCTTCTTGAAAAGGCAAACCAAAATGTTCATAAGCATTTTTCGTAGCCACTCTTCCTCTTGGTGATCTTTTAATAAAACCAATTTGCATCAAGTATGGTTCGATTACGTCTTCGATTGTTGAAACATCTTCGGAAATAGTGGATGCCATTGTTTCCAGCCCCACTGGTCCTCCTGAATGTTTTTCAATTAAAGCTTTCAGATATCTGATGTCATTATTATCTAAACCGAGAGAGTCAACATCTAACATTTTCAAAGCCTCATCAGTCATCTTTTTATTTATTTCTCCATCTCCGTGAACTTGTGCATAATCACGAACTCTTTTTAAAAGCTTTAATGCAATACGAGGCGTTCCTCTAGCTCTAACAGAAATCTCTTTTATAGATTCTTGATCAATTGGGGTGGAAAGCTTAGCTGCTCCTTTTCTAATAATCTCTGATAATTCTTCAGGTGAATAGAAATTAAGTCTATGAATCACACCGAAGCGATCTCGAAGCGGTGCAGAAATCATACCAATCTTAGTAGTTGCGCCAATAATCGTGAATTGCGGAAGATCGAGTCTGAGCGTCCTAGCACTCGGACCTTTACCTATGACAATATCTAACGCATAATCCTCCATCGCCGGATACAGCGTTTCTTCCACTATCTTATTAAGTCTATGAATCTCATCGATAAACAAGATGTCTCCCTTTTCTAAATTTGAAAGAATTGATGCCAAGTCTCCTGCTCGTTCAATCGCAGGTCCACTAGTTACTTTTATGTTGGCATTCATTTCGCGAGCAATAAGATGCGATACTGTAGTTTTTCCTAGCCCTGGAGGTCCATAAAAAAGAATATGCTCAATTGATTCATTTCTTTTTTTTGCAGCAGAGATAGAAATTTGTAAAGATTTTTTAATATTTGGCTGTCCATAAAACTCATCCCATTCCTTAGCCCGCAATGAAATAAACAAAACCTCTTCTTCTGGAGCGATTTCTTCTGAATTATCCTTTTTAGACTTTGCCATACTATTTTCCTAAATACTTTAATGTTAATTTAATTTTTTGATCAACTGTTTCAGCAGATTTATCAATATTTTTAAGCGCTTCCCCAATTTCTTTCTGTGAAAAACCAAAATTTTTAAGCGCTTCGTAAACTTCATTATTTTGAGAGTCCGATGCCAAATCTAGCTCAAAACTGCCGTCATCACCAAGCTTATTTTTCAATTCAATTATGATTTTCTGAGCATTTTTCTTCCCCAATCTAGGAATACCCGAGAAAGCAGCAGTATCCGCTGCAAGAACCGCAGCGACGACTTCTTGACGAGTCATTACAGAGAAAACTGCCATTGCCGTTTTAGGACCAACCCCAGAAACGCCAATGAGATTCTCAAAAAGCTTCAGATCTCCAATTTCTGGAAAACCAAACAATTCAAGCGCATCTTCACGAACATATGTAAATGTATAAACAAATATTTCACTTTCCAAATTCGCACTATTAATAGTTTTTCCGGAAACTAACACCCTGTAACCTACACCATTTACCTCTATTAATAAATGGTTTCCATCTTTAAGAATAATTTTTCCCCTAATTGATCCGATCATATTTCAATTTTTACTAGTATTAATGCTGGGCTTGTCGAATACATCATATTTGAGATTTTATCTTAGCAGAAAATCCGTGAGTTAGCGCAACTGCTAATGCATCAGCTGTATCGTCTAGCTTTGGCGGTTTTTCTAGTTTTAGAATTACCTTTACCATTTGCCCTATTTGATTTTTTTCAGCTCGGCCGTAACCTGTCACCGCCATCTTAACCTCTAGAGGTGTATAAATCCCAACTGGTAAGCTGTTTTCCGCCGCAAGCAAAAGTATCACTCCCCTCGCCTGCCCTACAGCAAATGCTGTAGTAGAATTCGCTCCAAAAAATAACTCCTCAATTCCCAACTGATCTGGTTTATATTTTTTAATAATTTCCTCTACTTCCCTATTTATTATTAGTAATCTTGAAGTTATTTCAGACTTTGGCTTAGTTTCAATACATCCAAAATCAACTGCCTTTATCCTTGATCCTTGAATATCAATTACTCCCCATCCACATCTTCCAATTCCCGGATCAATGCCTAAAATCCTCATTTCAAGATATTATACAACTTCCCAAACTTGCTATCTTGGCAAGCTTTTTGCTAAAATACCTTTTATGAAGAGATTCACGCTCACAGCAGAACCAAGAACTGTAGTTGGAAAAAACGTTAAGAAGCTTAGACGCGATGGCATTTTACCTGCAAACGTCTATGGAAAAGATATCAAGTCACAGTCGCTTCAGCTTCCCCAAGAAGAATTTAATAAAGTTTTCGCAGAAGCAGGAGAAACTGGAGTAATTGATCTTACATACGATAAAACTACTATCCCTGTTTTAGTTCACAATATCCATAAAGACTGGAGAAATCAGGTAATTCATGCAGATTTCTTTAAGGTTAACCTTAAAGAAAAAGTTACAGCTATGATTCCTGTTGAAGTCATTGGTGAACCTAAGGCTGTTACTGAGCAAATTGGTATTCTCATGAACATCACAAATGAAGTTGAAGTTGAAGCACTACCTACTGAACTGCCTGAAAAGATTGAAGTAAATGTAGAAAATATGGCTACAATTGACGATCAAATCGCAGTTTCTGACTTAAAAGCGCCTGAGGAAGTTGAAATTCTCACAGATCCAAATCTAGTTGTAGTTAAAATTGGAGAATTAGTTACTAAAGAAGCGCTCGAGGAAGCAGCTGCTGAAGAAGCTGCGGCCGAGGCTGCAGCAACAGAAGGCTCTGAAGGCGAAGGCGGAGAAACTCCAGCTGAAGGCGAAGCAACTGAAGGACAAAGTGAAGGCGGATCAGAAGAAAAACCAGCTGAAGAAGCTTAATTACCTAAAAATTCCTCAAAGTCTTTCCCCTCTTTAAAATTCGGGTCTAAACTCAAAGATTTATCCAGATTTTCTTGCGCCTCATCAAAGTTTTTTATCTTGTAATTAATAAGTGCGAGACTAAAATATGCATCTCTATAGTCTGGTCGCTCTTTGATTTGATATTCCCAAAAAGCTTTATCAGAAAGAGTTTTTATCTTCTCAGCTGTTAAGCGCTTTTCCTCATTAAAATTACGATATAAATCTACACTAACGACCAAAATCGCGGCCAAAATGCAGAATATACCTGTAAAACAGATCAGCTCGTCACGATCAATATTTTCGGGAATAAATCGGGAATTACTCGGTAATTGTTTTAATTTCTGAGGCTTAGCTTTTTTATAGACTTTTTTAGTTTTAGAAGTATTTTTAAATTTCATTACTTAGCTTCATTGACTCCCTACCTCACGGTCGGCCATTTTTCCGTAATTAATAACCGAGTATTTCCCGATAATTTACCGAATATTTCCTCTGTTATAAAAGGCATGAAAGGATGAAGGAGCTTTAATTGAATTATGAATAATGAATTAAGAATCAAGAATGAGTCAGAATCTATTCTCGATTTAACATTCTCAACATATCTATCTGCAAACTCGTGCCAAGTAAATTCATATATTCTCTCGGCAGCCAAGTTCAGTTCATATTTGACTATATGCTTATCTACTTTTCCAATTAAATCACCTAGACTTTTAACAAATTCTTTATCAACTTCATTCTTTGCGAGATCTGAGAGATTTTCCAAATCAATATGCTTTAATTCAAACTCGCCCTTATTCATCTCAATAAACCTTCCAATATTCCAAAGCTTATTTGTAAAGTTCCTCTGCCCTCTTATCTTGTCTTCTGCTAGAGATAAATCATTTCCTGCAGCTGATCCGAAGATTAACGCCATGCGTACGGCATCTGCAGAATATTTTCCTACCATCTCAAGAGGATTAACCACATTTCCTTTACTCTTACTCATCTTCTGACCCTTACCGTCCCGAACAAGACCATGGAAATATACTGTTTCGAATGGAATCTCATCAGTTGCATATAAACCAAGCATGATCATACGACAAACCCACCATGGTAAAATATCATATGCCGTTTCCATCACAGATGTTGGATAAAACTTTTCAAAATCTCCAGGTTGAGTAGACTTGAGCGTCGCAAATGGCCATTGACCTGAAGAAAACCATGTATCAAAGGTGTCAATATCTTGAGTTAGTTTTACCGATTTACACTTAGCGCATGATTTTGGCGCATCCCCTTCTGTAACCATCCACTCCCCACAATCATCACATTTCCAAGCAGGAATTCTCATTCCCCAAACTATTTGACGGGAGATATTCCAATCATGAAATCCTTCCAGCCACTGCTCCATTACCTTTTTAAATCGAGGAGGAACTATTTGAATCTCTTTCTTTAGAGACTTAATAGCCCTATCAGCAAGTGGCCTAACCTTAATAAACCATTGCTCCATAGGCAATGGTTCAAGCACTCTTCCACATTTATAACAGGTGGCGACGTTATGAACATATTTTTCATCAATGTGATCCATTAGATTTTTTTCAACTAAATCTGCCACAACTTTTTCTCTCGCATCCTTAATTTTAAGTCCAGCATATTTTCCTGCAGCATCTGTTAACTTACCATCAAAACCGATTACTTGCTTCATGGGCAAATCGTGCCTTTTACCTATTTCAAAGTCTGTAAAATCATGAGCAGGAGTGATTTTTACAACTCCAGTACCAAACTCAGGGTCCACCGCCTCATCCCCAACCACTTGCAATTTAACTGGACCAATAAGAGAGTCTATTTCAATTTCTTGTCCAATATATTTCTTATATCTTTTATCATTTGGGTGAACTGCCACTGCAGTATCTCCAAATTTGGTTTCTGGACGAACTGTTGCCAAAACAAAGGGACCATACTTCATATAATACAGTGGGTCGTTTTGCTCTACATATTTCACTTCGAGATCAGAAAAGCCAGTTCCATCCTTAGTGCAGTAATTAACAAGCTTTAAATCTCTGTACACCAAACCTTCATCAAAAAGTTTTTTAAATGTTCCATATACTACTTTTACTATTTGGGGGTCAAGCGTAAACTTTAACCTACTCCAGTCAAGAGAAAATCCAAGAGCCTTTAATTGCGCTTCCATAGTTCCGCGATTATTTTGCACAAAGTCCCAAATCATTTTGTAAAGAGTTTCGCGGTCAAAATCAAACCTAGATTTACCTTCTTTTTGAAGATGCTTCTCAAATACGAACTGTGTCTCAAAGCCTGCATGATCTGCTCCAGGAAGCCACAATGCTGCATCTCCGAGCATTCTGTGATATCGAGTTAAGATATCCTCCACAACATACATGGCGTGCCCAAAGTGAAGAGGTGCATTAGCATTAGGCGGTGGCAGAATAATAGTGAAGGGCTTACCGTTAGGATTTACCTCAGGCGCAAAAGAGTTTGACTCTTCCCATTTTTTATAAATATGTGGCTCGACTTCTTGATGATTATAGACTTTATCCATTACTTTTTCTTTACAGCTAGTGAGACGTCCTCCTGCATCTTTTTTAGATCAACGTGGGACTTCCAGAAAAAGTAACCTACTACAGCGAACGTAATAATTGGTGAAACATAGCTAGGAATTTCTACATGGAATCCATGAAGAATCATGATCAGACCCAAGAAGAAAATAGAATACATTGCTCCATTTTTAAGAAATTTATACTTAACTATTCGATCAATATTGCTGATCGTTAGCTTTCTAAGTATTAATGCACCAAGTCCATTACCTATTAAAATCAAAGGCACAGAAAATGTAAACGCAAAGGCTCCTATCACACCATCGATAGAAAAAGTTGTATCTAATACCTCAAGATATGCAATTTTTGAAACATCAGACATATTATTTTTCTTATCAAGAAGCTTTGCCTCCTGCTGCTCAGCATACTGTCTAAAGCCATGAATAATAAAAAATGCGGTAGAACCAACCACTGCTGCAAAAGCAAGCATGTTATCAATTCTCATAGCAAACCAAACGATAAAGAGCAGTATCATAGATACCACAGCGAAAAACCAAGCGCCTTGGCTTTGAAAAAATTTCTCTCCTCGCAAGCCAAAATTTTTCGGCTCAAGAAACAACCAATTAAAGAATAAGAAGACCAAAAAAACTCCTCCACCAAGAAGCAATAGTGGGGCTGCATGCTGGATAGCGTCCTTTACAACCTCGGAACTACCAAAGGAAACTCCTAATACTTCAATGGGACCAAGACTTGGAGTAGCAGCCCAAATAATCAGAAAAGGCAAAAGCCCACGAACCACAAATACTGCAAAGAAAAATCCGTAAGTTAAAAACCATCTTCTGGCTTTCTTGCCCATCCCTGCTAGCACCTCTGCATTAATCACGGCATTATCAATTGAGGTGATAATTTCAAAAATTGTGAGACCTAAAACGGTTAATATGATTGCTAAATATTCCATAATCAAGCTTGATTTTAGCAGATTTGAGGCAAAAATGCTCTACTTCTGGCTAATAATATATTTTAACTCAATATCAGATTTAATCTGACCCGCATAAGCACCTTTTCCGACAATCTGGTAACCATCAGGTAAAGAAAAGTTCAAATTAAAAGGCAAGTATTCCGTTCCAGGCTGCTTAAAAAGCTTAAGAGAATATATTGCTGATTTATTTGTTGTGTTGAAAGAGTAAGGCAAGTCGTAATTTATTAAAATGTTTTTGGAGCTAGATTTAGGAATATTAATAAACATTCCATAATAATTTTTACCAAGTACTTCTCCGGAATCAACTTCAAGTCCCACTGGTTTTTTAAAATTAATAGATTCATAAACCCTGAAATCTGTCTGCATTTGAGAGATTTCAAATTGCTTCTTGTCGATTAAGATTGAGGTTATCTGGCTTCCTGCCGGTAAAACTATCTTCATGTAATTAGAATAATTTAACTCAGATGATGAATTTTTATAACTAACTGAGACTGATGATTTAATCTTTCCAGAGGGATTAAAGCTTACCTTCTTAACAACACTTCTTGAAATGCTTGTGTTCACTTTATTCTTGCCCACATTAGTTTCAGAGATGGCTAAGTAGTCGTTTATTTGCTCCTCACCACGGTTGTCCCAAATAGCTGATGACCAACCGTTCGCTGTAAAAACATTCTGGAGACTGGGATTTTGCATTGCGAAAATAATATGTTTTTCCTTGATAAGTCTCCCAATCTCTTCTGCGGTTTTTGTCATTGAGCGGTTTTCATTACTATCAATATTTGTTTTAATTCCATCAGCTACTTCTCCAAAATACCCTTCCCTATTTCCAGCTTCAAAATTTTCTGCACCGATTGTTTTAGAATCCACCATCACACCGCCACTAAGTTCTAACAAAGATTTTAAAAAATCACTATCCACTCCAATCACCCCATCTACCTCACTACCACTAGACTTTCCGTACATTCCCGAGGCGCTTATTGCGCTTTTTACAAAATCTGGGCTATTCAAACTGTCTTTGATCAAGATATTCTTCTCTCCCATAAATCTTCTGTATTCAAAAGGTGGAAATGTATCTTGCTTAATTTTTTGATCAACTTCAGCTGGAGTTAAAACCTTAAACTGCGTTATCTTTGCGTTTTTAACTTTTAAATCTACGAAAGAATTTATCTCTCCTCCACCTGGTCTAGCACTAGCATTATCAAACAAAATAACTAAATAGTTTTTTTCACCGTCAAATCCTAAAATCTCAGGTAAAATATCTGAAGAGTTAATAAAAAGATCAGTAAAAGGCTCAAGATTTTCCAACTTATCTCTATATTCTTTTGGCAAGTTTCCTTCAGCGTTTAATTTAGATGTCGTAGCCAGTGCAGATTTAAAATTATTGGAAGCAATTTGAAAATCTTCCTTAGGATTCGCACTTGACCCTTTATAAACTTTTTGGAGCGTCTCAAATCCTTCAAGCATACTAATGGTGGCGTCCGCTAGATCCTGTCCATTCCCAACGGAATCATGAATTTTTTCTGCTTCTCTTTTAAGACCAATGACTTCAGCTTCAGCGATTAATGGCTCTGACGTTTTTTCAGCAAAAGAAAAAAACGTCTTTGAATTATTCGCTTGCTTTATAGCTTTTTCAAAATCTCCTTTACCCGAGGACTTTACGGCGCTTCTAATCTCCCACTCCCCTAGTTTGGTGTACGCAACAGTGGAGAAAAATGGAAGAAGGGCTAGAAAAAGACATGCCAAAAGAAAAAATAAAACAGGCCTAAATATTCTATTCTTCACCCTTCTGTCTTTATTAATAACCTTCACTTCCCTATCTTCTTTTTCTTGTAGATCTAATTCTTTTATCTTCTTTTCCAAGTCATATTTTGAAATCGCATGTACTGCATTTTTAGGATAATAAATCCTTCTCTCCTTCTTTTCTTTTCCAAAATCGATTTTTAGATCTGGGTCAACTTTTTGAAAGACATTAGCTAGAGAAATATCAGTGATGGGATGTGGGTAAAAAAGTAAGATTACTTTTTGGATAATATTTAATGTAGTCGCTTTGATGATTAACTTAATCGTATCCTCAAAGCTTACTGGAAAACTTAAAGACAAACCACTTCCTGGAACTTCGATTTTTCCGAGCTTTCTTGCCTCTATTATATATCTTGAAACTGATGCATCTTTATCAAAAAATACTTTCTTATCAAAGATATCACCAAAGATTAATACCTTGGAATTGGCATATTCTGCAGCGATAGAATCGGCATGATCAATATCTGTATTGCGCAAACTCCCAATGAAAAACAAAGGAGCATCATGCTGCCTGGCCAGTTTTATAAATGAAAAGGCAGACTCCCTCGTTACGCTTCCCCCATCATCTATTAAAAATATCTTTTTATATTTGGCTTGTGGCACTAATGGAATCTTCTTTTTAAATTTAATTGGAATAATATTCTTTTCTTTTTTAATTTCAGCTGCAGAAAGAATAACGACTAAATAATCCTTGGCAAATTCTTTAGCAAGTGCCTCACCTATTATCCCTACCTTATCGACAATGAGAATTACGTGATAGCTTGCCTGTGGTTCGGTGGTCAAAGTGGCAGATTTCATGAGTATATTAATTTTATGCGGAAGGAAGCATGTTATCAAGTGCGAGGTTCACCATACGGTCAGCTTTGGTATTCTGCTCACGATAAACATGCTCATAAGAAATTGGGAGCCCAATTTCTAATTCTTTTTGCTTGGCGTTAATTAAAAGTGCTTTTAATGAAGGACTTTTTACTTTATACATTCCAGTTATCTGCATAACTGCCAGCTTAGAATCCATAAAGAAATTAATTTTTTCTAGATTTGGCATCTCCCCCCTATTCTCTATTACCCAAGAGAGTGCTTCAATAATCGCTGAGTATTCAGCGAAGTTGTTGGTTTGAATTCCTAGAACTTTTCCAATATCTTTTACAGTCTCCCCTGCGCTGTCTTCAATATGCACACCAAGAGCAGAAGGTCCCGGGTTTCCTCTAGAACCACCATCTGTAAAAATCTTAATTAGCTTCAAATCATGCATGTTCGTTCTCCGTTTCTAGTAATATTCAATGGTTTAGCGATTTGAAGACAAATCGTTCGATAATTTTTTAAATTTGTCCTAGTTTAACAGTCAAATCGTTAGACTATATTTCTGAAAACGGCCTACAAAACCTATTCTAGCAGATAATTGGAGTTACTATTCGAGGATTGTTCATGAAACGGAACACGAACATAAACTCTGCTATAATCGCTTTATGAATAATTTCGATAATGAATTTGAGGACGCAATTAGATTTTTAACAAATAACATGCCGGCAGCGGAAGACTTAGAAAAGCCAACACTTTTTCATTCTTTAAGAGTCGGTGTTTATCTTTATACAAATAACTACAGCAGGGAAATATGCATTGCTGGTTTATTGCATGATTTAATTGAAGATTCTGAAGTAGATGAAAAAGAGATAGAAGAAGATTTCGGAAGAGAAGCTGCTCTACTTGTTCAGGCAAACTCCAAAAATAAAGAGCTAGAAAATGTATACGAAGATCTGATAAGTAGGTGCATTAAAACGGGGGAGAGTGCTTTAATTGTAAAAGCTGCAGACATATTGGATAACTACAACTACTACATAAGAATTAATAACGCTGGAGGACTAGATTATGTAAAGATGATTTCATCCATATTGCTTAAAGAAAAACCTGATGAATTTAAAGACCCGATCTTTGAAGAATTAAAGTTAATAAAATAGGGGATTATTAGCGAGGCCTTACTACGAGGGTTCTTTCTTTTCCTTCTCCGACTGATTCTGAGATTACTTGATCATCTTCTTGAAATCTTAAATGGACAATTCTTCTTTCCCAAGGCTTAAGGTTTGGGAGAAAAATTTCTCTATTTTCTGAAAGAGCTCTTTCTTTTGTTTGAGCTGCTAAATTATCTAGATAATCTGAGCGGTTCTTTTTATAATCTCCAACCTCTACTGAAACTCTTTTATATTCACCATTATTCTTAGCAAGCATTAGAGAAATAACTAGCTGAAGTGCATCTAGAGTATCTCCATGATGACCAATTATTAGTCCTGGATCTTCTGATGAAATTACCACATCAAGCATTTCTTCGTTTTCTGTTACTTCAAATGAATCGGTAATGCCGACTGCTTCAAAGAGGTCTTTTATTATCTGTTCGTTAGTTTTTTCGCCTTTAGCCATAAGTCTTCCATTCCTCCCCATCCGGAGATTTTATATTGCTGTATGATACCAAAAATCGAGAAAGTATTCCAGTAGAGAGATAAACCGAAAGGCAAAGTAAAGGAAAAGATGCCAATCATGACAGGGAAGATGTATGCTGACTGTTTTTGGAATACTGTAGCGAAATCATCCTGGCCTTTTTTATTGGCAGGGAGTTTAAGCTTAGGATCTTCTGGTGGAGTAGAGAACATCATCTTAGACTGCACAAACTGGAAAAGACCTGTAATTAGTGGTATTGCAAGACCAATAATGATAAGCATTAACATTCCCTCTTTGCTACCTTCGGTAAAAAGCTGTTGTGGACTTTTACCCAAAGGGATACCAAAAAAATAAGGGTCCCATTTATCCTTTAATGCAAGCGGGGGAATCACAATGCTATTTATATAAGAAACAACCTCATTTGGACTTTTATGCACAACTGAATTTAAAACATTGTATAAGCCAAAAATAATTGGGAGCTGAATAAGAGTAGGGAGACATCCTGCGAGGGGATTGATGCCATGCTCTTTATAAAGCTTTTGGGTTTCTTCTTGAATTCTTTTTGAGTCGCCTTTGTGCTTAGACTTAATGTGTGAAATGTGGGGCGCAATCGCCTGCATTTTCTTCGATGTTTTCATTTGCGCATTGATAAAGGGGTAGAGGATTAAACGAATTATCATGGTTAAACCAATAATGGCAAATCCAAGCGCATAAGGAACATGAAGAGCAAATAGGACCTGATAAATAGCAACTAAAACATTAATGATGGGGTGAATTATTATAGTATTAAATATTTCCATTATTATGAACTAAAGGGCTGGCATTTAAGAATTCTCGCGAATCCTAAGGCTGAACCCTGAATGACACCTTTCTCAAGAATCATTCTTTTAGTGTATCTTGAACAGGTCTCTTCAAATCTACATCCAAAACCTGGTCCAAGAATGTTTATTATAGCTGTTGAGATGAAAATTTGGTAGAAGGAAATAATTTTTACTGCAATATGTCTCATTTTAGTAATTTTTCTTGTTTTAAAACTTCAATTAATATTTTTTCAGTATCCACTCGATCAACTTCTACTATTTCTTTTTTAAGATAAAACGCTAAATCAAAGCCTTTTTCAATATTCTCTAGCTTTTCCTCGATTATACTCCTAACTTTTCTTTTTGCGGAATTTCTAACCACAGCAGATGAAGAAACTTTTTTTGAAACGATGAAACCAAATCTAGAGCATTCTGAATTATTTTGACTTATTTTCAGATTAAATAGGGGAGTAGCAATGTTTTTGGAACCAGACAAACTAAAACTAGTCAGCCTGTTTTCTTTTTTGAGCATTAAACAGTAAGCCTTGTTCTACCTGATTGCCTTCTTCTTTTAAGAACTTTTCTACCACCATTGTCGCTCATTCTTGCCAGGAATCCGTGTTTTCTAGCTCTTTTAATTTTCTTGAGTTTTCTGAACTTCTCCATAGGCATAAAGTATATCAAATTAGCCTCTTTTTTAAAAGTGGTAAAAAAAGAGCTGGTTTTATCCACTTAAGCTTATTGACAGCAGGGCGCCCTGATTTGATAAACTGCAAAAACTAGCTATGTTATCCACAATTGATCAACTTTGGGAAAAAGTACTTGCCGAAATACAAACTGAAGTTTCAGGTGCCAACTTTTTAACACTCTTCAAAAACACCACACTTTTGTCCCTGGAGGATAAAGTTGCCACTATTTCCGCTCCTAGCCCTATGATAATTGATTTACTTAATAAGCGTTTTTATGAAATTACCAAGAAAGTAATCGACAAACACACAGGGGAGGATGTAAAGATTATTTTTGTTCCTAAAGCCATACAAAAACCCAACACTAATCCAGCTGACCATGGCCCGCTTTTTTCTGCCTTACAACCAGTAGAAAAACCTATTGGCCACCTGCCAAGAGTGCGCCCTGATTTTATTTTTCAAAATTTCGCTGTTTCGGGATCCAACCAGCTGGCTTTCGTTTCTGCGAATACTGTGGCTAAAAAATTAGGAACCACATATAATCCTCTGTTTATTTATGGTCCCGTAGGGGTGGGCAAAACCCACTTAATGCATGCTGTGGCCAACGAAGCATATGCAGATGATCCTAATAGAAAGATTATGTATATAACTAGTGAGGAGTTTACCAATGAGGTAGTTGAGGCAATTAGAACCAACGACACAGCAAGAATGAAGCGTAGATTTAGGAACTTAGACCTTATCATGATTGATGATATTCAGTTCGTAGCCGGCAAGGAAAGAGTACAAGAAGAACTTTTCCACACCTTCAATATCTTGGTGGATAACCAGGCCCAGATTATCCTAACCTCAGACCGCCCACCCTCAGAACTCCGCAAGGTAGAAAAAAGATTAGTATCTCGTTTTTCTGGAGGGCTCACGGTCGATATTGATTCTCCTGATTATGAGCTGCGTTGCGCCATCCTGCTTACAAAGGCTAAAAAATTTAACTTTGATTTAGATATAGAGACCGCCAAGATAATTGCATCTAAAACGGAAGATACGAGAGAACTTGAAGGACTGCTTCTTCGAGTTATGTCAGAAGCATCAAGCGAGGAGGGAAACCTTAGTCCGGATATGGCTAAAAAGGCGCTTTCAGCTAAAAGAGAAACTCCTCGTACTATGTTTCCTGAAGAGGTAATTAAAATCCTTTGCGAGTTCTACGGCGTAAAGCCTACGGCTCTCAAAGGCGACAAAAGAGACGCCAAACTAGTGCGCGCTAGGCAAACTTGCATGTTTGTTCTTAAAAAAGAGGGGGGACTTACTTATGCTGAGATTGGAAACCTTCTGGGAGGCAGGGACCACACTACAGTAATGCATGGAGTGGAAAAGATTGAACTACTTTTGGCTAACGAAAAATATACAGAAGAAGCCTTGGGAATAAAAGAAGTCCACACTAGGGCTGTGGAAAACTAAAATTATTATGCACAATCTGACTCACTCAAATCTAGGCACATTCCATCCACATTACTTTTCCACCAGTTATCCACATAAATCTAGCCACACTTCGTTGCTTTTTTCCACTTTTCCTGGTAACCTACTACAACTACAAATTTATATATATGTTTGAAATCACAATTCTCTCTGATAAGTTAAAGTCTGGATTGTCATTTGCTAACCATGCAATTTCTTCTAGATCTCAATTGCCAATTCTCTTGAATTTTCTCTTACAAACTAAAGACGGAAAACTGGAGATCCATGCAACAGACTTGGAAATAGGAATTATTTATAAGACTCCTGTAAAAATTGATGGAGAAGGGGGAGTAACGGTTTCAGCTAAAACATTTCTCGATCTAGTATCTAGCGTAAACAAAGACAAGATATCTCTTAAGAAAGATGTAGATACGCTTTTCTTAACAGCAGAGAAATTGAAAACTTCATTTCCAACCATCTCCGCTGCTGATTTCCCCAAACTATATTCTGAGCTAGGTGAAAAAAGAGCAGAGTTTGATAAAGATGCGCTCGAGAAAGAGTTGTCTAAGATCGTGTTTGCTGCTGCTATGGACGCAGCAAGACCAGAGCTATTAGGAGTTCTTATTAAACAGGAAAAGGGGAGTAAGGGTTTGACTTTGGTAGCTACCGATGGATTTAGATTATCACTTAAAAAAGGTTTTGGTGGTGGATCAGTGGCTAGCGAGGAAGCCAGCTTCCTAATACCCGCAAGAGTTATCAAGGAAGCACTCAGTCTTAAGGATGATAAGCAAAAAATTGAAATTTACACCCCAGAATCTAGTAACCAAGTTATTTTTGATACACCCGAAGCTACAATTGTTGGACGCCTGATTGAGGGGACATACCCTAATTACGAGAATATCATCCCTGAAGATTTTGCCACCAAAGTCGAATTTGATCGCGAAGAAGTTTTAAACGCAGTAAGGCAATGTTCAATCTTTGCTCGTGAAGCTGCCAATATTATAAAAATGTCCATAATGAGCGATAAGGTCGTTTTTAGTGCATCGGCTTCAGCGGTTGGGGATAATGAAGTAGAGGTGGAGGCTAAAGTAGATGGGGAAGAAAATCAAATAGCTTTTAATTCTAAGTACCTTATCGATTTTTTAAATAGCATCACTGATGAGAGAATTATTTTTCAAATGAATGGACCATTAACCTCTGGCGTATTTAAAATAGTGGGGGATGAATCGTTTTTGCATCTAATAATGCCTATTCAGATAAAAGATTAATTTGCTTCAGCCGAAGGAGTAGTCGAGAGATTTAGCTCTGGTGCAATATTAACCATAAAACTCTGTTGATTTTGAGGAGCGAAATATAATATTTCTCCGACATCTTTTCCATCACTTTTTATACCGACACCTTTAGTTAAGAAAATATCCCAAGGATAACCGTCGTTTAATTCAAATAGAGTCATGTTCGGTTTTCCATATTCTGACTTGAACTCAGAAACTGTCTTTCTATAATTCCCATAAACATTTTCAGTTGAATAAACAACTAGATTGTTTTTAACAAGAATTACATTCTGGTGGGATTCAACTGGTGTTTTATAAAACAGGTAGGTTTTATCTGTAGTTCTTTTTATTTCATTTGCTTTGCCATTTATTTTTTGCGCCTCAGCAAAATTAGTTTTACCTGGGGTTATTTTATTAATTTGTGAGTATTCTGTTTCAAGCGCCTCTGTAGTAGAAGAATTTAGAGCTGGGGAAGGGGAGGGTGAATTATTCCCTCCTGGAACAAATGAAGTGCCGCTGACGATTGAAATTACCAATAGAATAAAGGCAATAATTGAGAATATGCCAATTAAAAACATTGTAATTATTATTTTTTTGTCTGGTAAATCAAATCCATCCATTATTTAAAAGAATATCCTCCAAATATATTATTTTTCACCCAATTTTCTCCGATAGGGCAGCTTCTGCTCCCCTGAGAAACAATTTGATCTGCCATAAATTCAGCCATACTCTCATTTGAGCCGCTTATATTTCTACCCAAGCTTCTTGCATAGGATGTGTCATATGTGTAGAAAAAATAAGGCGGAAACAATCCAGAAGCAAAAGTGTAGCAGTTTTTGTCCTTGTTGTATGCTTGAGATTCAAATTGTTGAAAAAGCCTCATGTGGCCATTTCTAATAATGTGACCAGATTCATGAACTAGTCTTGCTTTTCTCTCGCTATTGCTTGCACAGCTTAAGCTATAACTTCTCAATGTTAGCGTACTTGTTCCATCACCGTTGGATTGAACAGTTGCGGGGCATCCTCCTTCGCCAGTTGATATAAATTCAAGTCTGGTTGGGCCTGAACTCCTCAATAATTGTTTATATTTGGGAGCAGCTGATGCTTCAAGATATATTTTATAGACATCCTGAAGATATGCTTTAGGAGGATTCCCTTGTACTATTATGTTGAAGTCATCTCTTAAGCATTTAGCGGGATTGTCTAAGCAGGCTTGTGTGGGTTTTACTCCACTTCCAACAATAAGCCTTAAGACTGACTGATCAGCTGCGCGAGCGCTTGAAGAACTTATCAATAAAAGAAAAATTGGTAAGAAAATTATTAAGATTTTTTTCATGATTTACCCTCCTGTGCAGTACAAGCGCTACAAGATCCACTCGGAGATCTTACTTCACCTCGTCTTATTATATCCTTGCATGCGCTAGTATTTTTAAATTTATCATAGTAACAAAGACATCTGGCGGTTCCCCAATAGCTAAAGTTTTTTCCATCCCTGGCCAAGGAGTTGTTATATGACACAGCGTTTTCTACCTGTTTTTGCCAAGTCACGTCTCCGCGGTCATCAGCCTGAGTCCAAATCTTGAATGGGTTAGGGAAGCTTCTTCTCATCTGGAACTTTCCCCATGATCCCCCCGCGCCGTTTCGCCCATAACCGTTTGGCGTATTGGTCTCACATTTGGCAATCGATTTCCACATGTTTTGATTAGCCACGTTTGCCTCTGTTTGCTCAATTACTCTGTTTAATTTAGCTTCTGAATATGTGCATAACGGATCACCGAAATTGGTTGCAGAGGACTGGGGAAAATCTTTTTTAAGAGTAGTCATAATTTCCCGATATTTACCGTTGCAGGTGTTATTGCTTGGCCTAGCTGTAGCGCCTTCAAACAGTCCGCCATTTTCTCCGGAGGTGCCTCCATCATTGGTAAGTGTCACGCCACTCATGGTCAGAATCATGCTCGTGGCGCCTGTATCAGTTTGCAGGGTCCCGCTAACTGTAAATTCATAGTGTCTTTTGGTTCCACCTGTGTTTGGCAGGCTCCACTGATAGATAAAATAGGTAGTATCTACGGGAACGCTAATTATTTTAGGTTTAGGATTGTCTGGTGTTTCAATGTTTGCGAAAAATCTATTACTGATTTGAACATTGGCCTTTAAGTTGCTTGGGTTAGTATCGAGCTTAGCGGTGTCAACATCGATGATTACTTTTACTGAAACCTTATCGCCTTTACTTCCTGCTGGGCAGTTTACTCTGCAGCCATCTGCTGTAGCAAGATAAGCCTCGCCCCCCACAAAAGTGACAGAGGTGGGTTTTTCCTGTGGACCCGGTGGCGGCTGTGTGACTTGATCAGGGTTATTGCCACAATAGTTTGCTCCGAAAAAGTCTCCAATCGGATTATTCACTACGCTACAGCCCAGTATTAGTATAATTATTACTAGTAGAAAAATTGCAAATATTACTCCCACCACAGGTCCCCATATCTCGATTGTGGAAAGTAGTGTTCTGGCTACTGCTTTTTTGCCTTGAGACTTCAAAGTCTTTCCTAAAGCTTTTTTGGTTATTCTACCCCTTTTTCTCAGAGCTCTTCCGGCCGGCCTTGCTTTTGATGGAGCAGTGGACACTTGAGGTGTTGATTGCGGTTCTGGGAGCGGTTCTGGTATGGGTTCAGACCTTCCCCAGTCATCGAAATTGCTTGGGATGATTTCGGGATCAGGATAGTAGCCAATTTCAGATATAGACGGGGTGGTAGCGCTTGGGGTGGTGGTTGCGTTTTGTTTGGTAGCTTCTTGCGCACTGTTTTCTTGCTGAGGATTCAAGGAGACTGAAGGAACGCTTGATTCAATTTCGCCCCATTCAGATTTAAGTTGAGCTAAATCCTGCGGAGTAGTTTCAGAAATTTTTTCCCCAGCTTTTTGCATTTGGTCAAAGCGCGTCTTGGGTTGGGTGGGAGCATTTTCGATCGAAGTATTATTTGGTTTATCTTTTTTCTCTTCTGCTTCTGGTTTTTTAGGCTCAGGTTTTGGCTTTGGGGCAAAAGGCGCGTCCCATCCCGAAAGCGCATTGCTAAATACATTTCCCCCTGGAGTTTCTTTAGGCATTTCCTTAATCTCAGGTTTTTCTGGTTCAGGGGCTTGAATTCTTGATGCTAGCCAATCTTGTCGGGCAAGAAGTGTGCCCGGAATGTCTCTTATTCCTTTAGAGCGTAAAACTGCCTCAAGGTCTACCTGGGAACCACTCAGTGCAATTTCTTTTTCTTGCGGGGTAAGTAGGCTATAAACAAGCTCAAAACGCCTAGAGTTTCTTAGTCTTTTCTCAGCTGTAGGATCGTTTGCCATATGTTAGAAAGTTTTAGTTGCATCATTAATGTTTTGACTAGGTAGAGGTGATTCTGGCGCTGATTGAAAGCCAAAATCAACCGGAGCTGATGGTTGATGGGATGCAGGCGGAATGGGTGCAGGTTGGGTTGGGCTTGCAGCCTCAATATTCAGATTAGGGTTGGTTGTTATTTCTACTTTTTCTTCTTGGGGATGAGATTCGATGGCTGAGCCAAATTGTGATTCCAGTGTATTGTCAGGGCGCTGCTCTTGTTCTTTAAGTGCTTTTAGTTTGAGAACTTCTTCGGGATTGGAAGTAATAAGTTCATGTTCAAATGGCGCAGCCAAAACCTTCATGGCCACATGACTTTGGCCAGCGAAGAATAATCCTTCACCGATGTTGGCAGAGAGCAAGAGTTGTTTTTCTTGTTCGGAAAGATAGAAAATATTTGATACCAAATCAATCTGCGTTGGGCTTTGTTTCAGCAGCATTTGAATAGATGAGTTTGAAAGTACAGCCTTGCCGTAATCATTGGACAAAAAGTCCTGAACATCCTGTGTTGCAGTAGTTAGAGCAAGGTAATATTTACGAGCTCGCTTAGCAATTCCGTGTACAAAAGAAGCTGAATCTTGATACTTCATTAAATACCATGCCTCATCTAAGACTAGTAGGCGTTTTTTAAGATCTTTTCTTACCTTGGTCCAAATAAAATCAAGAATGATATGCATTGCCACAGGACGTAGTTGATCTTCAAGTCCTTGCGTTGAGAAAATAGTCAAAGGATTTTTAATATCAAAGTTAGACTGCTGATTAAATATTCCAGCCATGCTGCCTTTAATAAATTTCTCAAGCCTGAGAGCCAAGTCTCTAGCAATAGGATCTTCTGTGCCAAGCAAGACCTTGTATAAATCTTCCATAAGGGGTGGTTCTTTAGTTTGCGTTGAAGGATCAGGGGTAATTCCTTTTTGACGATAGGTTTCCACTAGCGCGCGGTCAAGAATGGCGTCATGTTGTGCGTCAATGTCTCCCAAAACAATCCTGAGTAGGGCGTGCAGAGACAGGATTTTTAGTCCTAGTTCGTTTTCCCCCTCTTCGTATCTTCCTGAAAGATCAAAAGGATTAATCTTAATAGGTGAGGCTGGGGTAAACTCTACATATTCTCCTCCCATAGCTCGCGTAAGCTCTCCATACTCGCCTTCAGGGTCAATAACGATAACCTCTGTACCAAACATAAACTGCCTCATGATTTCTAGCTTGATCAAATAAGATTTTCCAGATCCTGACTTTCCGAATACTACCTCATTGCCGTTCTCAAGAGAATATCGATCAAAGACTATTAATGAGCCATTGAGTTGATTAATGCCATACATGACGCCCTTATCTTGAGTAAGTGTGGCTGATGTGAAGGGAAAGGTGGATGCAAGACTGGTAGTGTCCATATTGCGCGTGAGAAGAAGCTCATCTCGCGCTAAAGGCACAGTGGATTTAAATCCCTCCTCCATCTGTAATGTTGAAGGTTTAGCGGTCAAGAGAATTGAAGCAAGAAGGGTCTTGAGTCTTTTTCCTGCTTCTTTTAGTTCTTCTAAATCATCAGCAACGAGTGTTACATAGAGGCTAAATTGGAAAAATCTCTCAATACCTTTGGCAAGCTCCTCTTGAACGGCAAGCGCATCTTCGAGAGAGGCTTGAACTGTGGGATCCAAAACTTTTCCATCTTCTTCTTGCTTGGAAAGCGTAGCTTCCATTTCAGCGATTTTTCTTCTTAAGTCTCCCAAAATATCTCCAGATGACTGAGGATAGCAAAACATGGAGATGTTTAGTGATTGATCAAAATCAATTAAAGGCTCTAGCCAATTCGGCGAAACGTATCTTGGATATCCAACCACGAAAAATGTTTTAAAATATTTTTCTCCGACGCGAATGTGTCCGAAATCGACCTCTACGGATGGGGGAGCGATAATGTCAGTCACACTGTTCATTCCACGCTCGAAATGCTCAAGTGGTTTATTCGTTTTGGTTGGCATTGGAACAACAGGAGCTTTTTTTCGTCCAAACATTATTTATTTCCTCCCTTCACAGTTTTTGCTGATACGTATGGATTATGAATTCCGTCGGTAAGGTTAGAGCGTCCAGCTTCTTCATTGAACGATTCATAGTAAAGCTCAATTAGCTCCTCTTTCTCTAGAACTTTTGACTTAAGGCCAACGCGCTGAAGTTCTTGCATAAGAGAACGTGCTTTTGAGACAAGCATAGGCTTGGCTTCTTTAGCAAAATCTTCTTTATTTCTAATATTGGTCACTGCTCCTGCGCCCTTTTCCAGAAAAGAATAGGTAAAAACAAGATAAAATTTCTTATCAAGGACTGTTTCTTTTTGGATAAGGTTGGCTACAAAATCCTTATAGAGAAGGATGTGTTTGGAAAGTAGGGGATTGTTCGTTTTCTTTGACTCTGCGTCTAGAAGATGAACGTAGGAGCTAATATCAAGCTTTCTGGAAACAATCAGAATCTGAATTGGGTAAGAAAGTGAATTTAGGAAAGAAGCATACGAGAGAATTTTAACTTGCTGCTCCTCAGGCGACTGCAAAGCGAAGTTGGTAGCGGTAATTTCTAGAACCATGCATGCCTGATTGCCGGGTAAAACCACTACGCTCTCGAATATGTCCTGAATTTCAATAAAGCGTTGAGTGGTTGTATTTATTTTTTGGGCAGATTTGCTCATTTAGTTAAAAAGCTCCCTCCTAAGCTCTTCCCTTTTATCCACCGAAGTTACTTCAATTGGCATAATTGGATGACCGGTTGCTTCGATTTGAACAATGTCGAATTTATTTTCTTCTTTAGGGTCTTCAAAGCTCAGGAAATATTTGCCATTTGAAACAGAGGTGGCTGAAGCAAATTGACCAAGGCCATTGGTTTTAAATGCTCTGACAGGATTATCTTCTTCGTCTTTTACTTCAACTAATACGTTCTGAAGTGGATTTCCTCTCGGGTCTTTTACAATTCCAGTGATAAGATTGGGCGCTTCAGGCATGCTAAGAACTCCTGCAGCCTTGGTTTGATTTGGCGCCACTTGCTTTACTCTTGGTTCCTGAGTTGCTTGAGGTGCTGGAGGGTTGGGCTGGCTCGTTGGCTGAGCAGGAATCACTGGAGGAGTTGAATGATCCTCAAGCTTAGAGTTGATCTTAAGAACCTCTCGCTCTAGTTCTTCTTTTTGACGAGTTGCTTCAGCAAGCATTTTTTCTAACTCTGCGATTTTTTGATCAGCAGCATCTTGATTTACGGCTGGAGCGGTTTGCTCAAGTGTTTTGCTTGCCTCAATTTGTTTTTCAAGAATCGCAGTTTCTGCATCTATTTTTTTCTCTGCAGCTTCCACTTTTGCCTTTTGCTCTTGGTCTAGTTGATCTTGTTGAGCTTTTTCTTGAGCGGCTCTAGCAAGCTCGTCTGCGCTTGGTTGATTAGGAGTAGGAGCTACTTGTGCTGGCGCTGGGACTGGAGCTTGAATTGGTTGGATTTGTTGAACAGGTTGAGCTGAGATTTGATTTAATTCAATAGTTTGCATAACGGGAATATTTGGTGCTTGAACTGGCACGTGTGGCGCAGGCAAGGGGATGACTTGGGGTATCTGCTTCTCGGAAACTGTTTGCTTCTGGGTTTTAGTGATATCTCCACCATCTTTTCCATAAATATATTTCGTGGGGGAAAGCATGGCTCTGAAAAGATTGATAAACATAGTGTCCATTGGGCGTCCGTCCACGGGAACGAAGGTAAAGATTATTCCTATAGTTACAATCACAATTGAGATTGGCCAAGAAATGATGTGAGGAATTGGCAACAGGAAAGAGATAAACCAGCCAATCAAAACGACAACTGCCAAATACACAAACTGCCTAACGGTCATAGAACCGATAAGCTTAAATTGAAAGCCTGTAATGTCTTGGGGAATTGGGTGATTCTCCATCTATTCTCTTTCCCTGCCTAATATTAACAATAGAATAATATGTGAAAAATCCCATTTCAAGGCTATCGAAATAGATCAGGTTTAGAAGAAATTGGCCTTAAATGTGAAAAGCCATTTCTGACTAGAAGTTATTGAGTGCCCCTGCCTGCTCTAAGGTTAGTCGCGTTGGTAGTTGCATTGCATGATGTAAAGCCAAATTTAGTAATGCAGCCAACTCCTGTTATGCCAGCAATAATATTTAAAACAGCGAAGGACATAAGTATAACTATGAGACCGATTAGAGCCCAAGTGATAGTTTTTTTAGCCCCATCTGCTGCCTTAGGGTCTCCTCCAGAGGTGATATATTTTATTCCGCCAAGAATTACTAAGAAAAGTGCAATTATTCCTGCGAAGGTTAGAGCCCAAAAAATAAGGTTTTGAAATAGTACAGTTGCACAGTCTAAGGTAAGTATCTCCCCATACTTACTATCAAACGCACAAGCATTACCAGCTAATTTAAACATAAATTTAGCGTAACAAAGAGGGGATTAAATCTCAAGCGGAAGTTTAACTGTTGGTGTAATTGGTAAGTGTGGGAAGAGTTAAATTGGTTAAGTTAATTCCGAAAAAGCCAAGTAAAATGTTCAAGATAAAGAATGACAAGAACATGATTGCGAGACCGATAAGAGCTGCTACAATCATTTGTCTTGATGCATCAACCTTCTTGGAGTCTCCGCCTGACATTATCCACTGAATTCCTCCAAAAATAAGGAAGCCGAGAGCAATAATTACGCCGATTACGAAAACTACTTGGATAAGGGTAGCCACTATTCCGCTGAAATCAGAGAGAGTTAATTTACAAAGTCCGCCAAATCCTCCACCAGGGCATACGCTAATTTTTTGTTGAGCATGTGCTTGAGGAGCGAGTGTTAAGAATGGTACCGCTGAAAGTGAAATGGCAGTTATCTTTTTCATGTATATAAACATCGTAGAAATATTTTAAATTCTTGTCAAGGGGTCAATTTATGTGAGCTTTAAAAGATTGAGTCCGAAGAATCTGCCGACTACATTAATTATGAAAAATGCTAAGAAGGTGATGATAAGGCCAATCGCTGCGAAAGTAATTTTCTTTCTGGCCCCATCTACAGCTTTCGCATCTCCACCTGATGAAATCCACTGAATCCCGCCCCACATGATGAAAAATAAGGCTGCTAAGACTGCAGCAATAAACATGTATGTAATTCCCAAGCGAATTACACCTTGAAGAGTGGGGAGACCAGACTCAGGCATGCCACCAATGGGTTTTAAATCAATTTGTTTGCCGTCACTGGGAACTTTAAGTGCTATTTCTCTAATCATATTTAACTAAATCCTGGAAGACCAAGGATATCAACTGTAATTAATCTAAGAATTGAGAGAGAAAAGATGATGAGTAAAAGTCCTGCAACGGCTGCTATTATGGCTTCTCTTGCTTCTGCTATTTTTTTAGGGTCCCCCTGTGAGGTCATTAGTTTAAATCCATTAGCGATAAAAAGAATAATAAGAATTCCACCGGAAAGACTGAGGACGAGAATCAGCACGCTTCTAGCAAAGCCTTCAGGATTAATCCCAATCTTACCTATAGCTGTGTTGCAGGAGTTTGGAATTGCTTCGCCGGATTTAGGCTGACAGGGATTAGAAACTTTATTGCCCGGGTAGTCATAGCAGCCCAACTTTCCATCTGTGCCTGTGGTGCAGTATTTGCCACCGCATTCGGAATCATTATTGCAGCCTGAATGACCACCGTTTTGATCCACCGTGAAAGAGTCTGAGCAGTTTGTGTTATATTTGCCATCGATCTGGACTTTATATGAGTTTTCTCCTATTAAATCATTTCCTACCGATACTCCCGCCGCTGCCTCGAGTTCACTTCTAGTTGGTGTAAATCTTTTTATCTCTGATCCATTTTCAGTTCCATTTATTTGAATAATTCTGACAAGCATTTTATCTTCAGGTTTTTCTGTAAACTCCTTTTTAAATGCAGCTTTTATTTTAACTTCAGTTCCAGGCTTAAAATCAGTGTTTAGATATGTAATCGTGCAAAACTTATTGTCAACGCTAGTTTTTTGAATTTCCAAAGAGGCGCTTCCTAGGCTGCAGAGTAGAAAATCTCTGTTTTGACCCTGCTCTCCTTGGTGTCCGGTGGTTCTTAAATTGAATTCATATTTGCCAGGGTTGAAATCTGATGCATGATCCCCCTTTGTGTTTCCATTTCGATCAAATGGGGTATTAACAGTTGCGAGAGTATCTTCTTCGAATCGTTCCAGCGTCACTTTCGCAGGTACATTTGATTTATAAAATAAATCTCCAGTATCTTCTCCAATCGTACGAATGTCTCCTCCTTGTGGATTTATTGTCATTTCAATATTTGACGTAAGTGGAATTTGTTGACCCTTTATTTTTAAGGTGATGCTATTTATTATATGGTCATCATCTCCTGCAGACTGTTTTTCTGAAATCTTCTGGATAGAACATTCACTTTTAGAATTTTGAGCATAAGTAGGCTGAGTGTAAGTTGAAACAATCAGTATTAAAAAGAGTAGGACAGCAAAGATAATTCTTTTCACAATTTTATCGTAGAAGAAAATGAGATTTTTGGCAAGTTAAGGTGTGAATTTAAAGCCGCGTCCTTTTACAGTTTGCAGATGAAGCGGTGAATTAGGGTTTTCTTCAATTTTTTTCCTAACCCTAAAAATAAGTTGATCAAGCGCTTGCTCTGAGACCCCAACTGTAGTGCCTAAATCTCCCCAAACTGCAGAGATGATTTCCTCTCTTTCGATTATCTTGTCAGGATTCATTAGCAGATAAGCAAGAAGCTTAAATTCAGCAGATGTTAAAGATTCTGAAATAATAATTTTTCCTTTTTTAATTTCTTTAGACTCTTTATTAAAACTAATCTTTTGAGTATCTGTCTCATTTTGTTTTTTTGCATAAGACATGAGTAGCGGAAGAGCAAATTTATTATCCCTAACTAATCCTACTGCCACGAGATGTGAAGAATCGTGAGCTTTGTTTTCCTCGATGAGGTTTTGCTCAAATGGAGTAAAATATTTCCAAATTTCTTCCAAAACTGCCTTGATTCTGCTGTTTGAAAATAAAGATTTTTCTAAATTTTCTTGTTCACCGTTTTCTAGACAAGCCTCAGCTGCTACTCTGGTTAGTTTTCCTACGCCTCCAGTTAAATTCGTGACTGTCTCGAGTGTTTGCTCTGAAAGTTTTTTATTCGCTTGTTTTTGAATATAATTTAACCTGAAATCTAAAACTGCCTTATTCATCAGCGGCAAATATACTATATTTCCTACTACGAATTCGTAATAATCAGCAATTAAATCATTTTCTACTATTTCTTCGAGTGGGCGAGAGAGAGGAAAGATAGCAGAGAAGCGATATTTAGCTCTGTCTCTAAGAACCCTAAGATTGCTAAAAAATTGTGGCGTAAGCATTGGGAGATATTCCTCAAAGCGATCGAAGAGAAAAACAACTGTATATTCTTTTTCAAGTGACAGATAATCAATAGATTTTCGCAGTCCTTGAAACAGAACTAGTTCATCGTTGGTTTTGAGGCTTTGTTCGAAAAGTCCACGAATATATTTAGATTCTTCTTCCAGATGGCGTTCTTCAAAAGAATCAAGTAGCTCAAGAAACATATACTTGGTAGCCTCAGTTAATGGTCGTTTTTTAATTTCAGAGAAATTCATCATGACGAAGTGAAACCATTTTTCGTTTTCCTTGAGGTGAAGAGTTCTGGCTTCGCGATTGTAGGAAAGAAGTCCCATGATGTTGGATCTTCCTACGCCTGGAAGAGAAACGATTTGCGCAGAATTTCCAGATTTTATATATGAGAGGACTTTATCAATTTCATCAAACCATGAATCTGGGGGATATAGAGATTCGAAATGTTTAGGATCCATTAAAACATTGTAATCTAACTAGCCTCAAAACGTCAATTTTATAAGGCTTTTGTAATGTAGATATCAAGTCTATAGTTTGATTTTTCCTTAAACTACGCACATGGAAAGAGAAGCTTTCACGCCAGAAGAATTGACAGGACAAGGCCAAAACGCCTATTCTAGAAGTATGCCAGAAACACCTGATAATCCTATTAAAGGTCCTGAACAAATACCGCCTCAAAGAGTAAAAAGACCACATTCAGAAGTTAACCCATCGTCAATTGAAGAAAGAATTCAGCAAATGGCGGAGGAATATCGAGGAAAAGGAATTCCTGTAGATTTTGGCACTCTCCAAGCTTTTAGAGCTCTTGCAGAAAGAGGAATTATGCCAATGGGTGGAGGCGCAGACGATCCCGATGGGGGACCTGCGGGGGGAAGAAGACGAAGAAGAGCGGGAGCAGATGGAGTGCCGCCAATTCCACTAGATGAACAAATTAATGCATTTGCAGAAGCGAATGGGCTTAGTCCTGAAACCGACCGTGCTTATATTCTTAACGCGTTGGACCGTCAAAGAGCAGATGATGAGAGAAGAGCTGCTAGAGCTCAAGGGGCAGAGGGGTGGAGAACTATGTATCTTAAGGATCAGGACATGGAAATTTTGAACAGAAATCCCATGGAGTGGATCGAGGAAAAGTTTAATGAAATAAATGCTCTTGCTAAGAAAGGAGCAGAACTTGATTCTCCTGCGCTTCAGCGTATTCAAACACTTTTCGGAGAAGCGCATGAGTACGTAGCTAATTTTAAGAAAAATGATCCTGAGCTAGTTCAGCAATTTACTGATGTATTTTTAGGAAGACTTAACTTAATGTTTATGGCTTCCACTATTGAGCTACGAGATTTAGAGTCTGCAGGGAAAATGGCAAGAAGAACAAAAGCTTCTACTCTATTTAGTGCGATGGAATATGAAGATGGAAAAGTAGGAATGCTCTATAACAGAATGCAAACTATGTATGAAGATTACAGATTGGCTATCGGAGGAGTAGATAGAAAAATATTACCCGAGTTTGAATCTCGATTCCAGCAATTTATTATAGACGGAGAAATGAAGATGGCGAAGAGAGGGGTAGGTGAATATGCGGCCAAATATGCAGAAATAACGGCTATTGTTAATGGGCAAGGATTGTCAGAAAGACAAAGAGTAATACTTGGGAAGATGGGAATAAATCCCGATGATCCTATTCAGGCTACCCCAGAAAAGCTAGAAGAAGCAAGACAAGCTGAGATAAATGACAGAATTGAGCTAGATATTAGAAGAGCAATGGGACCTGCTTGGGATATTTTCCGTATAACCCAGCGTCATGCGGTTATTAATGCTAGAGCGCATAAAACAAATTCTAGAGATGTTAAGAAATTGGCTGGAGGTTGGAAGGAGTTTTTAGGTCAGAATGGTGCTGCTTTTGCTTCATTTAACGCGGAAAATATGCTCTGGGAGGAATATGGCCTCTATACTGGTCATGATTGGGCTTTTGTAAGAGAAATTAAGCGTGATCTGGCAACTTCAGAGATAGCAGATAGGCTCAAAAATATTAAGAAAAAAAGAGCTAAATTAAATGCTGGTGAAGATCCAGATAAAGATGATCATCATGTAAGCGATGAGGATGAAGGAGAAGAGGATCATCATGTTCTTCATGATGAACATCCAGAAACACCTGAACAAAGAAATGTTAGATTTGCGGAAATACGTAGACAGCTTCAAATTGAAGAGAATATTTTACGCAACATGACACAAGCAGATGTGGATGAGTTTGGAAAGACGCTCTTTAGAGATATGTATGCAGCTGCTGATTTTTACTCCTCTGGGTGGAGAATGAACGGTATCTTAGATCAGCTTGACAAGTATGGAAATTATTTAAATTCTCAGGATGGGGTGGATCCACATCATCCAGTATTTGATTCCAAAAATTTCGGAATGTTTGTTCGATTAAGGGCAGATGCAGGTGGTAGAAGAGATACCTGGGAAAGAATTGCCACATTTCGACAGGAGGAAATATTAAGGCTTTACAGAGATAAAATTCTGACAGAGCCTAGCCCACAGTACGATAGCCATGGTCATAAAATTAAGGCAAAAAAGCCAGCGCCAGATTATATGAAGCCGTCGCTTGATTTATTCTTCGGTAAGCTTAGAGAAATGGGAATAACTACTGACGATTTACCTGCAGAATTAAAAGATGCTCAAACAACTGAATACGATGTATTTAAATTAAGGTATGGAGCAGCGATTCAAACTATTCGCCAGCAGGAGATGGAGGCTAGGGGAAATGGAGTACCGCGTCAAATAGACTTTTCTGCAATTGAGGTAGGATCAGATGACTATGTAAGATTTAAAGAAATAATTGATAATTCAGTGGGAAAGGAAGGAGCAATTGATGATGTCATAAGAGTTTACAAGGAAATGAATAGATTCATTGGACGTAGGGATGCTATTGGTTTTGAACCCAAGGTGATTGATAGGCTTATTTATGATCCCAAGTTTGCGGATATTTACACGAGAGTGATAACAGCAGATGATATCCTTTCAACAAAGATTGAAGGACCCTCATCGCCTATAACTTCTCTTACTCAAAGTGTTTCCGTAGATCAGGCAACTGACGCACTTGTTAGAAATTTTAATGATTTAGGCCATGCGGGAAATGCAATGGGTGGACTTTTGACGTTCGTTAAAGAAGAGCACGAAGAACCTAGATTAAAGGCAGCGCTTGAATTCGCTGAAGAAGCAAGCATGTATGGAGGGCAGGATGCTAGAGCTAAGAATGTAAGATTTACTTTTGGAACTTATCTTAATCTAGCGAAGAAAGATTGGCTTTGGGACACAATGGATTTTGAGTCAGGGCCTGCAAGAAAAGCGATTTCAAATGCACAGAAAATATATGGGCCACAGTTGAAGGCTAAATCAAGAGCAGAATTAAGACATGAATTAGATGAAATTAGATATAAGCTCGAGGGCGCCTTTGGAGGACACCTCGGTGATAAATATTATAGAGAGCTTGAGCATATGCTTGAGGTAACTAGTGGAGATTCTAATAAGATGAGATTTATGTCATTCATGATTGTTTTAATTGCAGCAGCTCTTGTAACACCAGTTGGAGTTTCTAAAGATAGCTTTAATGATGTTGGAGGACTTCTCGCAGGTGGTGGGGGCGGCGGCGGTGGTGGTGGGGGCGGAGGCCATCATTAATTGACATAGGTATTAAACTTTAATCTTAATGGCCACTACCGTACGGTTTCGTAAATCCTGAATATATCATTGCCTTCGCAAGAATATTAGTTCCTTTTCCACCTCCATGTTGAGCATGTACGTTCCTTGCCCATGTGTCAGCTGCAGTCTTTGGAATTCCTAAGTATTTTCCGCCAACTCCGAGTGGTCCCATAATATTTCCAAAATTAACACCTGGAGCTTTGAACGCATCTTTAGTGGTGGTTAAGACATTTGGTAGCATTAAAATAAATCCAAGACCAACTATTGCCCCGATTGCTTCGGTATTCGTTCCGCCAACCAGTGGGGGAACGAATCTCGTTACAGAGTCGCCATTAAAGGATTCAATGAAGTAGGAGGCAAGTAGGAAAAAAGCTACAGCTACTGGATAAACGGCTAAATTGGCTAAAAGATCTTTAATCCATACTCCTATCCCAGCTTTGGAGCCTGGCATAACTCCAGCGATAATCCAAAATGGAGCAAAAATAATATCAAGAATTAAGTTTACATAGGCAACAACGAGTACGACCCAAACCCTAAATAAACAGACAACTACCGCAATGGCAATAATTAAAAATGCTAGGATGTTTACAATCACACCAACTACGCCACCAATTATATTTCCCACAATATCTCCATTGCCGAAGTTAGAAGATGGACCAGTAAAGACTGATTTGATAACTTCAGCAAAAGCAGATGATACTTGTCCTGCGATTCCCAGTATTCCGCCATTTTCACTAAAAGCGGCATTAGCTGCATTAAAAGGATTAGAGGCTCCCACGACTGCATTAGCAGCTTCAGGAGACACTACAGTTGAGGTAGCGCTTTGGATGACAAAAGCAAAAAGGTAGGTAGCTACGAACATGATATCAATGAGTAATCCGGCGATTGCAAATGAGAAGGTAACTGCAATTATTCCCATAATTATTTTGGGTAATTGATTTTGAATGGTCATCACGTCATGTGCGTCAATATGGACCCTAAGCATTATTCCAAGACCGACAACGACGAAGGCGAGAATTAGAATTAAGTAGACAATATTTCTCATAGCCACCCACAGTGGAAGAACGGGCTGGAGGCCGCAAAAGCCAACTCCTCTAGAAAGATTTTTACATGGATCAGTATTTTCTTGAGCATAAACTTTATCTCCTACGCCGAAATTACCTTTAAGATATGCAGTATATTGAGTAAAAGAGGCGGGCGGGGTAAAAGTCATATCAATTGCCTTTCCCATAACGGCGATTAAACCTCCCCCATTTTCTACATAACCGATTTTACCTGTTTCTGGATTTACACCTAGACACTGTGTGCCTGGTCTGGTTGGGTCCACTCCTGTGAGTTGGCAAGCCATAGCCGACATGGTTTCGATAAGTAGTATCTGAACTCCATTATGCATGTTCATTTCTACATTCGCTTCAGCATCTAAATTTTCTGTTTGTATATCAGCTTGAGGAGTAGTGGCCTCAATTTCATCAAGTGTTCCTGGAGTTTGCGCATAGGTTTTATGTGAAATTCCAGCGAAAAGAGCGAGGAATAAAAAGAAAGCAAGAAAAAATAATTTCTGGGCAGAAATTCTCATTAATTTCAGTTTGATTTATTTGAGGAAATAAGTCAATAGAAATGATATAATATTGAGGCTAAAATTTTAGGAGAGGTCGCATAGTGGTCTAGTGCGGATGTCTTGAAAACATCTGTGGGTGCAAGCCTACCGCGAGTTCGAATCTCGCTCTCTCCGCATATAGCGAGATGAGAAGTTTATGGTGAGCTTGTCGAATCCAAATCTCGCTCTCTCCGCACTAGAATAAAATTCCTCCTAATGATAAACTAAATTTATGGAGTCTGCTCAGCCTCTTCATCATGAAACTAAAACCCTGCTTTCTTGGAGCGCGTATGGTAGGCCTTATGTAAGGCGAGGAAAACAGTTTTATTTAACCGCCACACTTCTAGCGATTTTAATTTGTATTATTCTTTTTCTTTTTCATCAATACTTATTTATATTTTTAGTTGGTTCGTTTCTTTTTGTAGCTTTTGCTTTTGCATACACGCCTCCGAAAAATTATCATTATAAAATTTCGAGTGAAGGCATACTTATTGAAAAGAAGTTTTATCTCTGGGAAGAGCTTTATGACTTTTATTTTATGAAGAAGAATGGGGAGGAAATATTGTATGTTAGGACTGAATCATTTTATCCAGGAGCTTTAGTAATTCCACTTGGAGAACTGCCCAAAGACCAGGTAAAGCAGGCAATTATCAATTATCTTCCCTATAGAGAATATGTAGAGCCTACGTTTATGGATAAATCAGGAGATTGGCTGGTAAAAAATTTTCCTCTTGAGAAAAATTAGCGGAGGGTACAGGATTTGAACCTGTGAAGAGCTTTCACCCTCGGGTTTTCGAAACCCGTGCAATTGGCCACTATGCGAACCCTCCTCAAGTTATATATTTTGTACCCTCGAATGGAGTCGAACCATCGGCCTTAGCGTCCGCAACGCTACGCTCTATCCAGCTGAGCTACGAGGGCATGTTTATATTATATCAATAAATAAGCTTATAAGATAATTTTTGTAATCTTTTTATAAAGTTAATATCAAGCCTCATTAATCTTTAAGAGCTAAACTACGCTTAGAAAGGAGAAGATATGTATCCCAAAGAAGGACAAATAAAAATTCAGGAAGCATTAGCAGAAGCAGAGCAGATTGTGTTTGAAGAGCAATATACAGCTGCTCAGGAAGAAGCAGAAGAAGCTGAGCTTGAGCAAAGACTTATGGAAGTAGAATTAGCAGCAGCAGCGCAGGAAGAAGCAGAGAGACAAGCTGAGATTACTCAAGAAAAAATTGCAGAAGTTGTAGGAGTGTAACATGAAAGAATTAAAAGACTTAATGAAAGATGTCGAGCGAGATCTTTTAATAGGAATAGTGATCTCAGTAAAACATAAACGATTGACTCTAAAAGAGTCAGAGAAAATTGCGAAAGAGTTTATAGAGGAAAAAACGGAAGATTATGAAAAACTTTTCAAAAAACTCTTTGAAATGGGTAAGAAATATAAAATAGTCAGAAAAATTTATGTTAAATATGCGCCGGAATATGAATATATGAAAAAAGAAAGGGACTTAAAAATTATGAGAAATTACATAGAAGAAAAAGATTATGAATCTGCCATTGAATTCGTGAAAGGAAACTATGGATACTAATTTTGAGTCAACAACTCAAACTATTTCATCTCAGCCACCAGTTATCGAGCCCATTGAGGCTGGGGATTTAGACCTCCCAGTGATTGATAAGAAGGGAGACTCTCTGAGAATTACCTCTCAAGCACTTGAAGATTTTGAAGCCGAAGGGGAATCAATTATGAGTATTCCGGGCTCACCTCATGAAAAACTTGCAGCATTAGCAGGAGGGAATATAATGCTCGAAGAGTTAAGAAAGGGAGGGAGTAAAAAAGAAAATAAAACAGACAAAGCTCAAGAACTCAGCTTAGAGGAAAGAGTGTTAAAACTCCAAGAGGAGTTATTAAAATTGATGATTGCCAGAATGAAAGCAGAGAAAAAAGATCCTAAGAAAGAAGACGAAATTTATAAAAAACTGAAAAAACTTCTAGAGGAGGCAGAAGGGGAAGGTAAGGCTAATATTCTTCAGTCGCTCATGAATATCACATTTATGCTTTATATGATTTCGAATGAAAATTCTTCAAGAGCTTAAATATTTTCTGGTATAATACGCACACACTAAGAACTGGAGAGTTCGCATAGTGGTCTAGTGCGTTCGCTTGGAAAGCGGATGTGGTCGTAAGGCTACCGGGAGTTCGAATCTCCCACTCTCCGCAGTTAAAGTCTTATTATCCTTGAGGGATCAATTGTTTGGCTTCTTTCCACACTCTTTTATCAGAAGGGTAAGTTAGTCGTTTTTCTACTTCTTCCGCTGGAATCCATTCAACATTTTCCATTTCTTCATCGTGAATTGCTGTGTCTCCACCAGTAGCTCTCATCAAGAAATAATAAACGGTTTTTTTAATTTCTTCTTTTTCATTTTCTCCATTCCAAAAATATGTATACCAAATAGGTGACAGGGGTCGCTCAATTATAGCCTCTATTCCTGTTTCTTCTTTAACTTCGCGAACAGCTGTTTCTTCTTTTTCTTCGTGGGCTATATCCTCACGGTCGCCAATAAGTCCTTTCGGGAAAACCCAGCCATGATGATAGGAGTGTTGGCAAACAAGGATCATGAGATTGGGATCAAATTTATAAACTACGCCACCCGCAGAAGATTCTTCAGTCATGGAGAGATTATATCAGATTAAAAGGTAATTCTTTCACAAGAGAGATGTGGGATAAGAACAATCATGTGGAAGAATCTCACAGGAGTGTAGTTTAATTGGCATCTAAAGATTGGTCCATGAACTATTACTTTTGGAGTAGGTGTAGGAATTCCAGGGGTTGGGGAAAGTGTAACTGTAGGAGTCATGGTTGGTGAAGTAGTAGGCGTGGAAGTTGGACTTACGCTTGGCATGTTGGTAGGGGAAACAGTCGGAGAATTACTTGGCATAGGGCTCATGGTTGGAGAAGCAGATGGCTCGTTTGATGGGGTTGGAGAAGCAGTAGCTGAAGGATTTACGCTAGGAGTCATGGTTGGTGATGCGCTTGGAGTAATAGTGGGCATTGGGGTGGCAGTAGCTCCACCGGGAGTTTCAGTTCCTGATGCTTTATTCTGAGACTGTGTAAGAACTCTAACTACGAAATCATTAATGTTATTTTCTGTGTCTTCGCCATTTCCATTAGCTTCATCAGGTCCCCCAAAAGCCATAGTTGAAGTAGTAGAGCTTGCATTAGCTTTTCTTTCTACGCTTTGTCCTGGTTCAGGGTTGGTGAGAGGATTTCCCTCGCCAAGAGTATTAATGACAGTTCCAAAGGTTACTGCATCTACGAGTGCGCCAGTATCGATTGCCCCATCTCTTAGGCCGATACTGTTATTGTCTGCAATTGTTGCGCTTGTAGCCCTGTCGCAGGAAAGAGTAGCAACGAGATCATTATTGCACCAAAGAAAATATCCGTTGGCTGGTATTACATCACCGTCATTAAAAGCAACTATGCTGTCGTCAGCATCTCCAGTAGAAGACCTTTTTACTAGTCGATATTCTTTGAGGTCAACGTCTGAAGCGGTAGGATTATAAAGTTCTATGAAGTCATGGGTTGATGCGCCATCTTCTCCTGTTTGAACTTCTGAAATTACTACATGATTAGCAGTAGCAGCAGAAGCGAAATGGGATTTTTGAAAGAAAAGAAAACCTACGAAGAGAATTATGAAGATTCCTAGAAAAGCTGGCAGTAGTCTTTTCATTACTTTATGTATAATCCTATTTTTCAGCTCTGTCAACTGAGTCAAAAGAGGTCAAATGCTTGGCGGAGGAGATGGGATTTGAACCCATGTGAGCGTTATTCACACTCAGGAATTTAGCAAACTCCCGCAATGGACCAACTATGCGACTCCTCCTCGTCAAAGCATGACCTTTTGTCTTCATTAAGCTAAAGCTTAATTTCGACTTGAGGGGCATCTTTTCCTCTTAAAATTCTTTCAGAATTTTATAGAACCCGAGACTAGTGGTTATTATATCATTTGAAGGCTAGAAAAACTTGCAATTTCTCCACAAACAATCAATACTAATATATAGTATGCCGCTTGAAGAAAGTGAAAAATTGGAGTTGGAAAAAAGAATGGTGGATTTGATGCTAGATCAAATGGCGGAAGGAAAGCTAACAGACAACCAAGCACAATCTATTTCCAGATATTGCGAAGAAAGCTTGAAAAACGTGAAGAATAAACAGCATCTCTCAGAATTCCTCTCAGTTTTAGTCAGTAAATATCCTTTTTTCCAAAGCATTCAAGCTTCAGAGCAAGGTAAAGTGGACGAAGCGGTAGATAAAGAGGTTCATGAGGGAGCCTTAGTACTCGCTCAGCACGGAAAGATCGAGGAGGCGATCAAGCTGACCCAAACAGCTACCAATTAGTATGCCAGACGAGCAGATATTAGCCCAAGCTACACTTGAGAAAAACCCTATTCCTTCAGGAGGAGTGTTATCTCCTGATCAGCAGCGTGCAAAAGATATTAGAATAAAAATGGGAGAAGGTAAGGGGCTATCTGCTTTTGATGCTGCAATAAGCTCCTCACAAAGAGTTGAGGTTGGAGCAAGAACGAAAACGCTAGATGCGAATTTTGGAATTGATCGCGATCCCACAACTGGTGCTAAAAAGAGAGACGCTGCAGCTGAGCCTGGCTCTCAAGATAGATATGATCGTGCCCAAAAAGCCCTTCAACAAGCTGAAGAAATACTTAGTGTTGGTTTAACCACAGACAGAGATGCTTTGCTTGCAAATTTGGAAAGCGCTATGTCTGTTTTGCCAGGATATAGTGATTACTTGTCTACAATTTCTGATCCTAATATTCGAAAAGCTATGGTCGAAGATCTTCTAAGAAACCCAAAATTAATGGAAAAGATCCGAGCTGGGCATGATCGAGTGACTGCTGAATCAGCGAGATTAAAAGATGAAGTAACAGAAGCCAAGAAAAAAGCAGACGAGGCAGAAGCAGCTAGGGTTAAGAAGCAGGGAGAAAGAGATGCTGTTAGCGGGAAAGGCGGTACCCTTGATTCAGCTAGGACAGCAGAGCTGAGTTTTGCTGACACTAGTACGGCAGGAGCAAAGGGAACAGAATTAGAAGTTCTTCAGAAAGATTCTACAGGAGCTCCAAGAGATCTGGAGGCAGAAGAAAGAGATGCCTTGAATGCTAGAAATCGTGCAAAGACGCTATTCGATGCTAGAAATAAGAGATTTGCAGATGTGCAAGTGGCAGGAAAAGTTCCAGGCAATAAAGAATATGACGAAGCTGAAGGATTATTGAATGTTGCTCAAAGAGATTTAAGCAATTCTGAAAATAGTTATTCGAGAGCAAGAAAAGATAAAGCAAGAAGAACAGAGCTTGAGAAAGAGAAGGCAGAGCTTCCTGGAAAAATAAGACAGCTTGAGGCTGATGAAATTAGATTGATCGGTGAATATTCTGATGCTGAAAAAGCAGCTTTAATAGCTAGGGCAGACTTAAACTCTAAACAAGTAGATCGAGCTGCAGCTGAAGAGGCATACGCTTCGAATGCTGAAAGAGTAGTACCCGATGCTCTCAGAGATCACTTAAGAGAGCAGATGCATGCAGCAGATGAGGCGAATAGAGCGCTTCTGGATAAAATGGAAACAGATGCTAGAACAGCGGGAGAAAAAAATATAGTTAAGCAAATTAAGGAAAGATATTTAACGAAAAAAAGAAATTTACGTGGTAACGAAGAATTAGCTTTTGATAAAAATAAAGCTAAGGAAGATGTTGCCTTCTTTATGAACGGTGGAACTCCGGACAAAATGGTACAAGCGGCTTTAGAGGCGACTTATGGTGCCGGAAGTCCAAAGGTTGCTGAGTTTATGGCAAAGCCAGACTTCGTTTCTACGTATGGAAATGAGATAGTAAAGCAGGCTTTTATGAGATATGTGGCTGATGGTGGTAAGATATCTGCTGCACAACAAGCATATATCGAGGCTCAGCCATGGGGTCAAGGCTTAATCGAATCTGCTTTATCTGCCCCAAGCGTTAAAGCTAAAGAAAAAGAACTTAAAGAAAAAGGATTACTGCCTTCAGGTGGTTTCGTGGAGTTAGTAAAAAATAATAAAGGTAAAATTGGATTAGGTATATTGCTTATGATCGCGATGGGGCTATTGGCTCCTACTGCCATTCCTATGATCGCTGGTGCGGTGGGTGCGGTATAAATAAAAAATTAAGCTTCGTAAGAGTAAATTTTTCCTGGAGTATGTTCGAATGAGCACATTTGCTCATCGCTCATTTTCTCGAAGTATTTTCTAATTGGACGTAGGGAATTTCCGCACGCGCAGATAAAAATTACATCATTTTGCCAAATGTTTAAGATTATTTCGTCGATAAATCCCTTAACGCGCTCATCTACCTGCTTAAGACTTTCCCCATTGGGTGGGGCAGCGTCATATGAGCGGTGCCACTTTTCAAAGTCTTTGGGATAAAGATGCTGGATGTTTGCCTTACTTTTTCCTGTAAGATCACCATAATCTCGCTCTAGCAGTCTAGGATCAGCCACCATTTCAAATTCCTTATGACCTTTAAGTGCTATTTCTAGAGTGGATTTGGTTCTAGTATTTGGAGCGCAGTAGGCCTTAGTGACCTTTTGATCTTTAAGAAAAACTCTTATTTCTTCAGCTTCTTTTTCACCCTCTTCGGTGAGCTTGGGATCTCGTCTGCCTGAAAAAACACCTGCTTTATTATCTTCAGTCTGTGCATGACGGAATAAAAATATTTTTGCCATAATACTATTATAGCAGGAGAAAAAGTGCCAAGTATTTTAGATATTTTATTTCCGAAATACTGCGTGAATTGCCGGAAGTCTGGAGATTTTTTGTGCCCTAATTGTTTTTCTAAACTTAGTTATGATGTAAATAATATCTGCTTAGCTTGTACCAAGCCTAGCTATAATTCACTTACTCATCCGAATTGTCGAAATAAAAATAGGATTGAAGGAGCATTTGCCTGTTTGGTTTTCGATTCTATTACCAAGAAACTAGTTCACCAATTTAAATATGAGCCGTATTTATCTAGCCTTGCTCCTTTTATAACGGACTTAATGTTTGAGTCTCTCATCCAGAATGAAGAGTTTGTCAAACTGCAAAAACAGGAAATAATTTTGGTTCCAATACCACTTAGTAAAAAGAAATATAGAAGTAGGGGATATAACCAGTCGGAGCTTGTTTCCAAAGAGCTATCTAAAAAGCTTCATTGGAAAACTCTGAATGCCTTAATTCGCGTGAAAGATACGAAGACTCAGGTAGGGTTAACCAAAGAAGAGAGAAGGGATAATATTCACGACGCTTTTAAAATTAATCCAAAATTTGTAAAAGAAATTGCCAATAAGAATATTTTATTAATAGATGATGTGGTGACGACAGGCGCGACATTTAATGAGGCAACTCGAATACTGAAGCTAGAAAAAGTGGGTAATGTTTGGGGAATTGCTTTTGCGAAGGAGGATTAAAACCTAAAAATCCGCAGTTACGCGGATTTTATTTGTGGAGATGTCGAGGAGTGACCTCGAGTGCAAGAAGTTTATTTTTAAACGTCTACAAGCTTAGCTAAATGTTTTTTTGATCACTCTATTCTTTGAAATTTAGCATCCATAAATAGAGTCAAGGTTATAAATACAATAAGGACCTAACCGGCTTCCTTACAGTTTTTCTCAGCTGTTTTTATGCTCAAATTGCCTCACTGAGAAAAGGACAAAGCGAACATCCTAAATCTTAAACAACAGCAAAAGCTGGTGCTCCGAATTGAGGAACAGAAAGGTTAGGGATTAACCCCTTTACCTTAGCTGTTAAAATGCCTTTATTAGCATTTATTTTTTGATTATGTTTAACGACTACTATCAAAGTCGGCTTGCAATTTATTAATGTACTAACTTGTCGATGCAATGCATCCCCAAGGCCTATATATTAACACTCTTGAGGCTAAAAGTCAAGTTTATAAGGCTAATTCACGGTCTAAATCACGCTGTAGGTCTTTGCGTTTTTTAGCATCTTTTTTATCAAATTGCTTTTTTCCGCGACCAATTCCTACCTCAAGTTTTATTAGCCCATGTTTGAGATAAAAGGCGATGGGTACTAAGGCTGATCCAGCTCCATCAGTTTTACCTTTGAGGCTAATTATTTCCCTTTTATGAAGAAGAAGTTTTCGAGATCTAGTTTCATCATAATTTTCTGGCCTAGCGTATTCATAAGGAAAAATCTTGGCATTAATTAGATATGCTTCTGAGCCTATTATTCTTACGTGGCTGCCTGATAAATCGGCATGCCCTAGTTTTACTGCCTTAACTTCAGCTCCGATAAGATTTATCCCAGCTTCTATTTTTTCACCTATTTGATAGTCATAAAATGCACGTTTATTAGTTATTTTCATCCTTCGACAGGCTCAGGACAAGTAGGTGGAGTCTGCATTGCTATGATACTAGAGAAGAAGGGAATTGTAAATTTATTCACGCACCTCTGACAAGTGATGGCTTTTTGATTGGAATAAAAAAGGTGTAGAATTTACTTTAGCACGATTTTGTAGATTTTGTCTCCAGAAAGAATAAAAAGATTCTTTGCAGATTCATTTACGTCCAGTCCCTTGGCATTTTTAATTATATCTGCACTATATTCGCTTAGGAATTTACCATCTTTGTCCATGATTACTACACGCGAGTTGCCGTTGTCTAAGATATAAAGGTTATCTGTGTTTTCATTGGTGTAGATCTTAGTCGGATTTGAAAGTGCACGAGAAAGGCCAGAGACTTCAAATGCGTCTTCTTTTCCTCTAGTATATTTTTTAATCGAACCATCTTTATTAAGCACATATACTGAGCCGTCTATTGCCATGTCTACGCTGTTTGAAAAGTCTGGAGCAGTACTGAAATAATCAGATTTGGTAAAATCTGAACCTGAAGGAGCGAACTTTAAGACATTGTCGGATTTGTCGAGTACATAAACATTTGAGCCGAAGGTCCCGATGCCTCCTGCGTTTTTCCAATCTTTATCAATGATCGATTCAGACTTATCGTTGCCTTTATCGATTTTAGTAACACCTTTGCTGTCGATGTAGTAAATAAAGTCATCGTTTTGAGAAAAAGCCGTACCAGAGTTGTCGATCTCCGCAGCTAAGAGCTTGGAATCGGATTTACTGGCCTCTGTTGCTTGATTTCCACCACCTGTTGATCCGCCTGAAGATTCACCCAGTTCTGCATTTACTTTAGAAAGTAGATCCTCAATCTGATTATCCTCATCCGAGCCTTCTTTAAAAGTATCTTTATTTGTATTCAGCAGATTTTGTGCATCTTGGAAACTCTCCTGTGCAAGGGGAGCATTAAGGTCTTTTAAACTAATTCCTTCGTTGTATTTATCATTTGCCTCAGAATAAACTGCGTCAAATTTGGCTTGATCGTCCTTGCTGCCTTTGGTTATTACAGCGAAAACAATAGCAATAATAATGATTAAAACTAGTAGGCCGGCTACAATTGCAATAATTTTTCTTGATTTACTTAAACCTCTAGCGCCTTTTAGACTTGAAAGTTTGAATCCCATACCTAGTTTTCTTCTAGATCTTGGAATATCAGTCAGGAATGGAGATTCTTGAATTTCTTCTTTTGTATCTTCCTTGGCTGTGAATTCTGGATTGGAAAAATGTGGGGGTGGCTGGTTTTCAAATGGACGAATATTCTCAGGATTTGTGTTGCTCATGCTTTGATTAATCTGAGAAAAAGCAGGCTCTTTAGGCACACTAAGATTTCGGAATTCATCCCCCATATTGGTTGGAGTCGGCTCTGGTGTTTTTTCTTCATTGAGGGGTTCCGCTGTTATTGTTTCAACTGTTTCAACTGAGTGGGGTTGTAGAGGATCTATTTCCTCCACAGTTTCATTTGTTTCGATTAGTGTGGGCGTATCTAGGGGGGGTGTACTTTGTTCCTCAATTGCTTCTCCTAAGCTTTCATCTTCTGGTTTTTCTTCTTCAGTTGTAGCTACCACTGCTGCTACAGGAACATCTTCAAATGCCCCAATTTTATAAACAAGTATTACTGCAGCTGCTCCGCCTTCGATTCTTTCGTGGATGTGTGGCGCCAATTCTTCTGAGATTTCATCTGGAGTTGATTTGTCCATAGAGGATGCTAAGGTAGAGGTGGAGATAATTTTCTGGAATTGAGAAGTCTGGAGAACTATGGAATCTCCGTCTTGAACGTAACCTGATGCTGATTTTACATTTCCAGAAGTATCACCTTCTAAAACAGTGCCAATTTTTTCTCCTCTTTTAAGCACCGCTTTTCCACCACCGATTGCATAAAGATATAAAACGTTGTCACTTAAGTAACAGACGATAAATGAAGGCTTTACGTTTTCGCCAACTCTAGCAATGGTGGTTTCCACTGCTCCTTTAATAGATTCCAGGTCTTTGGCCTCGATTGTGAAAAACTCGCTTTCTAGGGTTGAGATAATATCTTTGCCAATTTTTGCTAAATCATCTGTGGGTTCTGCAGCGGTGGACTCAAGAGAAAGCGCAGCAAAGAGTTTACCAGCGCTGTAAGCTTGTGACCAAGCGTTTGGAGTAGGGTTCGCGACTACTTTAGAAAATGCTAAATTATTATCTGCCATCTCGTCGGGTCAAGGCCTTTATTCTTCATCCTCGCTTTCGCTTGGACTTTCTTTATCGGCCTGCCCCTCCTCTTCAAAATACTTCGTATTTTGATATTGAATTGTTAGGGCTTAGAGTATAACAAGGGCAGCAACAAAAATCAAAATTCCAATTAGTATATTAACTAATGCAAAGTAATTAATCAAGCTAGAAGCTCCCTTATCATTTACCACGCGGCTCATTGCTCTAGCTTGTTGGAGAATTATCAATAAAAAAATGATATAGATTCCGCTTAATATTAAGAATCCAATTTTCAGTAAATAGTTTTGAAGAAAAAATATTATTGTTTCAAGCATGGCCACTCTTTCCAATTAAATTATTAATTATTTTTATAACACGTTCTGGATGAGGAACAGCGAGGAATTCGAAATTAGAGGCAGTGCCTGCAGTCTGCAGATGAACATCACCATAATCGAAAATTGATCTAATAAGGCCAACTTGGACATAGCTTACATCTTCAACTTGCGAGAGTTTAGTGGCGGAAACATGTTCAACGATTATGTTTGAATAGTCCACATCCATCACTCTAACATTGGTAACAATTGAGATGTTATAAAACCAAGTAAGGTAGTTAACAAACATATACCCACTGATTATGACGAAATAGTAAAAAGAATAAATAATTAATTTTGCCTCGGGTGTGAAGAAGGTAAGGGAAATAAATCCAGAATAAATTAAAAGTTCTATTCCAATTGGAATTAGAGAGAAGAGAATTGCTTTAATTATCCAGGGTAGGTTAGTAATAAAGTGGCGTCGTAGCATAAGAAGAAGGATTTCTTGTTCTTGCTGATCCCCAAAAACTACAGATTTAGGATTATCGCAGTATCCTGTAAAAAGATGAAGATGTCTATGCGATTTATCTTGACTTGCGTGTGATTCGTGCGGCTTAGTGGTTGACTCTGGACGGAAATTACTGGTTGATGTATTTACGTTTATTATTGGTGAATCGGTCGTAGCTGGTGTAGTGCTCGGTTGAGCTTCAGGTTGATGTTGGCTTGGCACTGGATTAGTATCGTCAATAAAAATGTCAGGCATAATATTAGAGATAAGTATGCCTAATTATAGCAAGTTTTGCAATTATTTTTTCTCTACGTTAAAGAAGGCAAATCCTGATTGAGGAATTGAGAGTCTTCCGGGAGCGCGAAGGTTAAACGCTCTTTTAAAATCATCGCCTGAGATGTTTACTCCGTTAACAGTAACAGAGTTAGTTGTTCCATTTCCTTGAGAAACAGAAACGCTTGTCGCAGATCCGATTGACCCAGGAGTGACAGATCTTAACTCATCCATGGAATAAGGATTTCCACCCCAGCAGGAAGTAGTAACAGGGGTAATGCGGGATGTATCCACGCCGCCGCTTCTGAGAGCGATGGCAGCATTAACTATGTCAGCCATTTCTTCAGGACTCAGCCACGGATTATCTCTCCCGCATTTATCTGAAGATGTAGAATATCCCTGCGTATACCAAGCTTTATAAAGCCAAGGAGAGCCACCAACTTTTTCCCATGCTTTATCGATAAAATTACCTCCACCTGATCCGTCAGTGGTGTCCCACCCTCGTGTGGAAGTAAAACCTCCATGAGTTGAAGCATAGTAGGTTACTACATCTTCTAATACTTGTCCGCGAGTTGCTTCAACTGCGGCTCGCCAGGCATCTGGAGGACTGCTAGCTTTGCCATCGTTATAGACCTGGCATGCTTCTGTCGTGCAGATTTCTGTTCCCTGAGATTTATACCTATAAGCATAAGTTCTAGCAGCAATTGCCTGCGCTTTAAGAGCCTCTGGATGCCAGCTGGAGGGCATTTCTGCAATTCCCATCATATATCGTCCTTCGAAATCCATGGCTCCGAAACCGGCAACGTTAATAGTTCCTCCAGTATCTTTGGCTACTGGATCTTTGCCGTAGTAAGCGTTAAGAATTTGTGCTGCGGTTTGCCCATTTTGTGCTCTTCCTCTGGCACCATATTGACTCATGCCTTTTCTGTGAGTATGCGCTCCGAAAGAAAATACTGCAAAATATCCAGCAGGGGCTGATTCGCGAAATCCTTTGATAGAAGCTTTGTAGTCATCTGCCAAATCACTGTCTCCTACGTTGGCGTTAAATCCACCAGATCTGGCATTAATAATCGATTGTTGTTTGGCTGAAAGATCAGCAATTTTACCTGATAATTCTGTTTGATACTTTTGTGCATCTCCAATTACTTTATCTAAGTTGATTTTAAGTTCGGCTAGTCGAATTTTTTCACTTTCCAAATCTTTTTTCTTTTTTTCTAAGCCTTGAAGAGTAAGAGCGATATTAGTTATTTTTTCTTTGTCTTGGTCAGCAGCAGCTTTATGATATGCAAGAAGTCTGGTTACCTCAGATGCGCTTGTCCCTGAAATAAAGGTGAGAAGAGGAGAATTATAATAGCTTTTAATATAGAAATCACGAATCGCGATATTCAACTCGTCCGTTTGTTTTTCTAGCTGCTTGTAGCCATCGTCAATTTCTTTTTGTTTTTGTGCAGTATCATACTCGATATAAGCTACTCTTTTTTTAATTCCATCCACCTGAGCTATTAATGGACTAGTAGCAGCTTTTGATTGATTTAAAGCGCTAGTTAAATCATTTATTTGTTTTCCTAAATCATCTAACTCATCACCTCTGGCTGTTTGAGTACCAAGAAATAAGGAGCTGGTTAAAAGTAGCAAAAATGTAAGTGTAAAAAGTTTGGGCATCTAGATATTATATCATCCCAATAAAACTATATCTAATTTGAATTCAGTTTGATTTAGCGATCTATATTAGGGTTAAAATGTTGACAATATTTTTCGGTGTGATATAGTAACCGAGCCAAATGGAAGAAATATCTTATAACACAACACCAACTCGCACTAAGAGGAAAGTGCCAAAAAGACTTATAATTTTTATTGTTTTCTTTATTATCATTTTGGCACTCATTGGTGGTTTAATCTTCTTTGTAACACGCGATTCTTCAGACAATTCTAATGCAGAGCAAACAATTACTCTTCCTGAAGAAACACAAACTGAAGAACAGCCTGTGGTTACGGAAACTGAAACTCCAACTCCTGAGGAAACAGAGGCTCCAACGAAAGCCACTACTCCCACAAAAGGACCAACTCCGACAGGATCAAGTTCTAGCAACACTAATTCATCTGTAAAAGTAGCTATTCAAAATGGAAGTGGCGAATCAGGGGTAGCTGGAACAGCAAGTAACTTAGTAAAAGAAGCTGGTTTTACAATAGCTTCTACTGGAAATGCTGATAATTTTGATTACGAAGATGTTACGATTAAGATAAAAGCTTCCAAAAAAAGCTTCCTTTCAGCTCTCGAGGATTCACTCTCAGGTGACTATACTATTGGGACAACTTCTTCAGATCTTCCTGAGTCCACCACTTACGATGCTCTTGTAATCATTGGAAAATAATCATAGACTTATTCCATGGGAATAGCTCCTTCAATTCTGGAAAATAATTGGGAAGATATCGAAAAAAAACTCAAGATTTGCCAAGGATTTGCTCGCACGATTCACGTTGATTTTATCGATGGTAAATTTGCTCCAAACACAACGTTTTTAGACTTTGCTCCATTTAAAGAATATTCAGAATATTTCGTTCTTGAAGCGCATTTAATGGTGGAGAATCCAATCCAGTATTTAGATCCACTTTTTTCTGCAGGATTTAAAAAAGTAATTGCTCAGGTAGAGAAACTTCCTGACCAAGTAGAATTTGTCGCAAAGGCACAGCTCTTGGGAAGCGTTGGTTTGGCTCTTGATCTAGATACTTCGATTTCTGCCATTACTGTTAATAAAGATGATTTAGATCAAATACTTTTAATGAGCGTTAAGGCAGGCGCAGCACATCAAGAGTTTGATTCATCAGTTTTGGAGAAATTAAGAAATTTAAAAGAAGAATATTTAGGAGAAATTGAAATAGACGGAGGAGTAAACGTAAAAAACATTAAAACTCTTTTTGACGAAGGGGCTATGAGTTTTTCTGTAAATAGTTTTATTTTCAGCGCAGAGAATTCAGAAGCACAGTTTAGGCTACTCGAATCCAAGATTGATTATTAAGGCTGAGGTTTTGGACTGTTTTCATTTAGAACCAGAGGCCTGCAGAAATCTCTTCCTTCACTTCCTCTAACGAAGTATTCATTTTTACCCCCGCAAGACTTAGTGACTATATTTACAGGAACTTCATATACCTCATCGCTTGGCTTGTCGCCGGCAAGCATGTTTTTCATAATTTTATTCCAAATTGGAGCTGCGCCAGTAATACCTGAAGCTAGGATTGGATTCATTGGGGTATTATCATTATTTCCTACCCAGACAGCTACTAAATTACCTGGCGTGTAGCCTATGGTCCAGTTGTCTCTTTTGTTATCTGTCGTACCTGTTTTAACTGAAACAGTGTGCCCCGGGATGACTAAAGGTGAGTTAAGGCCAAACTCCATTGCGCGCGCTTGGTTGTCAGCTAAAATATTGGAAATAATGTAAGCTACTTCAGCTGGAAGAACTTGTTTTTCTTTAACGTTTTTCTTTTCTTCAAGAACAGCTCCTTGATAGGTGGTTACTTTAAGAAGTGGGTTCAAATCTACTCTTTTACCACTGTTTGAAAGAGTCCCATAAACGGTAGCCATATCTGTCATTTTAGCTTCAGCCGCGCCTAAAGTTACGGCCAAGCCATATTGATCTGGATTTCCCCAAGATGATACACCCATATTTTCTGCGAGCCCAACCATATTAGCAATTCCTACTTGGTTAAGGGTTTTAACAGCTGGGATATTTATTGAATTTCCAAGAGCGTAGCGAAGGCTTATGTTGCCTCTAAATCTTCCGTCATAATTTACTGGTGAGTAAGGTGGTGCTCCAGGAGAAGCGAATGAGACAGGGGTGTCAGGGATATTAGTCGCTGCAGTGTAGCCGTTCATTAATGCTGCGGAGTATGTAATGACTTTTACGGTGGAGCCTGGTTGACGAAGGGCAGTGGTTACATTGTAATTAGAATCAAAATAATCTTTTCCTCCAACCATAGCTAGGATATCTCCATTTTTAGGATTGGTTATTAACGCTCCTGCATTAGTGAAGTTAAGATACTTGCCGTTTTCAACCTCAGCACTAATAATATCCTGCGCCATCTCCTGCTTGTTAACATCAAGCGATGTGATAACGGTTAATCCGCCGCGCTCGACCATATTAATTCCATATTTTTGAATAAGGAGATCTTTTACATACATGACGAAATGTGGTGCCTTAATAGCTTCCTGAGGAGGTTTGAAAGTTAGCTTTTCCTTATATGCTTTATCAGCCTCTTTCTGAGAAATATATTTAGCATTAACCATCTGGTCAAGAACTTGTTTTTGTCTATTTTTCCAAAGATTGTCATTTTGGTGAGGTGAATAAACACTTGGTGCTTGAGGCAAGCCTGCTAAGAAAGCTGACTCAGCTAGATCAATTTCAGATACACTTTTGCCAAAATATGTCTGTGCGGCTGCTTCTGCGCCCCAAGCAGTTCCACCGTAAGGAACTTGATTCAAATACATTTCTAAGATTTCGTCTTTCGTATAAATCCTGTTTGCCCAAACTGCTAAAACAATTTCTTTGACCTTGCGTTCAATTGAGCGCTCAGGTGTTAAGAGTCTTGCTTTAATAAGTTGCTGGGTAATAGTGGAGCCTCCCTGAAGCGGTTTTCCAGTAACGTCAGCATATGCGCTTCTGGCAATTCCTGTTACATCAAATCCAGGAGTTGTGTAAAAGTTTTTATCTTCAATCGCGATAGTCGCATTTTTTAAATTGTTGGGAACCTTGGAAAGAGGAACATTGGTTCTATTTTGATTTGCATAAATTTGATAAAGAAGAACTTTGTTTCTGTCATAAATTTTCGTTGTTTGGGAAACTTCTTGATTAGCTAGAGTATGTGGGTTTGGTAAGCTTTGGACAAATAAAAAGCCTGCCATTGGTAAAAAGAAAAAGAAAAATGAGAATGTTACTCCAACAAAAAGATATTTAAATCTGGTGCCAAAAGGCACGCGAATAGGATTGATTCTTTTTCTACCGCGTTTGCCATGTCTTAGATGGGGAAGGGAGAGGCTTGGTAGCGAAGGCTTTGGAAGTTTTGGTTTTGGCAAAGAGATGCTTGGTAGAGCAATTTTAGGTAACGATATATTTGGCAAATTAACTTCTGGCATGGAGACAGACGGTTTTGAAATTGAAACACTTGGTAAGGCTGGTTTTGAAATTGTTGGTTTGGGAACGGAAATCGAAGGCAGTTCTGGTTTGGAGACTTTTGGTAAAGTTATTTGTGGCTTGTTGATTTTGGGCAAGCTAAACTTAGGTAAAGCTATTTTAGGAAAAGTGAATGTTGGGATTACAATCGTTGGCCGTTTTATATTCGGTCGTTCGATCTTAGGAACGGGAATTCGAAGTTTATAGCTAGATTTTTCAATACTAAATTCAGGAACAATAAGTTTAAATTTAGGCTTAATCTTTTTAAGATTTATATTAAAACTAAGCTGAGGAATTTTAAGTTCTGGAGCTTTAACTCTAGGAAAATCAATAGAGAACTCAGGTTTTCTGAAGCTAATATTTGGTTTTTGGATATTGGGCTTGGAGAACTTTAATTTGTCGCTTAATTTATCAGACGAATATATTTCCGTTTCGACAACTTTTTCACTTTTTAGTATGTTGATATTTTTTAGCCTATAAAAATCAGGAGTCTTAATGCTCGCTCTGTTTTTTGAAAATGAAATAACCCCCCTAAAAATTTTCGCGAAAAAGCCGAAGATGAGAAGAACTACATCTCCGATAAAAATCAATATTTTAGCTACGAAAACAACATAAAGTTGAAAGTATTTCATATTTTTAATGAGCAGGGGAAGATTACACGGAGATTATACAAGATTGCGATTTTTTTGGGAAGAGGGGAGTTTAAAATTTATTGTCCTGGAGTAGGTGAAGGAGTTGTGCTTGGATGAGGACAGTCTACGCAATAACGGTCTCCTGTATCATCCGTCACGACATATTGTTCTTTAGCCTCTATATTATCGGTTTGGCCTGGTTTTGCAAGATCTTGGGTTGATTTGTCAATCCAAACGCTGGTTTTGCCTGGATCACGACGCTTTGGAAATTTATCTTTGATGAAATAATCTGAAGTAGTTTCGCATTGTGCGCCTGGAGCAGGAAATAATCCTGATTGTTTACAAACGCTAAGTTTTAGTACATTTTTAGGCTGAGTATAGGGCGTTGTTTTTTTACCGTCCAGCACAAAAGTCATAATATTATGCCAAATCGGAGAAGCTCCTGCGACACCGGAGGATACGCCAGACATCGGAGTATTATCATTATTTCCTACCCAGGATGCTACTAAATAATTTGGTGTGTATCCAAAAGTCCAGTTATCTTTATAGTCATTAGTAGTTCCAGTTTTAACTGAAACAGTTTGATCTCTAATTACTAAATCTGAATTTGCACCAAACCCTAGAAGTCTAGCTCGATTATCGGCAAGCATATCTGAAACGATAAATGCTACTTCTTCAGGTAGAATTTTTTTGCCAAAAATAGGTGATTTAACGTCTTTTTTCTCCAGGACTTTGCCTTTAGAATCTTTAACTTCTAAAATTGGATTAAGATCCACCCTATATCCTTTATTAGCAAACACGCCAAATGCTGTAGCCATATCTACCATTCTGATCTCTCCTCCCCCTAGGGTTAGTGAGAGTCCATATCTTTCTGGATCGGTCAGAGTAGTGAGTCCCATTGCTGAAGCTGTAGCCATCATGTTTTCTATACCATTTAATTTAAGCATTTTTACTGCTGGAATATTAAGAGAGGAGCCTAAAGAATCTCTCATAGAGACTACGCCATGAAATTTTCCATCATAATTTCTAGGACAATAGCCTTTTCCTCCACCCTGAGGAAAGCAGATTTCTTTATCCACGAAAGTAGTGGCAGGACTGTAGCCATTTTGAATACCCACAGCATAATTAATTGGTTTGATTGATGAGCCCGGTTGGCGATGGGCTAGGGTGATATTTACGTTGCCATCAATTGAGTTATCGAAGTAATCTTTACTTCCTACCATGGCTAAAATATCACCATTGGAGGGATTGGTAACTAGCGCAGCGCCATTGGAAACTCTCGCGAATTTTAACTTAGCTACTTCGGTAGCTACAGCTAGTTCTGCGAATTCTTGGATAGGCAAATCAAGTGTGGTTTTTACTTTAAATCCGCCTTCTTCCGTAAATTTTTTACCATATTTTTCAGTAAGCAGATCGCGAACATATAAAACGAAATGTGGAGCCTTAATATTGTTAGAAATATTTTTGTATTTTAGTTTTTCAGCTTTAGCTTTTTTCTCCTGATCTGCGGTGATAAAGCCCTGTTCACGCATAGCTTTTAGCACTTGCTCTTGTCTCTCTTTGGCATATTCTGGATGAGATCCAAACGGAGAATAAAGAGATGGGCTCTGAGGAAGACCAGCCAGAAGAGCCGATTCAGCTAGATCAAGTTCTTTGGCACTTTTTCCGAAATAAGTCTGTGCTGCAGCTTCAATTCCATAAGCAGTTCCGCCATAAGGAATTTGATTAAGATAAAGCTCAAGTATTTTATCTTTGGAGTACAAAGTTTCTGTGGCAAAAGCGAGAATGATTTCTTTCACTTTTCTTTTATATGTTTGCTCTGGGGTTAAAAGACTACTTTTAATAAGCTGTTGCGTTAAAGTTGAACCCCCTTGAGTTGCTTTTCCGGTAACATTACCCACCAGAGCCCTCCCAATTCCCCTAAAGTCTATTGGCCCATGGTGATAAAAATCTTTATCTTCAATTGCGATAGTCGCATTTTGCACGTTTTTAGGAATATCCTTTAGAGGAATTTGAACTCTGTTTTTTTCTGAGTAAACATTATAAAGAAGCTTTCCGTTTCGATCATAAATTTGACTAGACTCAGGAATGTTGGTTGGATTATTAAGTCTAGTAGGTGAGGGAAGATCTTTAAGAATGAAAAGGTACATTGCGATGATGGCAACAATCATCAGCGCGATTAAGACAAAACCCAAATACTTTTTGCCACGAGTACTTTTCCACACTTTTTTAACCTTTTTCATCTAATTTTGATTATAACACCGTCTGAGTTTAGAAGACAAAACTATAACTATTATATATAATGAAGGAATGTTTGAGCAGATTCCGCAGTTTTTCCAATTCTTAACTATTCCCTTTCAATATGTTAATTTTATCGACGTTGTAATAATTTTTGTCGTTCTTATTTTCGTGATCGAGGGTTATGCGCTAGGATTTATTCGCGGAATTTTAGATTTTTTGAGTTTTGTTTTATCTTTTGCTTTTGCCTTGGCTTTTTATGATCTTTTTGGACAACTTTTAGTTAATGTTTTTTCTGCACCTAAAGGAATAGCAAATGCAATTGGATTCTTCTTGGCTGCAATTATCTGCGAAATTGTGGTGACTTTTGCTATTAGATATTTTCTTTTACCATTTATTCTAGATAGAACAGAGAATATAGATTACCCAAGAAATGCCGAGAAATGGCTAGGAGTAATTCCAGGCATTTTGTCTGCATTTGTTCTTCTGGCTTTTCTTTTAACATTATTAGTAGCTTTTCCATTTTCTCCATTCTTATCTACATCGATTGCTTCTTCACGTTTAGGAAATCCTTTAGTCTCCAATATTCAAGGCCTTGATAAAAATTTGAACAATGTGTTTGGGGGAGCAGTAAACGATGCGCTCACTTTTTTAACGGTTGAGCCAAAAAGCGAAGATTTACTTAAGCTTAATTTTTCAACTACCAACATCAAACCTAATCCAGAAGCAGAGGCTGAGATGTTTAATTTGCTTAATATTGAGCGAGAGAAGGCAGGGTTAGATAAGCTTGATATTAATGCTGCAGAGCTAGAAGTAGCGAGAAAACATTGTTCAGACATGTTCGTCCGCGGATATTTTTCTCACTATACGCCTGAAGGAAAATCTCCCTTTGATCGAATGGCAGAGGGAAATGTGAAGTTTACATATGCAGGTGAAAACCTAGCTTTAGCTCCGAATGCAAAGCTCGCCATGCAAGGACTTATGAATAGTCCAGGACATAAAGCAAATATTCTATCGGAGAAGTTTGGAGAAGTTGGGATTGGCGTAATTGACGGTGGAGTTTACGGACAAATGTTTTGCCAGGAATTTAAAGACTAATTATGAATCCCCAGATTAAAAGTATTTCTGATGCTTCGGTTCGAGGAAAGAGAGTATTCGTTCGTTGTGACTTTGATATTTCAGTTGAGTCGGGAAAGATAATTGATGATTCACGTTTAGTTTCCGCTATTGGAACTATTGAATACCTACTCTCAGAAGGCGCAGAAGTTATAGCGGCTGGACATATGGGGCGCCCTGATGGATTTGAGTCTAGTTTGAGCTTGGCTCCAGTGGCGCAGTGGTTCGGTAAGCAGTTTGATAAAGAGATTGAGTCCTCTCAGCTTAGAGGTTTTGAAGGATGGCTTATCAAAGATGGGTTGATAATTCTAGAAAATCTCCGGTTTTATGCAGGTGAAGAGGAGAATGCTTTGGAATTTGCAGAGTCTCTAGCTAGTCTCGCAGATATTTATGTAAATGAAGCGTTTGGAGTGTGCCACAGAGAAAACTCTTCAATTGTTGGTGTTCCTAAATTACTTCCTCATTTCGCAGGCTTCCATTTAATAAAAGAATTAAAAATTCTTTCTCAAATTTTGTACAAGCCCAAAAGACCACTAACCATTATAGTAGGAGGAGCTAAAATTGAGACTAAATTGCCCCTAATTTCTAAAATGCATCAGTTCGCGGATTTCGTTTTAGTGGGTGGTGAGCTAGCTGAAGAAACTAAAACCCTTGCTCATATGGAGCACGAGAAAATTAGGAGGAGGAGGGGAAAAATAATAGTTGCTGATTTGATCTCTTCTCAAAAAGATATTACAGATGGTTCGCTTAATGAATTTAAAAAAATAATAAATGAGAGCGAAATGGTAGTTTGGAACGGTCCGATGGGGGAAATAAATGATGGAAAAAATGGATCAAGTTTGAATTTGGCTGAAATAATTATTAATTCCACAGCATATTCAGTAGTTGGTGGCGGAGATACAGTAGGATTTTTGAATACTCATGGTTTGGTAGATAAATTTGATTTTGTTTCTGTAGGCGGTGGCGCAATGCTCGAATATTTATCTGGAGAAAAATTACCTGGTTTAATTGCCTTGGAAAATTAGGGGTTGATCAATAAATTTGCCGTGTTATACTGTGAAAATGCCTAAGGATTTAGTTGGAATTAGAAATATTACAATCTCAGGACGTATTGCTACAGGTACCACCACACTCGCTAAAAATCTTGCAGAAAAACTCGACTGGGAACTTCTTGAAGGAGGAGAATTATTTAGAAAATTTCATGAAGAACAGCTTAACGATAAGACAGAGATAGCAGTAGACAAAAGACCGGATGATATTGATTTAGAATATGAAGAAAAAGTTAAAAATATTCTAAAAACACAGTCTCATCAGATAATTCAATCACATCTAGCAGGTTTTGATGCACAGGGAATAGATGGTGTTTATAAAATAGTTGTAATTTGTGAAGATGAAAATGGCACAGATAAAACAGATATAAGAATTGATCGGCTAGTTAACAGGATCGGAAGTAATGTTTCAGAAGCTAAGAGGGAGATTGCAGAGCGCGAAAAAAACAACTTAGATAAATGGAGGAGGCTTTATGCAGAAAACGACCCAAATTGGGTATACTGGGATCCTAAATATTATGATTTGGTAATTAATACTTATTCCCATAATGCTGAGCAAAGCTTAAATTTGGTTATCGAAAAACTTGGAATTACATCTGCTTGAATTTATTTTTCCTCGGTGATAGAGTAGGTAAGATTAATTTTATGAGAAAGACGTTAATATTGTTTATATTTTTCATATTGCTATTTTCAAGGAAAACCTATGCTCAGACCATCACTCTTCCGCTCCCTTCTCCAGAAATTTCCACTCCCAGCGCTCAGCCCACAGGTAGTAATTATTTCTTGCCTTATCCGGGGATTTTGCCAGGAAACCCTCTTTATAGCCTGAAGCTTTTTAGAGACAAAATAACAGAATTTACAACTCAAAAAACTCTTGATAAGTCGTATTTCTATCTTCTCCAGTCAGATAAAAGAATAGCTTCTGGTATGGTTTTGTTTGATTCTGGCGATCAGGTGAAGGGTGAAAATACTATTTCCAAAGGGCAAAATTATTTAGAAAAATCCATAAATAAAATGATCCAAGCAAGAAGCGAAGGAGATAGTGTTATGGATTTATCCGCAAAAATTAAAGCGTCATCTTTAAAACAAAAAGAAATAATAAAAAAGTTATTGGAGAAATCTAGTGGAGAAACTAAAGAAAAACTGAAAGAAGATTTAAAAAGAGCTGAAAAACTTCAGAAAAGAGCAGATGCGTTTAAACAGTAGAGCTAGTAATTATTAAGTTTTTGTATAAATATTTTATTCGCCCCTTTCTAATTTGACTCAAATTTTTTACCCGATTTTTCACCAGTATTTTTCTAAATTTTGGTCATTGTGGAAAACGAGGCTAGTTTTTAAGTTGAGGTGATTTGATACAATTGTTAGTAGTTGACACCCCTGATTTAGTGCCATATGATCATTCATGCCACTAGATTTAGTGGTGAACTTTGAAAGCCAAATTGACCTATGAAATGTCCATATTGCGGATCTAGAGATACAGAAGTAGTCGAAACTAGAGACTCTGAAGATTTAGAAACTATTAGAAGAAGACGAAGCTGTACGAAATGCGAAAAAAGATTTACTACTTATGAAAGAGTAGAGAATGTTAATCTCGTTGTCATTAAAAAAGATGGTAGGCGAGAGCAATTTAGTCGCGATAAATTAAAGAATGGAATTTTAAGATCCTGCGAAAAAACTACAGTAACAGTTGACGACGTGGAGAGAATAGTAATAGAAGTTGAAAGAGAATTAAGGGGTGGAGATTCGGTTGAAGTAGAAAGCAAGAAGATTGGTCAGTTGGTGGCAACAAGACTTAAGAAGCTAGACAAAATAGCATATATACGTTTTTCTAGTGTGTTTAAAAGATTTGTTGATATCGAAGATTTCGAAAAAGAAGTAAAAAAACTTATTAATTAAAATTATGAAACTTGACGGTGTACGAGAAAAAGTATTTTTAGACAGATATTCTTTAAAAGATAAAGAAGGTAATGCCTTAGAAAAAACTCCAGATGAAATGTGGAGAAGAGTGGCTAAGGGTATTGCAAAACAGGAAAAAAAAGCTAATCAGAAAGTTTGGGAAAAGAAATTTTTCGATGTCATGGATGACTTCAAATTCGTTCCAGGAGGAAGAATTCTCTCAGGTGCTGGCACAGAGTTCCAGGTAACTTACTTTAACTGCTTCGTGATTCCATCCCCAAAAGACTCTCGTGAAGGAATAATTGACTCCCTCAAACAGCTTGTTGAGATTCAATCTCGCTCAGGCGGGGTCGGATTGAACTTGTCATCTCTTAGGCCACGTGGAGCTAGAGTTAAAAAGGTTAATGGTTTTTCTTCAGGTCCTGTAACTTGGGCTGGACTCTTTTCATATGCAACTCATGATGTGGTTCAGCAGGGCGGAAGTAGAAGAGGGGCAACAATGCTTATGCTTCATGATTGGCATCCTGACGTTGAAGAATTTATTACTGTTAAAGAAGATTTGAGCAAGATTAACGGCGCCAATCTTTCAGTTTGCGTATCAGACGCATTTATGGAAGCAGTTAAAGCTGATGCAGACTGGAATTTGGAATATCCAGATCTTGATGACCCGCACTATGATAAGGATTGGGATGGAGATCTTATTGGATGGAAAAAAGCAGGAAGAAAAACTAAAGTTTATAAAACAGTTAAAGCTAAAGAGCTTTGGGATCTTATCTGTACTGCAGCTTGGAGATCAGCTGAGCCAGGTCTTCATTTCTTAGAAAGATCAAATAAAAGAAGTAACACATGGTATTTTGAAAAGCTTATCGCGACTAATCCTTGCGGAGAGCAGCCACTTGGAGCATGGGCGGTTTGTAACTTAGGTGCTATGAATTTAGCAGCTTACGTTAAAAATGAGAAGTTTGATTATGATAATTTCGCAAAAGACGTAAAAGTTGCCATGAGATTCTTAGATAACGTAATTGATGATACTTATTATTTCTTCAAAGAAAATGAAGAGGTAGCTAAGGACATAAGACGCACTGGTCTTGGAATTCTAGGGCTAGCTGATGCACTTATTAAGATGAAATTAAGATACGGTGCACCTGAATCAGAGGAGACAATAAAAAAAATCTTTGAGACTCTTAGAAACAGCGCATATGATGCTTCAGCAGATATTGCGAAAGAAAAAGGCGCATTCCCTAAGTTTAAGAAAGAGAAATATTTGAAAGGCTATCACATTGAGAGACTTCCTAAGGAAATTAGAGCAAAGATTGCTAAGAATGGAATCAGAAATGCAGTACTTTTGACAATCGCTCCAACAGGAACAACATCGCTTATATCAGGTGTTTCTTCTGGAGTAGAGCCAGTTTATGAGTTTGAATTTATCCGCCGAGATAGACTTGGAGAGCACAAGATGTTCCATCCATTGTTCGAAGAGTGGCAGAAAGAAAATCCAGGAGCAGAAAAGCCACACTATTTCGCTTCTGCTAATGATTTAACTCCAGAAGAGCATGTAAAGGTTCAAGCAATTGCTCAGGAATATATCGATTCTTCTATTTCTAAGACCGTTAATGCGCCTAATGCTCACACAGTTGAAGATGTAAAAAATCTTTATATGATGGCATATGACCAAGGCCTCAAGGGCGTTACTTATATGAGAGACGGGTCTCGTGAAGGAGTGCTTTCAAGAGTGGAAGAAAAGAAGTCTGAGACAGTAGTTGTTCCTCAAGTTCATGCTCCTGCAGAATATGTACGTGCGCCTCGCCCAATGATGGTAGAAGGTGTTACATATAAAACTCAAACCCCAGTAGGAGACACTTATATTACGCTTAATCATGATCAGAATGGCGAGCCGTTTGAAGTATTTATTACGATTGGAAAACCAGGTACAGACATCGCAGCTATGGCAGATGCTCTCGGCAGAATGGTGTCTTTGAATCTTCGTCTCGCAGGCAACCTGCCGCCGCGCGAGCGCATCAGGCAGGTTATTTCCCAGCTCTCAGGTATTGGGGGGGCAAGAAGTGTAGGATTTGGAGAAAATAGAGTTAGATCTCTTCCTGATGCAATCGCTATAGTTCTGGCTAAGCAGTATGCATTTAAAGTAAACGGAGTAGTAGAGGATAAGCTCGCACCTAACACAACTCCAGTAGTTCCCGTCGCTGACGCACCTGCAGCAGCAACAGAATCTGTCCCTGAAAATATTACTGTACTTCAGCAGCTCCCACTCCAGGAGGGAATTACTATGGCGCCTCATGTTAAAACCAACAACTTCGATATTTGTCCTGAATGCGGAACTTCAGCTTTCGTATTCGAAGAAGGATGCGGCAAATGTTATGCCTGCGGTCACTCCGAATGCTAATTGCCTCTAGCGTTTAGGTTGGATTTCAATTATATTAATCATCCAGTAAGGAATTGGGTAAGTGAGGCGTAAATCCTCCGCAGTGCCGCTACCGTAAAGTCGGAAAACCACCTTATGTAGTTCTCGAGCAAGATTGTCGTCACACAAACTTCTCGTCTAGAGGAGTTTTTTTTATGGATTCGACAAGCTCACCATAATATTGAGTAGGGTCGAAATGATTATGAGCAAAATTTATACAAGAACAGGAGATACGGGTCAAACTTCACTTTTTGATGGCAAAAGAGTTCTCAAGTCAGACCCCAAGGTGGAAACTTATGGCACGATTGATGAATTAAATTCTACGATTGGTTTTGCCTCTACTTTTATTAAAGACAAACTTATCCTTAAAGAACTTGAAGAAATTCAGAATGATCTTTTGGAGGTTGGCTCCTCACTTGCTGTTACCGACACGCTACCTTTAGATCAGTTAGAGCCTCGACCCGAGGAATTTGAAAAGCTGATTGATGAGTTAACTGTTAAGATGCCTCTTCTCACGCAGTTTATTTTACCTAGTGGGGGAAAGGGTGGAGCAGCACTGCATGTAGCTAGAACTGTGGCTAGAAGAGCTGAAAGAAAGGTGATTGATCTTGCTCAATCAGAAGAAGTGGACCCAATACTGATTAAATATCTTAATCGTTTGTCAGATTTACTCTTCACTTTTGCCCGCTACGTAAATTATAAAGAGAAATCCCTCGGCAAGCTCGGGACAAGAGAAAAAGTTTGGAAGAAAAAATGATAGAAACACAGGCACGAACATATACTCCAGAATTTGATCAAGAAGCATACGCTAGACTTTGGGCGTTACCAGTCTCAGAAAGAGTAGTCGAAAGAGAAAAACTAGATAAGTTAACCGGAAAAAACTTGGAAACAATGCTGGCTGAGCGCTTTAATGTTTTAGTCAGCAAATATAATTACGATATGATTGACGGTCAGCTTTGGGGAGAAGGGATGAATGAGCCGGCAATTGATTCATTTCGCCGAGGAGTTGTGTGGAGAAGAACTCATGGAAACCCTGATGATTGGCCCAGAGAAAAAGCAGAAATAGTAGGCTTTGAAATAATCGAGCAAATGCTTAGAGAAGAAAAGGATGTACTCTTAATTTCTCCTCCAGGGGGAAGTTATAAGCACAATTTTTATGATATTTTTAAGTGGAAAGATGGAAAAATTGAGGCTAGACGTTATTCATCTGCGCTAGAGATTGAGGATTACCAGAAATTGTTAGGAGTTGAACATAGTACTGCTGAAGAGTTTTTGGCAAACCCAATTGATATTTCTCAGACATTTATTTCAGCTGATGAAGCACATAAATATTTACATAGAGATCACGAAACAACGAGTCTTGAGGTTTATGAGAATTACATTTTACCAGGAACTAGGGAGGCTATGTATGAAGTTCTTCAGGCATATTATGATGGAGATGAAGAGAGGCAGGAATTTTGGCTTAATGCATATGTAAATGCAGCAGATGAGATAAATGATTGGGCTCAGAATTTAATTGATCAAGAGTTTAATGTCCCTGTGACTCCAATTGAATTTAGTGCATTTGATTATGCGAGACTTGCTAGCCAGGAGGTTAGAGAGGTTTCTACTGGTTGCGGATTGTCTGGCGGATTTAAATTAGGTGGCGATAGGGGTCCAGCGAATCCTTGGACTGTAAGTGAGTTTGGTAAAAAAGCTGAGGCATGCGGAACTTGTAATCAGTCGACTGAAGATGATCATTATCATTGTCCGGGTTGTGGCGGTTCATACGAGAGTGAAAGAAGCAAGCCTGCAGGTTCTAGGACCAAAGTCTGCGCTAAGGAGGTTACAGGGGATGTGGGAGGAATTTGTGGCTTCAAATTCGCTTGTTAACTGTAAAGATTTTGTTATCTTAATTTAAACCTAAATTTCGGCCATTGTGGTAATATAGTTGTATGGATCCCAACGCAAAACCAGATCAATTAATTCAGCCTGCAACCGTTCACCAAGGTGGGAGGGTAGAGGCTACGCCTATTGCCCCAAAACAGCATGTGGAATCATCTCATCCTATGCCAGAAATTCCACAAGTAGTTTCTGATGCGGGAGTCGCTGTGGTTGATACCGCTCCAAAGCTCAGCCACACCATGTTTAATCAAAACCCAGAGCCTAAAGTTGAATTGCCTCAAAATCAATCGCCAGCTTGGCTTGAGCAGCAGATTAAAGTTGATCTAAAAGCGCTCGATAATAACACTAATGATTCAAAAAGCTGGCTTGGAAGATTAAGAATTGCATTTCTTGAAAAACTCAGAATGAAAAAACTTGATCCGCATCCGACTGGAGTATAGTTATGGAAATTAATTTTGCATCATTTATTGTAGCTTTTATGGCTGTGCTTTTGGTCATGACAGGTGCTGGCGCACTAGTGGCTGTACTTGGTTATTATTCTTTTATCGCATATAAATTCCGCAATCGTAAAAAAGAAGCTCTCAAGAGAACACTTTTGCAAGTTGCACTTCCTAGGGACAATGAAGTAAAAATTGATGCAGCAGAGCAGTTATTTGCTTCCTTTGGCTCTGTTTATAAAGGTGGTCGAACAGCCTTTCTTAAACCTCAGCCTATTTTTTCTTTTGAAATCGTAGGAATGCCAGGGGATATTCGGTTTTATGTTTCTGCTCCAAATAAATATCGAGATTTTGTGGAAAAACAGATAAACGGTGCCTATCCCGAGGCTGAAATTGAAGAGGTTTCTGAACACCATTCGCCTAAGGAGGGATATGTAATTGGAAATGACTATAATATTTTCTCTGAAACTGGAAAAGTAGCTTTTACCTCACTTCATCTTAAAAAGCATAGTTATGAGCCTATTAAAACTTATAAAGATTATCCCGTGGACCCACTCTCTTCAATTACTTCTACTTTAGCGAAGATGACAGAAGGAGAGGGCGCAGCAATTCAGATTTGTATTTCGCCTGCTGATCCTAAATGGAAGAAAATTGGTAAAGCCTGGTTATCTAATACTAAGAAACATGAATCAAATCCTGAAACTGCTAAATATTCACATGATGCGAAAGAGCTTGAGGGGGTGGAGACAAAGATCGGTAAACCAGGATTCGATTCGATCATTCGCATAGTAGTTTCATCTTCAACGCATGATTCAGCCGAAGCGCATCTTTCTAATATTAAAAACGCATTTAGCCAGTATTCGGGTGCTAATTCTTTTAGTAGTTCAAAACATCATAACAAAGAATTTATGGATGAATTTATTTACCGTTATATGCCTAAGCATGGGCATATATCGATTCTTAATAATGAAGAGCTAGCTACTCTTTTTCATTTCCCAAATAAAGGCGTAGCAACACCTCATATTTTTTGGGTTGCTTCAAAGCGTGCTCCAGTGGCAGCCAATGTGCCTACATCAGGATTGTATCTAGGAAAAAGTTCATATCGTGGTTTGTCTCGAGACGTTTATATCGGAGACGATGATAGAAGAAGGCATATGTATATAATCGGAAAAACAGGTACAGGAAAAACAGAGTTTCTTAAGCAGATGATTATGCAGGACATTAAGGGTGGGAAGGGCTTAGCAGTAATCGATCCTCACGGAGATTTAATTGAAGATATTCTTACGATGGTTCCGCCGGAAAGAAGCGAGGATGTAATTCTTTTCGATCCTTCAGATTTGGCTCGTCCAATGGGACTTAATATGCTTGATGCTCATTCAGAAGAAGAAAAGCACTACATAGTGTCTTCTGTGATTGGGCTTATGTACAAGCTCTTTGATCCTAATAAAACAGGTATTATCGGTCCTAGATTTGAGCATGCTGTTCGAAACGCGATGCTTACAGTTATGTATAAGCCTGGAGCGACTTTTATTGAAGTTGTGCGTATTTTGACCGATGCGAAGTTCGTTCAAGAATTATTGCCCCTCGTTCAGGATCCTATTGTTAAGCGTTATTGGACTGATCAAATTGCTCAAACTTCCGACTTTCATAAATCAGAAGTTCTTGACTATATCGTTTCCAAATTCGGTCGTTTCGTTACGAATAAAATGATCAGAAATATCATTGGTCAGTCTGATTCAGCTTATGATTTTCGAGACGTAATGGATAATGGCAAAATTTTGCTCGTTAATTTGTCTAAAGGTAAGATTGGAGAAGAGAACTCTAATTTCTTAGGTTTAATCATTGTTCCTAGAATTTTAGTAGCTGCAATGAGTAGACAGAATATTCCGCAGGAACAGCGTCGAGACTTCTTCCTTTATGTGGACGAGTTTCAGAATTTCGCAACACCTGATTTTGCCCAGATTCTTTCTGAGGCACGTAAATATCGTTTAAACTTGATCGTAGCGAATCAGTTTATCGGGCAGATGGAAGAAGAAGTTAAGAATGCTATTTTTGGAAATGTAGGCACTTTGGCTTCATTCCGCGTGGGCGTGACGGATGCTAATTATCTTCAGCATGAATTCCAGCCAACATTTACTGAGGCAGATCTTATAAATATCGACCGTTTTAACTGTTATATGAGAACACTAGTTAATGGAGAACCTATCTTGCCATTCTCACTAGACACTACAAAGGATATCGTGAAAGAAAAAGCTATGATGAATCCTAGAGTCGCAGAGCTAATTAAGCAATTATCACGACTTAAATATGGGAAAGATGTGAATACAATTGAGCAGGTTATAGGGGAACGCGCAAGGCTTTAAGCTTCAAAATTAACCTCTTTTGGTTTATAATACACTCAACTGCTTCTGTAGCTCAGCCCCGATTAAATCGGGGTCAGCGGTTAGAGCGGTTAATAAAAGCTTCTGTAGCTCAGCGGTTAGAGCGCTATCCTTATAAGATAGATGTCCTTGGTTCGATCCCAAGCAGAAGCACTTCGATAAACTCAGCGTAAATACTTCTTGCTCTTCAATAGGGGTGACACTTTCAAATATTGCATAGGGTTTGACTAAATTAGGAATTTCCATTCCACCAGGAGCATGTTTAATGGTTGGAGGTGTGTATAGGCGGAATAAGGATGATCCCCGAAATTAGGAGATTCGTATCTCTGAATCTGAATCACTCTTTGACCGTCTTCAACAATCTCCACTACTTTATCAGTAGCTTGATATGGATTTTCAATAAAAAATAATACTTCTTTGGCGAGCTCTGTGCTCACGAGGGAATTTAAGAAAAGTCAACAAAGCAATAGCTTTATAATTCTGTGAGGATTTGATTTTCAGGTGCTCTGTCTGGAACGAATTCTAGGTATCTCTCAGTGGTGGAGATTCTTTTATGTCCAAGGTTCTTAGAAAGTAAAACGATAGATGCGCCATGTTTAAGGTGATGGGCTACATATGTGTGTCTTAAGTCATTAACCTTCGCATTTTTAATCTCAGCGAGCCTGAAGTATCTTTCAACACTAGTTCTAATATTTCTAATTAGGAATGGTTTTCCTGATTTAGTGATAAACAAATGATCCTCTTCTACTTGTGGGCGAACATCTAGGTATTTTTTAAGTGCTTCTTGAGCCCTTTTGTTTAATGGTACAGTTCTTTCCTCGTGTTTTTCCATAGCCGGAATGTGGAGGGAATCTTTTTGAATATCTGATAATTTAAGTGCAGTAAGTTCTCCGATTCTGATTCCAGTTTGGAGTAAAAGTTCGATAATAGCTGACATTCTGGCGTCATTTCTTGCAGCATCTCTTAAAGCTCTATACTCTGTAGGAGTAAGGATTCTGGGAGGTGCGAGCTGATATTTAGGGTGAGCTACGAGTAGGGAGGGATCATCTGTAACATATTCGTTAACTTTAAGGAATCTATAGAAAGTTCTAGTAGAGTTAATCTTTCTTGAAACCGACTTAGGAGTATAGCCTTCTTCGTTCATTTTTCCAAGAAAAGCTTCGAGGTCAGCCTGAGAAACTTCATGAACATTTTGCTTTTCGAGGCTGTTCAAAAAGTCTACTAGCTGCTCGATATCTTTACCGTATGCTACAATTGTTGAGGTAGAATGACCCTTGGATTTAAGAAATTCTTTGAACTCCGCACTGGCATCTACCAACTGAATCTGATTCATAATGGCCTATAATATCACAAAATCGAACCAAGCGTCAACAGCTAAAACGATTTTATTTGTTATTGCAGTAATAATTAGCCTCATAATAATTAATATTTTAGTGCGTTCAATTTATGATACTTGGCGAAAAAAAGACTTAGTTGTTAAAGCCAAAACTAATTTAGCCCAGCAAAAAGAAGAAAATAGGAGGTTAAAAATGCAACTTTCTATGGTAAATGACCCAAATTTTGTCGAAAGAGAAGCTCGGGATAAGCTTTTCTTGGTAAAGCCTGGGGAGTCAAGCGTAATCGTGCCTCAGGATTTGGTAGATAAAAAAGAGAATAAAGAAATTATAATCGTGCCTAATTATCTACAGTGGATTAATTTGATATTGGGAAGATAGTTGGTGGCGAGGTTTTCGTGCTTGAAGGCACATATGGAAGCTTACGCCTCTTATTTCTCGCCACCGTTTGCGAAGCTAATTCTCTACTTCTTTAGAGTAAGGAGCAGATCTTGTCAGAGAAGGATTGTTTGGCAGATTGATGAATGGACAGATCCGATTCTTCTGCGCCATAACGAACTGACCGGCAAGAATGATTGCGGGGGTGCCGTGTTCAATCTTGGAAGCCGGAAGACTGCTCTGTGTCTGGTATCGTTTGCGCAAAATGCGCGAGTGGTTCCAATCCTTGATCCTATCAAAAAAGAATATCGTCAAAACAATTAGGAAACTAATTCCAAAAACAAAAGCTACAACTGCTGTCAGGATAAGAATCCAACTCAGCGTACGTTCGACTCCTACTAGAAAGAAGGAGAAAACGATTGTGCCTGCTGCAGCCACGCTCCAAGGATAGATCACCTTAAATCGACCTTGAAACCAAAACCAACCTACGATATTTCGACCGTATCTTAGGTTTGTCCATTCGTTGAATTTGAAAATAGGCCAGCAAGGAGCCAAAAACAGAACGGCTAGCAGGTAAAACAATTTGTCAAAGAATGAAATTACTGTTCTTACCCAACGCTTGTGCTTATTGTTTTCCATATATGAAATTAGTAGAAAGGATGAAATTGCTATCATGCCGATTGTGGTAAAGAATATCACCATGAAAATTGTAAAAAAGAACTTATCAGGAGCGATCAGATAAACGACCATACTACTCAGGGTGATGATGACAGAGAGTGCGATCATCCAGAGTCGGACTGCTCTATAAAGACGAGCTTTGAAAAACCAAAAAATTGGTGCCCAAATCAGTACAACACGCATGTAGTGGCAGAGATTTTCTGCATAGCCTTGTCGGACTCTACCGCCTTGGTTCATCCACCAGAGATAGACGCGATAGTGCCAGGAATTCTGGTTTACCGACATTGACTTGCGGTGTCGATCCACAGGATTTCCCGTGAATGACATGTTTTTCGCACTCCTTTCTCTGTAGATATAGATTACTTCGCAAAATTTAAACGTGCATATAACCTCCAGTAGTTGGCCGCATTTGGCCAGGCTGTGATTAAGTTTGAGCATTCTATCAAACTATAAGTCAGAAAACAATTAAAGCATTGAAATGTTGGCTTCATAAGATTATATTTCCCACATGAGCGAATTTAATGAGCGCGATGTAGTATTTTTGAAGCAGGCTGGTGAAGCAGTGGTTGATCCAATATATCCAGGTCTTCTAGAAGGTATTTTAAGGCTAAAGCAAGAAGGTGTAGGGAGGTCTATTGTGATGGATAGAGCGAATGAAGTGGGGAAAACGGTACGAAGAGATGTGGGATATATTCTTCCATTAAAGCCTGATCAATCTCAGCATTTGGTAATTTTCGTTAATGGTGGAATTTGCATAACTGAACCAAGTGATCCGAAAGAGAAAGCAGTTTACAAAGCAAAGATGCAACCAAACAATAGATCTCTCTCTGTAAATTTAGATGTCTCTATGGAAGATTTAATTCGTTTATGGATGGATGGTAGTACTTTTTTGAAATCAAAAGTAATAGTAGCAAATGAGAATGAAGAATCAGTCCCAGTGATTAATAAAGCAATTCAAGATGCGATTTTAATAGCTTTTGAGCTCAGAGACCAGAGAAGAGAAGCGCATCAGTCAAGTATTTCTCAGACCGCAGCAGAGCTTGTAAGAGTGCTTGATATTACATTTGATACACACTTATCAGACTCAGAAATAGAGGGTCTTGAAGTTTCTCCAGACCAAGATGAGGAAATTGCTTAATTTGTTGCGGGGCTAGGAGTTGCGCCTAGCCTGTGAGATTATGAGCCTCACGTGCACTGTACACTACCCCGCGCGTAATGAGTATTATAGCACTTGATTAGCCTCGGGTCAAACCTATAAAGTTTAATTTAGCCTTGATTTCTGTTATAATTATCGAGACTTGGCTGCGTAGCTCAGTGGTAGAGCGGTGTCTTCATAAGGCAATGGTCGCAGGTTCGAACCCCGCCGCAGCCACCAAATCACCCCAACTATGAATATTGATCAACTAAAAAATAAAAAAATTGCAGTAATTGGTGAAGGAGTAGAGGGAAAATCTTCTTTTGAATATCTTAAATCACAAGGCGCAGATGCAGAAGTCTTAGATCAAGCGCAGGGTGAAGATTACTTAAATGATCTTGATCGTTTTGATTTGATTGTTCGTTCGCCAGGCGTTAAGGCTTTAGACCTCCAAAAATTAGTAGATCCTAAAAAAATAACTTCTCAGACTAAATTATTTTTTGAACTTGCTCCAACTAAAAATATTATTGGAGTAACAGGTACGAAAGGAAAGGGAACTACTTCTACTCTTATTTATGAAATGTTAAAAGCAGCTGGATTTGATGTCTATCTAGGGGGAAATATTGGTGTTCCACCTTTTAATTTCATGGATAAATTGACACCTGAATCATGGGTAGTTTTGGAAATGTCGTCATTTCAGCTTCAGGATCTTCAAAAAAGCCCGCATATTGCAGTCATGCTTATGGTGACATCGGAACATCTTGATTACCACAGCGATATCGAGGAGTATATTGAGGCGAAGAGGAATATTCTATCCCACCAGACCACAGATGATATCGCAATAGTAAATAGAGATTATCCAGCCTCGAATGAATCCGATATATATACTGAAGGAAAAGTTTATTATTTCTCACGAGAGAGAGAAGTAGACGAAGGATGTTTTGCGTTAGGAAATCAGATAATTCTAAGAACTAAAGGCAATGATTTACCAATAATTGATACTAGAGAGTTGCAATTAAAAGGTGATCATAATCACGAAAATGCTTGTGCGGCTGCACTGGCTGCGTATTTGGCAGGAGTAAGGCTTAATACCATAACTGAAGTCTTAAAGTCATTTAAAGGTCTAGAGCATAGGCTTGAGCTTGTAGGTTTAATTAATCAAGTCGAGTACTATAATGATTCATTCTCTACAACCCCTGAAACAGCGATTGCGGCGATAAAATCTTTCCAAAATCCTGAGATTTTAATTCTTGGAGGCTCTTCAAAGAAGAGTTCGTTTGAAGAGCTTGGTCAGGTGATTGGAGAAGCGGAAAACATAAAAGCGATTATTGGTATTGGAGAGGAATGGAAGAGAATAAAAGCAGAAATAAAAAATGTTAGACCTGAAACACTGATTATAGAAGGCGCAGATTCTATAGAAAAAATCGTTGCTGCAGCTTCAAAGCTTGCTCAGCCAGGAGATGTAGTTTTGCTTTCCCCAGCTTGCGCTTCATTCGGAATGTTTGAAAATTATAAAGACCGCGGAAATCAATTTAAAGAAGAAGTTAATAGGCTTAAAGAATCAGCTTCAAATTAATCTAGTAATTCAGGTGGAGTTGCAGCAAATAGTGTTCCGAATGGATCAAAATCTAAAGAGCTATAATTTCCGCATCCTGGGCAACATGCTCCTGCATATTCAGTCTGAACTGCAGATTGATGTAGCGGATTTCCATCATAATCTATTCCAAATCCAAGAAGCGTGGCTTTAAATCTTTCAGTTTCAGCAGGATTCTCGGCATTAAAAGAAGGAAATGCAGATGCAATATCAAGTAAACCGCAGTTATCACAGCTAATATGTGTAACTTCTAAAGCACCTTCTGCGAGATTTAAGCCTTTGTCTGTAAAAAATTCACCTGTCATGCGTGAGATTATAGCATAATAGATCAATAACCCTTATAATTACCAGTTATGAAACCAAAATTTGGAGTAAAAGCTAGAGATGGGAAAGCGAGAGCTGGAATAATTAAGACTTCTCATGGAGATGTTTTAACTCCTGCTTTTTTTCCTGTAGGCACCAAGGGAACACTGAAAAGTATGACTGGAGCACAGATTAGAGAGATCGGGCCTCAAGTCGTTTTAGGAAATACGTATCATCTTATGCTTCAGCCAGGCGCAGATTTGGTGGCGAAGATGGGTGGACTCTCTAAGATGATGGATTGGCATGGTCCAACTTTTACTGATTCTGGTGGATTCCAAGTATTTTCTCTTGGTGTAGGCTTAGAAAAGCCAGGAGTGAAGTTTTTGAAACCTGATTTGACTGAGTCTGAAGAAATTAAGCCAAGGCTAAATAAGATTACAGAAGACGGAGTAGAGTTCCAGTCACATATTGACGGCTCGAAGCACATGTTATCTCCGGAGACTTCGATTGAGATACAAGAAAAAATAGGCGCAGATCTTATCGTAGGCTTCGATGATCTTGAATCTCCTACATATGATGAAAGTGAAACTTTGAAATCCTTGGAGTTAACTGAAAGTTGGCTTTTAAGGTCCCTCAAGGCTCAAAAAAGAGAAGATCAATTGATGTACGGCGTTACTCATGGTGGACAGTTTGAAGACTTAAGACGCAGATCTGCGAAGTTTATTAATGAGAACTTTGATGCTATCGCATTTGGTGGTGCGCATGCTTCTAAAAAGAACTTATATGAAGTAGTAGATTGGACAGTTGAAGAGCTCGACGAAGAAAAACCAAGGCATCTTTTGGGAATTGGAGAAATTGATGACATTTTCGAAGGAGTAGAGCGGGGAATAGATTCATTTGATTGCGTTATTCAGACTCGTCTTGGCCGAATGGGACATGTATTTATTTCACCGCCAATTGGAAGTGTAGAAAATAGATTCAGATTTGATGTGACTAAGTCTAAATTTGCCTCAGATCTTTCTCCAATTGATCCTAAGTGTGAATGTTATGTTTGCAAGAATTATTCAAGAGCATACATAAACCACTTATTTAGAAGCAAAGAGCTTTTAGCTTATACCCTAGCCTCATATCATAATGTGGCTTTTACTGTAAATTTAACTAATCAAATCCGTCAGTCTATAATTGATGGAAAATTCCAAGACCTCAAAAAAGCCTGGATTTAATGTTATAATTTCTTCATGGAGAAAAAGAAAGTTTACAGTGGGGTTCGCGCTACCGGCCGACTACATCTCGGTAATTATTTTGGTGCTGTAAAAGGCATGATAGAACTGCAAGACGCATATGATTGTGTTTTCTCGGTGGTAGACATGCATGCGATTACTACTCCATATGATCCTAAAACTTTGCAGGAAAGCGTACGTAATGTCGTCTTAGATTATTTAGCTGCTGGACTTGACCCGGAAAAATGTCTTATTGAAATTCAGTCTAAAGTTCCTGAGCATACAGAGCTCGCCTATCTTCTTTCTACAATTTATCCAGTTTCTAGGCTTGAAGATCTGCCGACATATAAAGATAAAAAAGCGCAGTATCCTAAATATGTGAATATGGGCCTTTTATATTACCCAGTTCTAATGGCAGCTGACATCATGCTTTATAAGGCAGAGTTAGTGCCTGTAGGAGTTGATCAGGAGCCTCATCTTGAAGTCACTCGTGAAATCGCGCGTAAGTTTAACTCCACTTATGGAGTAACTTTTCCAGAACCGCAAAGATTTAAAACCCCGGGAGAATATGTGCCAAGTTTAACTGGGGAAGGGAAGATGAGTAAAACCAAAGAAGGCTCATCAATTCTCTTAACTGATGATCTGGAGACAATAAAGAAAAAAGTTTCAGTAATCCCAACAGATAGTGGAGATATGGGTGGAGAGGTTCCAAAAGATGGTGGAGTGGCGACTTTGTTTGAGCTTTTAAAGCTAGCGAATAGGTTGGATTTGCACACTAAATATGCTCAGGATTATTACGATAAAAATATTCGTTATTCTGATGTGAAAAATGACGTTTCACAAGCACTATTTGAAATTTTGGAGCCCATTCAGAAAAGACGTGCAGAAATTGAAGCATCTTTCGATTTGGAGGGAATGATGGAAAAGCATGCGGAAATTTGTCGCGAAGTTGCCGCAAGAACACTCACTGAAACCAAACAAAAAATGGGACTCCTTTAGCTTTGAATAAAAGCTAATTTATGCTATAATTTCCACTCAAATGGCAAACTCTAGAAAATCAAAAAAATCTAATATTCCTCAGCTTAAAAAAATTAAGAACTGGAAAAACATAATAATTTATGGATTTATCTTCTTAGTATTAAGCTTCGTGATCATCGGACTTAACCAACCTGATGATGCTTTCAAAGACACCAAAACAATTCCACTTTCCCAAGCTGTAAAAGATTCTAAGGAAGGGAAAGTAGATAAAATTACCGTTTATGATAATAGATTGGTGCTTGAAGAAGGGGATAAAACTTATGAGGCATACAAAGAACCAGGGTCTGACGTTTATACGCTTTTTAAAGATGCAGGAGTTCCGCTAAAAAATATAGAGGTAACAGTAGAAGATAAAACAGCAATGAATAATACGATGAATCTTCTTATTGGTATTCTTCCAATCGTTCTCATGGTTGCCTTCTTTTATTTTATTTTCAAGCAAGCCAGGGGCGCTCAGGACTCAGTTTTCTCATTTGGTCAATCCAAAGCAAAGCTTTATTCTAAAGACAATCCAAAGATTGGATTTGATGATGTAGCAGGAGTAGATGAAGCAAAAAAAGAACTTGAAGAAGTCGTAGATTTTCTTAAAAATCCTACTAAATATAAAAATATGGGGGCAAGAACTCCGAAAGGAGTTTTAATGATTGGTCCGGCAGGAACGGGAAAAACTCTACTTGCTCGCGCTACTGCTGGGGAAGCAAATGTTCCTTTCTTTTCAATGGCAGGAAGTGAATTTATGGAAATGTTGGTGGGCGTAGGAGCTTCACGTGTTCGAGATTTGTTTAATACTGCGAAGAAAAATCAGCCTGCAATTATTTTCATCGATGAAATTGATGCGATTGGTCGTCAGAGAGGTGGAGGATTTATGGGAGGACATGATGAGCGCGAGCAAACATTAAACCAGATCCTAGTAGAGATGGATGGCTTTACTCCAAATGAGCAGTTGATTGTGATGGCAGCTACGAATAGACCAGATGTTTTGGACCCAGCTTTGGTGCGTCCTGGAAGATTTGATAGACGCGTGGCGCTTGAATTACCTGATGTAAAAGGAAGAAAAGAAATTCTTTCCATTCATGCTAAAGGGAAACCGATTGATGCTGATGTAGATTGGGAAAAAGCAGCGAAAAGAACAGTTGGTTTTTCTGGAGCAGATTTAGAAAATATGTTAAATGAAGCTGCCATTCGTGCAGCTAGGGAAGACAGAAAGAAAATTTCAATGGGAGACCTAGAAGAAGCAGCTACTAAGGTTAAGCTTGGGCCTGAAAAGAAAAGACTTCAAACAGACATGGATAAAAAGATGACTGCTTATCACGAGGCAGGACATGCTTTGGTGGGTTGGGAAATGCCACACATTGATCCGATTCATAGAATCTCAATAGTTTCTCGTGGAATGAGCTTAGGTCACACTATGACTGAGCCAATTGATAGGGTTCATGAGACTAAATCACATCTTCTTGAAGAAATTTCTATGATGCTTGGAGGACAAGCTGCAGAAAAATTAGTTTTCAAAGATATAACTACTGGTGCATCTAATGATATTGAGAAAGCGACCAATGTAGCTCGGGCAATGGTTATGAGATTTGGCATGAGTGATTTGGGTCCTATTACATTTGATCTTCAGAAAGATACTCCTTATGATTCAGATGAATTGTCTCCTGAAATGCAAGCGAAGATTGATCGGGAAGTAAAGAAGATAATAGATGAAGCTTACGAGAATGCTACAAAAGTTCTGAAAAAGTTGAGAAAAAAGCTTGATATTCTCGCAGATGAATTATTAAAAGTTGAAACATTAGAATCAGAAGCTTTTGAAAAACTTATTGGTCCGAAGAAAATTTTACCAGGTCATAAACCTGCAATTTTGCCTGTTGAAGCATAAACCTCTTGACATCTACTTACAAAAGATTAAAAATCAAATTAATGGAGAAAATTGAATTTATTCCACTTATTAAAGAAGGTTGGGTAGTGCTTAAGAAAAATTTCATGGAAATTTTTCTGGCTGCACTTATTTTCTTCGCACTTACATATCTTATTCCACAGCTAGTTCAGTTGCCTTTGACTATGCTTATGGGATCACCCGATTCTAAAGATCCTAATTTGGCTGCATTTGGAGCATTCTTCTTTGTTTCAATTATTCTCTCGATATTCTTCGCAATCGTTAAGATGTTCGCTTCTGTAGGT
>CAZGGU010000002.1:99807-101451 GCA_964525395.1 uncultured Gammaproteobacteria bacterium
CTAGCTTTGATTCCACTCTCAGTTTTATTAGCATACTCAACTGTCATTTCTTTCATTTCATATATTTCAATTGATAAAGTATGGGGTCCGATTGAAGCGCTTGAGCGAGCATTCGCAATCACTAAGGGAAAGAGGATAAGAGTAACTCTTATTACTTTTGGGATTGGACTATTTATGATTTCAGGGATATTCCTTCTCATAGTTGGAGTAATTCTTACATGGCTTATTGGTATGGTTTCGCTTACTGTTCTTTATAGAAAATTAGATAAAATGACACCGGTCGAGGGAAGTCCTAAGTCATACGCTTAATACCTATTGACAGCGGTTTATTTTTATCACACAATAAATTTAATGAAACTAGATTATTTAGCAATTATCAAACAAGCTTGGGATTTACTTCTTAAGAACGTAAAAATAATCGCAATTCTTATTGTAGCTCTAATTGTTATTGGGCTTGTGGAAATGTTTGTAAGTGGGTTAGTGATTAATTTAGTTCCTTCAAGTCTTACAGCATACATTTTATCCCTTGCAATGTGGGCGGTGAATGTCTTTTTTATAGTAGGAATTGTCAAAATATTGCTTGGAATCGTCGATGCTAAAAATCCTCAAATTAATGAACTCTGGTTAAATAGTAAGTATTATAAAGATGCTATCCTAGTAGCTCTAGCGGTTATTGGTATAAGGCTAGTATTTGAATTATTGATTGCCTTAGGAATTACGTTACCTTTCTTATTCTTCATTTCTATAATAGTGTTTGTTGTTATGGTTTATGTTCTTCTTCGATTATGGTTCTCAATGTATTATGTGGTTGATAAGGGAATGGACGGAGTTTTAGCTATTAAAGCAAGCTGGGAAAAAACAAAAGGATCTGTTGTTGATCTGGTAATTCTATTAGTTATCATTTTTGTTCTCTTATTCTTGGGAGCTCTGGCATTGGGTATTGGATTGTTTGTTACAGTACCGCTCTCAATGTTAATCTTTACAGTTACTTATAGAAAATTCCAAAGCTAATTCCTCTGTTGCTTCTTCTTAAATATTGTATAATCCATTCATGAGCAGATTAGTTTTAGTTGATGGCAATGCAATTGTTCATCGCGCTTACCATGCTCTTCCTCCTCTTCATAAAACTGAAGACGGCCAGCTCACCAACGCAGTTTACGGCTTCTTCGCCATGGTCCTCAAAATTGTTTCCGATTTGAATCCAGATCATTTGATAGTTTGTTTTGATCGCGCAGCGCCAACTTTTCGTAAGTTAATGTTTGCTGGCTATCAGTCTACCAGGCCTAAAATGGATGACGGATTGTCCAATCAGTTTAAGATTATAAGAGATGTTCTCGAGAAATCTAAGTTCTGCATACATGATTTAGATGGATATGAAGCAGATGATTTGATCGGTACGCTAGCTAATCAAGCAGTAAAGGAAAAAGCAGAACAGGTGATTATCCTCACGGGCGACAGAGATTTACTGCAGTTAGTAAATTCTCATGTCATGATCTTGGCTCCTATTACGGGAGTAACTAAGATGATTATGTTTGATGAGCATGCGGTGGAGGAGAAGTATGGGCTTAAGCCATCTCAGTTTATTGATTATAAAGCCTTAGTAGGAGATCATTCAGATAATTATCCAGGAGTTAATGGTATTGG
>CAZGGU010000003.1:0-69295 GCA_964525395.1 uncultured Gammaproteobacteria bacterium
AATTAAAAATGAACCAGCAGTGGATGGAGCATCTTGGGCAGTAAATGGACTTGAAGCTGGGAAGACATATGAAATAACAGCTACAGTTATGGCCAACGGAACGACTGTCGTGAAGTCAGATCCGTTAGTAGTTACTGCTCCTGCATCTGAAGAGTCTCTTACCCTTAACATTCCAAGCGTAAATGGAGCAAGCAACGCTGTTATTTCTGGAAATATTACAGTTAATGGTTATATTCCGTCAGGCGCAACCATTTCCGTTATGGGTAGGCAGGCTGGAAAGCCAAGCTTTTCTACAGTAGCATCAGGGCTTCCTGGTCAAGCTAAGCAATTTATGAGTTACACTACTGCTACTGCAGGACAGTCTTATGAGGTTTATGGAATTTTAACCTCAGGCGGAAAACAGATTGGAACCTCACCAGTTTTGGTTATCACTGCGCCTGCGGTTAATGAAACATTAACCATTAATTCACAAGCAACAGCTGCTGTTACTCCTGCGCCAACTGCAGCGCCAAATACTACACCAACGCCTGGCCCATCAAATTCAACGATTACTGGAACCATAAACTTCAATGGTGTAGCTCCAGCAAATTCAAGAATCGTAATTTTACAAAAAGTTTATAACTCTTCTAACTATCAGGTAGCAGTAAATAATGTAAGTCCACAGAACGGTTCCTCATGGTCATGGAGCGGTGCAGCAGCCTCTACTTGGTATGACATGATGGCTGTTCTTAAACAATCACAGCCTAATGGAACAGATCAAGACTTAGCTACATCCAACATGCAATCAGTAGCTGCTCCTGCATCAAATGTTCAATTTACCATTAATTCAGGTGTTAGTATTCCAGCTCCAACAGGTCAAGTAAGTATGCTTTGTAATAATCTTTCAGGAAATCAGTGGAATGCTACGCTCACCATTCCATTTGTTCAGAATGCACAGACATATTGGTATCAAGTAGGCTCAACTAATGGTGGAAGTGATCGAGCTAATGCTACTCAGGGACCAAATGGTTCAAATAATGTTCAAGCAAATGTTTCCCTTAACTCAGGTCAGACATACTACTTCAGATATGCATATGCCTTCGTGGCTAATCTCGGAACTGGAAATTCACAGTTCTCTCCATTCTCTGCCACTTCCCAGGGAACCTGCGGAAATTAGTTACTAGCAGATAGCGCTTAGCGAATAGCTGGTAGTAAAACAATTTGAAGTTAATTTAGGGCGTAGGTGAGAAGAGCCATCGTTTTATTTTCAGTTTCATTTAATCCGCTCACATTTATGTAACGAGTCTTCTTAGGTAGTTTTTCCATATTCGAAATCACATAGCCTTTTTCATAGGACTCGATAATTACAGGATGGATATAATATTTTTTACAGGTAGCAGGTTTATTTCTTAAAAAGCTTGCTACTGTTTTTACTCCGTCTACTATGTTTTGCTTTATTGCAGCTTCTTCTTTAGTAAGACCTATCTTATCAAAATGAGTAGCAGCTAGAAGGGTGCCACCCCAGGTTCGGAAATCTTTCGCTGTGATGTCTTCGTTGGTTATTTCTTTAAGATATTCATTCACGTCATAGGAATCAATGGTTTGTAATTCGCCATTATCATCGAAATATTGAAACAGATCTTGGCCAGGTATTTCACGACTACGCCTTACGACTTTGGCTACTTTTTTATTCTTTACGCTTACTTTATGAAAGACACCGCTTTTACCTTTAAATTGAAAGACTACCTGATTATCTCCTTTAACCGTTGCATGTCTATTTTTAAGTGTGGTAAGTCCATATGATTTATTTTCTTCCTCGTATTCTTCATTGCCTACTCTTATTAGGGTATTTTCGAGTAACCAAACCACAGTAGCAAGCACTTTTTCTCTAGGCATTCCCTTCTTATCCATATCCTTTCGGACTCTAGATCTAATTTTAGGTAGGTGTTTAGAGAAATCTAGCAAATGGGTAAATTTTTCTTCTTGACTCACTTTTATCCAGAGCGGATGATACCTGTATTGCTTTCTGCCTCTGGCATCAATTCCAGTGGCTTGAATATGGCCATTGGCATATGGAGAAATCCAAACCTTTTGATAAGCCGGGGGAATCACTAAAGCATTAATTCTATCAATGACTGCTTTATCTTTTATTTTCTTTCCGTCAGTGTCGAAGTAGACGAATTTCTTACCGATTATTTTTCTCGTTATTCCAGGCTTTTTGTCATTGGAGTATCTGAGCTTAACTTCTTTTAAAATATCTTCTGTGGCCATAATCTGATTATACATAAAACTTGCTAAAGTCAAAGAGGCTTTGTGTTATAATTTTTTCATGAGCGATAGGCCGACTCCTGATGAATTACGTGCGAGGTTTTATAAAGCAATTGGGAATCCAGAAGCTATAATTCTAATGACTCCAACAAGAGAGGCAAGAGAGGTCCCCCTCGGTTGGGAGCACCCCATGGAAAATGGTAACTATATACCTCTTTACCCATATGTACATCGAGAACCTCAATTTGAGCATTTGGGTGTATGGGGTGAAAGGGAGGCATATGAAAGAGAAAAAGCTGTAATGATGCCCGACATTACTGACCTAGCACCTGAGCAGATTGGCATTGCTGCTTATGAAACTCGTACTGATGGAACTCCACTTAGTCCAACTTTTCCTAATACTCCTGAAGGTAGATTCGAATTATTAAAATATTGTTCTGAGAATAAACCCATTACACCAGGTTTTGGTAACCTGCAGCCTAAAATGGCGAACATTGCAGAATGGGGATCGGTGCTTTTTGGAGAAGATGTTTTAATTGATGCGAAAACGGGTGAAGTGAAGCTAATAGGAGAAGAAGGAAAAAAGTCTTAAACATGAATGATCTAACAGAGCCCACAAATACTCCTCAGGAAGCACAGTCTGCTCATATTGTCGAGAAGCAGGAGGGTTCAAGTGCGGAAATATTAGCCTTAGTTAAGGAATCAGCAGGGATCATGTTTCCTCAGTTTACAGATTTTGATCCAAGTGAGTTTGAAAATTATGATGAAGCTGCTGATGTGAATAAGAGGGGAAAGGTAGTAAGTTTGTATACAGAAGAAGGGCGAGCTGAAGAAAGTCCAAGAATTCAATTTATTTTTCGAACAGATAATACTTTTGTTTTAAACTTTTATAACTCATCTGAGCCTAATACACCTTATACTCATAGAAATATTACAGATTCTTCCTATGCCCCAGGTGAAAGAAGATGGCGAGCGGATGAGGCGATGCTGGCACTGGGAAAAATTAAAATTAAAACAGAAGGAATTGATATTAATGACCCTAAGTTTCTTGGTCAGTATGTAGGCTGGAATGAAGCCGAAGAAAGATTTATTACCATGAAAGAGATCATTGATCAATCTGCTAATGCAAAAAAATTAAAGAAGAAGTTAAGAATAATTGATGCTTTAACGCCTGAAAAAGCTGCTCTGCTCGCAAGCGAAAGAATTAGACAGTCAGATACGGGTGAGCTTAGTGTGTTCGCTACCCAGAGCGTGGATCATATTAATCTAAAGGATGATATAGGCAATAATTTAATTAGCACAGAGCTTAATAAAATCGATGCACAACTATGCTTACTAGGAGATAAGTTTGTAATTCCACGAATGAAAAGCGCGGTAGTGGTAACAGGCTAAATCTTTGATTAAAGTTATTTTTTATATTACTATTGATTAATGGATAATAAGCCTACGATTACCAGAACTCCGATTGGATTATATCTGATAGATAGACCTACATTTTCAGATGATAGAGGTTTTTTTCGTGAACCAGTAAGAATAAAAGAGCTAGAGAAAGAAATGAACGAAGAGTTTGAGGTCGTCCAAATGAATCATGCAAGAAGTGAGAAAAATATCTTGCGTGGAATTCATATCGCTCCTTGGAATAAATTAATTTATGTACCTCGCGGTAAAGTTCAGTCTGTTCTAGTAGATCTTCGTCTTGGTTCTCCAACTTATGGTAAACATGAGTCATATATTTTGGGAGATGAAAATAAAACAGCGATCTTCGTTCCTAAGGGTTATGGTAATTCATATCTAGTTTTGTCTGATGAAGCAGATTATATTTATCTAACAGATATGGAATGGGCTCCAGGACTAGAAAAAAGTTTAGCCTGGGATGATCCAAGGCTGGGGATTAAATGGGAAAGTTCGTCTCCAATTCTTTCAGAAAAAGATCAAACAAATCCCACACTTCAAGAACTTCACCAGGCATAAATTCAGCAAAAATTAAGCAACTTGCTATAATCTAGTCTCATGAGAATATTAATCGTCGAAGACGAACATAAAATCGCTAATTCCCTTAAGCAGGGTCTCACTCAGGAAGGATTCGTGGTGGATGTTTGTTTCGATGGTGAGTCAGGCTTGGATCTAGCAACTGAAGAAGAATTTGATTTGATTATTCTTGATCGTATGCTTCCTGGAATGGATGGAGTCGAGATTATAAAAAAGATGCGTGAGAAAAAAGTTCATACACCAGTTCTTTTTCTGACAGCCAAAGGACAAGTCACTGATAAAGTGGAGGGATTGAATGCTGGAGCTGATGATTATTTAGTTAAACCTTTTGCATTTACGGAGCTCCTTGCTAGAGTACGAGCGCTCATTAGAAGACCGAATAAATCTTTAGGAGATAAATTGATAATTGATAGTCTAACGCTTTCTCCAGATATTTTTGAAGTAAAGAGAGAAGGAAAGAAAATTGAATTATCTAATAAAGAATTTTCTCTTCTTGAGTATTTAATGCGACATCCAAATCAAATAATTAAAAAAGAACAAATAATTAATCATGTATGGAGCTATGAATCTGATGTCTTGCCAAATTCTGTGGAAGTTTATGTAAAACATCTTCGAGATAAATTAGGAAAACCGAATGTAATAACTACTGTTAGAGGGTTCGGGTATAAAATAGGTTAATATGTTTTCTCGTGCAAGAATCAAATTAACTGCTTATTATCTTCTTATACTAATGTCGATTAGTATTTCATTTAGTGTAATTATTTTTCAATTAGTCAACGCAGATTTTAAAAGGTTAGAAAAAGTTCAAAACAGAATTCAGCGAGAATATAATCCAGAATTTATTGGTCCTCGACCGCCACATTTAACACCTCAAGAGTTAGAGCTAGTGGGAGAAGCGAGAAATAGATTTATACTTAATTTAATTTTTATTAATTTAGTGGTATTAATGGGCGCTGGAACTGCTGCATATTTTCTTGCAGGAATGACATTAAAACCAATTAAAGAAATGATGGATGAGCAAAATAGATTTATTTCAGATTCTTCACATGAACTACGAACTCCACTAACCAATCTCCGTTCAGAAATAGAAGTGACGCTTAGAAATAAAAAATTAACTAAAGATGAAGCGGTAAAAATAATAGAGAGTAATTTGGAAGAAGTAATTGTTCTTCAGAAATTGTCAGATGAATTATTAGAATTGGTTCAAGGGAAAAATAAAATCGACAAAATAAATCTTGAGAAAATTTTAATTGGTAAAGTTATTGATCAGGCGTTAGATAAAACTAAAAGTATGGCGAAAATTAAAAATATAAAAATTGAAAATAAAGTAAAAAAAGGTTATACCTTGGCTGACGAATCAAGATTGACTCAGTTATTTACTATTCTTTTTGATAATGCCATTAAGTACTCGGATAGAAACGGTAAGATTCAAATTTCTTCAGTCACTAATAAATCTAAAATTAAAATTAATCTAGAAAATGGTGGTACAGGAATAGACAAAGAAGACTTACCTTTTATTTTCGACAGATTTTATCGGGGAAGTAAGTCAAGAAGCGAAGACGGTCATGGTTTGGGTTTGTCAATTGCTAAGAAAATCACTGAAGAATTTCAAGGATCTATCTCAGCAAAGAGTGAAAATAATAAAACCACTTTCATTTTAATCTTCCCTGCTGCTTAAGCTTCATTTCAGTTTGCACTGCTAAATTATTCATATGAAAGGAGGTGAGAGAATGAATAAAAAACTATTACTACCAGCAGTAACTTTACTCGTAGTTGGAGCAAGTATTTTCGGTGTACATGGCGTTTTGGCGGCTGACACTGATAATCCAGAATCTACTCTTGTTCAAAAAATTGCAACAAAGTTTAATTTAAATCAAGACGAAGTTCAAAAAGTTTTTGATGAAGAACACGCTGTAAGAGAAGCAGAGATGCAAACTAAGAATGAAGATAGACTTTCTCAGCTGGTTACTGATGGAAAAATCACTGAAGCTCAAAAAACATTGATTTTAAATAAGCAGAAAGAGCTTAAAGCGAATAGGCCAGACAAAGACAGTTTTAAGAATTTGACGCCTGAAGAGAGAAAATCTCAGATGGAAGCGAAAAAGACTGAGTTAGAAAATTGGGCCAAGGAAAACGGAATAGATATAAAGTATCTTTTCGGTTTCGGAGGTCATGGTTTTCGAGGCGGACCAGGAGTCAATAAATAATCATATATCGGATTCCCAAAAATCTCTTCTTTAACGGGAGATTTTTGGGTTTTTATTTTGAATAGACAAGCATCCAAAAATAAACAGACCGATGGATAGTAAAAGTTCACATGGTTCTTGCCACTGCCAATGTTTGCCAGAGAGGAAATTAATATGGATATAAAAAAAGAAAATTGGCAAAAAGTAAAAAATTAAATATTTAGAGGGAACAAAAGATTCATATTTTGTTCTTAACTTATTAGGAAGAGCTGAAACAAGTAACCAAGCAAAAGAAAGAAAACCTGAGAAGACTAAATAAATATATGGTTGAAGTTCTTGAAGTCCATTTATGTTATGAATGGTAGTCTCACCTTGAGCATTATTTACCTGAACTACTTCAGGAGAACTAATTCCAAAAATTCTTTGTCCCCATGAAATTTCTTCTCCTGTGATAAATAATAATCCTAACCCAAAAATTAGAAAATAGATAAAAAATAATTTATTTGATTTGAAATATTTAAAAGAAATAGTAAAAAATAAAATTGATGAAAAGCCATAAAAAACTACTTGCAAATTTTCTAGTAAATTATCTTCTCGAATAATATCGTTAAAAACACCACCCGGCCAAGTTTTAATTAGAGCCATTATTCCTAAAAGTAGAAGAGAAATTAGAAAAATAAAGTTATTTTTGTTTTTGGTAATTTTAGATTTATCAAAAGTGAATATTCTTACGGAAAGGCTTATTAAAAATAGGAAAAAGATTATTTCATAATGAATATGGAAATTTTGAAAAACAAAATTGGGATATGTAAATATTTCTAACAAAGTAAAAAGAATTGTGACACTAAAAGTTAAAGGTAGAATAATGAAAGAATTTATTTGATCAATTAATCTTGGGAGTTTGGTGGGTTTGTTTCTTAGTAAATTAAGTATAGAAAACAAGAATGTCATTAAGACCAAAAGTTGGATATTGAAGGGTAAATATTTTTCAATATATCCTTGATAAGAAAAAGATTCAACACCTACGAGAACAGTAGAAAGTGACGCAAGTACTAAAAATAATAGGGCAGAGTAAGACATTTATTTATCTTCGCTGATTAGTTTTTTAATTTCCTGAAGAGGATTGGGTGCCTCAGGTATGGTTGGGAGACTTATTTTTTTAAGTGGAAGAATAGGGGCTCCACTTTCCATCTGACGTTCAAGAGCTTTCTCAATTCCTTCAGTATTGGTTGGTTGAAGCATTTCAGCCAAAATTTCATCTTTGGAAATATCGATTTTATTTTTTTCAGCGATCTGGGTAACTAGCATAAGAATTTTAGTTATTTCTTTTTCTGAAATAAGCCCTATTTGATAATTAACTTCTTCTCGTAATTCATCTACTTTTGATTGTCTGTTTTGAGAGATTAGTACGAAAATAGCTAAAATAATTGCTTCAAGTGATACCGCGGTGGTTAATAGATTAAAAGGATAAGGATCAAAAATTGGAAAGAATGGAATATAACCTTTATTTATTAATAACCAAAATACAAATACAATAAGATTAAATACAAGAAAGAGAATTGTTCCAAAAGTTAAAGTCATCCAGTCAGCTAATTTTTCACTCGGTGTTCTATTCCTATTAGCTTTCGCTTTAAAACTTTTGATTACTCTTCGGCTTTTACGAATTTCTTCCTGAAAAGGAGTATATGCTGACTGTTCTTTTGATATATCTTTTTCTTTGTTGCTCATAGTAAAAGCATCTCACTTTTCAATTTCTCTTGTCAAGCTCAAAAGTTGTAATTTATTGCAAATTATTTTATGTTTATAGGATGCTTAAAAAGAAGCAAATAAATTTGATAATTGGAGTAATCGTTATAGTTTTTTCACTGCTGGCTGTCTTTTTTAGTAATCAGAATTCAAGCTTAATTGGAGTTGACTCCAGGGGCTCACTCAGTCCTACAGTAGAGGTTAAAGGAGAATCGGTAGTCCTCGAAATCACACCCTCAATTACTCCCGGGGAATCATTGCCTAATAAAACGCTTTATAGAGTCTTAAAGGTAATTGATGGAGATACTATCGATGTAGCACTGGACGGTAAAAGTGAACGTCTTCGTTTGATCGGCATAAATACTCCTGAGACAGTAGATCCTAGAAAAGAAGTAGAGTGCTTCGGTCATGAAGCAAGTGATAAAGCTAAGGAGATTCTCAAAGATCAATTCGTAGTTCTAGAAAATGATCCTTCTCAGTCAGAGCGAGATAAGTATGGAAGACTCCTCCGATATGTTTTTCTTCCAGACGGCACAAATTATAATTTGTTTATGATCGAAGAAGGGTTTGCATATGAATATACATATAATAGTGCTTATAAGTATCAAAAAGAATTTAAAGCTGCTCAGGAGTATGCGCAAAATAATGGAAAAGGACTTTGGAGCTCCACTACTTGTTCTGGGGAAAAATAAATTTTATAATAGATTCATGTTAATCCGAGAAATTGTAAAGACCACCACCAACACCTTCCAGCTTAGCTGGGAGATGTGTTAGTGGAATAACTCCTAATTCCTCCAAGACACCTCCCAACTAGCGGGAGGTTTTTTATCATTAAAAATTAACTGGTTAATAAATTAATGCGTTAATGAAATGAAGGGGGGTGAGTATTATGGCAGAATTTGAAGGAAGAATTGACGACGGTCATGAAGGTGAGGGAGTTTTATATTTCTCCTCAAGCTTGGATGAATTGCCAATGAACGTAGCTTTAGCTAAAAGATTGGATTCAATGAGCGATGATGAATGGGAAGAAGTTCTGAAAAAGCATCTAGAGCTTGCTGAAAGATACGACGGACCAGGAGGCCCGTAACATATTTGGCCGGGGCTAGTTCCCGGCTATCTTTTAACTATATATTCCCTTAAAGGACAATCAATATGTTTGCAGCGAGCGGTGCAATACTTCCTACCATACTCTGCGAATAGGTAAGAAATTTCTCCCCAATCTTTTTTAGGAAATGCATCCATAAGTTCTTTTTCAATTTTTACCACATCATCTGTATCAGCGAATCCGAACAGCTGAGCGAACCTTCTAGCATGAGTGTCAATGGCAATTCCCTCTGTCTTGCCATAAATAGTATAAAGAACCACATTGGCAGTTTTTCTACCTACTCCTGGAAGCTTGATAAGCTTTTCCATAGTGTCAGGCACAACTCCGTCATATTGTTCGTCTAGGATTTTAACTGCAGCCATAATATTTTTCGCTTTGGCTCTAAAAAGTCCAATTCGCCTTATATCTTGTTCAAATTCTAAGGGATCTGCTGCGGCGTAGTCTTTTACCGTGGGATATTTCTTAAAAAGATCGGCTGTGATGACATTTACCTGTTTGTCTGTGGACTGAGCAGACATGATGACAGCGATAAGAAGTTCATAAGGAGTGGTGTAGTTGATAGCAATATTAACATTAGGGAAAAGTTTTTCAAGCTTTTGGACTATTTTGACGGCTTTTTCATTTTTGGTCATTTAATTTTCTTTTCTGGTGCAGGTGGAAGTTTTTCCATGGCGGCAATTTTTTGAGAGATAAATGTCATGGCATTTTTTATGTCATCAAGGTCTTTTTGGATATCTTCGACGTCTTCTTCAAGTTCTTCCTGCTCTTTATCTTCTTCTGCCTGCTCCTGATCTTCTTCCAAATCTCTAGCAGTTTCAATTAAGGCTTGTCGATTTTGACTAACCATAATAAAAGTAGCTAGAAATATGGCTTCGAGCGAAACAATCATGGTTAATAGTCCGAATGGGTATGGGTCAAAAGGTGGGAACCAGCGGTTAATTCTAGGATCATTTAGGGCAAACCAGGCAATAAACCATATAGCATTAAGATAAACAAACCACATGCTACCCGCAAAACCGGTTATAAAGTCAGCTAGTCTACCTTCAAATGAGTGAAGTTTTTTAGCGATTTGTTCTGGAGTTGTGCTTTCCATCGGTAAGACTTGTGTTTCTTTTAGCTTTTTTTGCATAATTTAATATTACCTTGCCTTGATTTGGTCAGTCAACCCAGGAGAATAAAGGAGCTTGTTTCTCTTGACCCCACCAATTTTAGCATTCAGCTTACCTACTATTCGTAGCGCGCTTCATGCTGCAATTTTGGAGGGGTCTTCGCTCCGATTAAATCGGAGCTTGACACCTAGCAGGTCTTGTGATAGAGTGCTAATACGATGGAACGAGTGGTCCCCATAATCCCGATTAGGGACGGTATAATTTTTCCAAATACAGATTCAGTTTTGACTTTTGGCAGGCCAAAAAGTTTGGCAGCGCTTGAGATTTCTTTTTCCCAAGAAAGAATAGTTTGTTTCGTGCTGCAAAAGAGCGCTAGAATCAATGATCCGAGCCCAGCGGATATATATAAAGTGGGAACTCTTTGCAAGATTGAGCGTATGATTAAGACTGACGGTGAGATTAATGCTCAGGTTCGAGGCTTGTCTAGGGTGGAGATTCAATCATTTCATGAGAATGAAAACTTTCTTATTGGTCATGTTCGGGAAATTCCTGAAGATTTATCTGACACCCCTGAGATAAAGGCTCTTTGTAATCATTTGACTAATGAATTTAGACGAGCAATGAATCTAGGAAAAACTGCTGACTTTTTAGTATTCATGAACATTATGTCTCCTGACAATCCGCCCTCACAGCTCGCTGACTTAATAGCCTCTGTTTTAGATCTTAAACCTCCTCAGAAGCAAATCTTGCTAGAGGTTATGAATGTTCAGGAAAGACTCGAGAAGGTTACTGAGCTTCTTGCAAAAGAGATAAAAGTGCTTGAGCTAGAAAAGAAAATTACTTCGAAAACTCAAGAAAGATTTGAAAAAGGTGCAAGAGAGGTAATGCTTAGAGAGAGATTAAAAACTATTGAGAAAGAATTGGGGGAAAGTGATGAAGACAGTGAGATTAGAGAATTAATGCAGAAAATTAAAGCCGCTGGCATGCCTGAGGATATTGAGGAGAAGGCTAGAAAAGAAGCAAAGAAGCTTGCGCAAATGACTCAGTTTAATCCTGAAGCAGGTTATATTAGGAATTATTTGGAATGGTTAGTAGATTTGCCATGGAGCAATGAAACAAATGGAAAACTTGAAGTAAAGGCCGCTGAGAAAATGCTAAATCGTGATCATTATGGCTTGAAAGATGCAAAAGAGCGAATACTTGAGTACCTAGCGGTTCAAAAGCTTTCAGGAAAAATGAAAGGACCGATTCTTTGCTTCGTGGGACCTCCAGGTGTAGGTAAGACTTCAATTGGTAAATCAATTGCTCAGTCTTTGGGTCGAGAGTTTATAAAAGTTTCTCTCGGAGGAATTCGGGACGAAGCTGAAATAAGGGGACACAGAAGAACTTATGTGGGGGCAATGCCAGGAAGAATAATTCAAGGAATCAAAGATGCAGGAACCAAAAACCCAGTCTTTATGCTGGATGAGATTGATAAGGTGGGCGCAGATTTCAGAGGCGATCCATCATCAGCCCTTCTTGAGGCGCTGGATCCAGAACAAAATTCGGCTTTTTCAGATCATTATCTGGAAGTTCCATTTGATCTTTCTAATGTAATGTTTATAACAACTGCAAACGTCTTACATACTATTCCACCTGCATTGAGAGATCGTTTAGAAATAATTAACTTCGCAGGATATACTCATTCTGAAAAATTCCATATAGCGAGTGACTATCTTGTTAAAAAGCAGATGGAGCTACATGGACTAACAGAAAAAAATATCGAAATTAACGATAAAGGTTTGAAATTTATCATTGAACATTACACTCAAGAAGCTGGAGTAAGAAATTTAGAAAGACAGTTGGCAAAACTATTCAGAAAAGTAGCTAAGCTAGTCGCAGAGGGCAATAAGAGAAAAATTACCATAACTGATGGAAATGTAACTAAATATCTAGGACCTATTAAAGTTCGCGGAAACCTCATTGAGAAGAAAGATGAAGTGGGGATGTCTACAGGACTTGCTTATACTGAAGCGGGTGGAGATATTCTTTTTATCGAAGTAGCACTCATGCCAGGAAAAGGAAGCTTAATTCTTACAGGCCAGCTGGGAGATGTGATGAAAGAATCTATGCAAGCTGCTATGTCTTACATCCGGGCTCGTGGAATTGAACTTGGTCTATCATCTAAATTCTTTCATAAGCTGGATGTTCACGTTCACGTTCCTGAAGGAGCAGTTCCTAAAGATGGTCCTAGTGCAGGAGCTGCTATCACTACAGCAATTATTTCAGCGCTCACAAAGATTCCAGTCAAGCGCACTGTAGGGATGACAGGAGAAATAACTTTGAGAGGTCGCGTACTAGAGATTGGCGGAGTAAAAGAAAAAGTTATCGCAGCTCATCGTTCAGGACTTAAAACAATAATTCTTCCAAAAGATAATAAAAAAGATTTAATTGATGTGCCTAAAGAGGTAATCGATGATCTAGATTTCAGATTCGTATCTCATATCGATGAAGTGCTCGATATAGCATTTGTAACTAAGCTACCAAAAAGTAAAATGCAGAAAGAAGAAAAGACAGTTAGACATACAGCAGCTCCATATAAGGCAGACTAATTTCTTCCTTGTGTTACTTTTTCCGGAAAAGTAACACAAAAACTCTTGCGATGAAGTCGAACTTGTTTCTATTCACTTGTTCGTCGGGTAATTTCACCCCTTCCTCGTCAAGTTTGCGAGGAATTCCCCTGATGTCACAAGTTCATAAAAACTTAACGTTCTATGTTCAATCGCAAAGGGGACGAAAATAGAAGAAAAACGTCTTTTGTTCTAGGATGTAAAGGGGAACTTTGGATACTGTATTGACAAAGGAGGGGAATTGTGGGAAAAATTAGTTAATGCCTAAAAAGAAATCCAGATCCACAAGAAAAAGTAACGGCCTTCACAATGTAAAAAAGGGTTATGCGGGCTTCACTCCATTTCAACTCATTGTCGTCTTCTCAGTTTTTATAGTCTTCGCCGTCTTCGTAATGATGTATTACTAATTTGTACGCTGCAAATTATTTGTTTTGGTTTCAATTTTAAGGTAAAATAGAGGCTAAGCCCCGTTCGTCTAGTGGCCTAGGACGTCGGATTCTCATTCCGAAAATCACCGGTTCAACTCCGGTACGGGGTACATATTCAATTTGTTTGCTTTACTTCTTTTTTGTATAATCCTAATGTGGCTAATAAAGTTTTTCTTTCTGTGGTTATTCCTTCATACAACGAGAAGGTCAATTTACGTAAAGGCGTCTTAGATAAGATTGATCACTACCTCTCCAAACAGAAGTTTTCCTACGAAGTAATCATTGTAGATGATGGTTCAGATGATGGTTCTGCTGAGTTTGCTGAGAAATATGCGAAAGAAAATAAGCATTTCGAGCTCATAAAAAGTCCTCATATGGGAAAAGCTGGAGCAGTCACACAGGGAATGCTTAGAGCTGAGGGGGAGTATAGATTGTTTACTGATATGGATCAGGCTACTCCGATTGAAGAAGTAGAGCAGCTCTTGCCATTTTTCGAAGAAGATTTTGATATCGTAATTGGTTCTCGAAAAACCAGTAGAAAAGGTTCTCCGTTGTCTCGAAGAGTTATGTCTAGAAGTATGATTGTTCTTCGTAAAGCATTGGTGGGCATGAATAATATCGAAGATACCCAGTGTGGATTTAAAATGTTTAAAGCCAGTGCATCTGACAGAATCTTTAAAAGAATTAATGAGCTGCATCAAGGGTTCACGAAAATTTCCGGATCTAATGTGACTGCTGGATTCGATGTCGAGCTTCTAATCTTGGCTACTAAAATGGGATACAGAATTATTGAAGTTCCAGTGGAGTGGTATTATGTAGAAACCAGAAGAGTAAGTCCGATTTCAGATTCCATAAATGGTTTAAAAGATTTAGTTTCTATCAGCATGAGTAAGCATGCAGGTAAGTACAATTCATGATTAAGAGAAATTTAGCCTACACGTATTTTATTGCAGTTATTGCACTTTTCTTCTATTCTTTTACTCAAGTTGACCTAAGCTTAACTTTATCTAGTTCTGGTATTGCTCAAACAATTCAAAAAAGTTTTCAGCAGATCGGCTATTTTAATCGGCCACTTTCCACAGAAATATATATTATTATCTTAATTGCTCTTTTTGGGTTTTATATTTATTTTTTATATTTAGCTTATAAAAATAAGATTGATAAGAAAAAAATTTGGATACTTATTATTGGCACAGCCATAATTCTGGCACCTTCGTATACAGCATTTTCCTACGACATTTTTAACTATATATTTGATGCAAAAATAATTACCCATTATCACCAAAATCCTTATTTTCATAAAGCGCTAGACTATCCGGGAGATCCAATGCTTTCCTTTATGCACTGGACTCACAGGCTCTATCCATATGGCCCCGCTTGGTTAGTAGTGACTGTTCCATTTTCATTTATAGGAATGAATATTTTCGTAGTAACTTATTTCTTGTTTAAGTTATTGATAGTCGCTTTTTATCTAGGGTGCGTTTATTTAATCGGTAAAATATCTCAAAAAATCGATCCTAAATCAGAAAAGTTTAATTTAATTTTATTTGCATTAAATCCTTTGGTAATAATTGAAGCATTAGTGACTTCTCATAATGATGTGGCGATGATTTTTTTAGCGCTTTTTGGAGTTTTTTTGTTCTTTTTAAGAAAAAGAATTTGGGCAATAATACTAATAATTATTTCTGCAATGATAAAGATACCGACTTTAGTTCTTCTTGCGCCCATTGTAATATCGTTTGCGCCAAATATTAAAGAAAGACTTGATGACCAGAAATATATGTGGTTATTTTTGTTGTTCTCAGTTGGGGGGCTTATTTATTCTATGACCAAGCTTGAAATTCAACCGTGGTATTTCTTATGGGTGTTGCCATTCGCATGCTTACTTAAGCCAAACAGATATATAATTGCCTTAATAATTGGAATCACCTTCGGACTACTTATCCGTTATGCTGAATTTCTTTTTTATGGAAATTGGGACGATGTGATCTTGCGAAACAGTATGACGATTGCTGCGATACTTTTTCCAATCTCTTTAGTTTGTATTTATGATTTTCTTCCAAAAAATTTAAAAGTTGGAAGCAAAAAGTAAACTATGTATAATCAAATGATGGAAATGATACTGAAATATAAAAAAGAAATTTTAGCAGCTGTTGGGCTTATTATTTTATATTTTGTAACACGCCTTGTTTTGCTCGGAAATTTCCCAATCTTCACAGATGAGGCAATTTATATTCGTTGGACACAAATTGCTGCCAATGACGCAACCTGGAGGTATATTTCTTTGACGGACGGAAAGCAGCCTATGTTTGTTTGGTTGGGAATGCCACTGCTTAAGTTTATTTCTGATCCACTGGTTGCGGGTAGATTAGTTTCGGTGGCAGCAGGTTTTTTTACGTTAATTGGATTATTTCTTCTTACTTATGAACTGTTTAAAAATAGATTTACAGCGTTTCTCGTCTCCCTTTTATATTTAGTTTTCCCCTTCGCAGTAGTTTATGACAGAATGGCTCTGTATGATAGTTTGGTGGCAGCATTTGCTGTATGGGCGATTTATTTTTCAGTACTTTTAGTCAGAAAAGTAAGATTAGACATTGCTCTAATTTTGGGATTTATTATTGGCGGGGGGATGCTGACGAAATCTAATGCTAATTTTAGTATTCTAATGCTGCCATTTACATTACTTCTTTTTAATTTTAAAGAAAAAAAATGGAAAGCTCATCTAATTAGATGGGGAATTTTTGTTTTACTTGCTGTAGTAATGGCAGAAGTCATTTATAACTTTTTAAGACTATCTCCTTTTTTCCACATTATTAAAGAAAAGAATCAGACCTTTATTTATTATCCATTAAGTATTCCAATTTCTCAAAATATTGAACTTTTCTTTGGAAATCTCAAGGGATTATTAAATTGGCTGCTAACTTATTTAACTCCTGCATATATTGTTTTAATTATTATTTCTATTTTTACTTTTAAATTTTGGAGAGAAAGAATATTATTATTTTTATATTTCCTTGCCCCTTTTATGGCACTTGCACTTTTTGGTAAGGTAATCTTCCCAAGATTTATTTTCTTCATGAGCATTTATCTTCTGCCGCTTGCTGCTTTTGGTTTAACAATAGCAATTGATTGGGTAAATAAATTTATGAAAGAGAGAAAAATGAATATGCCCTATGTAATTTCAGCACTGCTTATAATTGTTGTAATTATTTATCCTATTAAAATTTCACTGGATTTTATTTTCAGTCCTGCAAATGCAAAGATTGCAGATGCTGATGTGAGGCAGTTGATTTCAGAATGGCCAGCAGGGGGAGGAGTGAAAGAAAGTGTGGAGTTTTTCGAAAATGAGTCTAAAAAAGGAAAAATCTTAGTAGCAACTGAGGGAACATTTGGTCTTATGCCAGGAGCACTAGATATCTATTTAGGAGATAATCCAAATATCAAGACTGTAGGAATTTGGCCAATCGAGCAGTTCCCTGAGGAGCTAAGTGAATCCGCTAAGACGATGCCTGTGTACTACGTGTTCTATCAACCGTGTCCTTCATGTGAATTCTCAGGAGATGCTCCTAATGAATATCCTTTAGAGTTGGTAAAGCAATATAAGAAAGCAGATAATGTTTATTACTCAATCTATAAAGTGAAAAATCAATAAATGAGAAAAGTATTTATTTTTTATTTTTTTGTATTAGTTTTCTCACTGTTAATTTCTCTCCCTCTCTTAATTCCATATTTTCATCCCGGATATTTCCCTACTCATGATGGCGAATGGGCAGTAGTGCGTTTGGCGGATATGTTTCGTGAGGTAAAAGACTTGCAGTTTCCTCCACGATTTAGTGCAAATTTGAATTTCGGCTATGGCTATCCTCTCTTTAATTTCGCATATCCTCTTCCATATTATATGGGAGTATTCATTCATTCAGTCGGGTTTAACTTCGTCGACACCATAAAAATAATCTTTGCTGCCTCAATTCCTTTGTCTGCATTCTTTATGTTTCTGGCTTCACGTTCTATTTGGAAAAATGATTATGCTGGAATAATTAGTGCAGTTTTATATTTATATTTTCCATACCGATTAGTAGATCTTTATGTGCGAGGATCCATTGGGGAGTCAGTGACTTTTGTATTGTTCCCAATTATTTTATTCGCGCTAAGTAAATTAAATGAGAAGCCAAAAGCATGGGGTTATGTGTTGCTTGGAGGTGTTTCTTTTGGTTTATTAATTTTGGCTCACAATATTATGTCAGTGTTGTTTAGTATTTCAGTTCTTATTTTCTTTTTGGCATCTCTTATTTCAGGAAGTAAAAAGATTTTTTGGTCATATGTTTTTACTGGTGGTTTAGGTTTCATTCTTTCTGCATTTTTCTGGATACCAGCGCTTCTTGAGAAAAATAATATTTTGCTTTCTGTTGTTCCTATTTCTGATCGAAATTTATATTTCGTAAACATAAAACAATTGCTTTTTTCTCCATGGGGCTATGGGGTGCCTACAGATATACAAAACGGATTTACTTATCAAGTGGGCTGGCCATTCTTATTAGTTTTATTATTAGCTTTACTAATTATTGCTTATAAAGCATTCCAAAAAATAAAAATTGATGAGATGGATAAATTTTCCTTGGTAATCCTTATAGGAATATTAGTCTTTTCAATCCTAATGTTCTCTTTCACGAAACCTATTTGGAAACTTCCTATGCTTTCTGAGATTAATTATCCTTGGACAATTCTTTCTCAAATTGGTTTATTAACTTCAATGCTCGCGGGATATTTAGTGCTGGGTAAGATTTCAAGATATGTAGCATTTGGGATCGCGCTTTTAGCTCTTCTTTTGTATTTACCACTTGCTAAGCCATCAGTTTATTTTGATAAAGGTGACGGTTTTTATTTTACAAATCAAGGGACCACCACGTCATCAAGTGAGTTAATGCCGCTCTGGGTAAAATCTCATCCAGTTTCAAGCCCAGTAGAGAAGATTGAAATATTAAAAGAGAAAGGGAAAATCGAAAATTTAATGGTTAAGTCGAACAAGATTATATTTAATGCAAATCTTGAAAATCCAGCGACTGTACGAATAAATACTATTTATTATCCAGGGTGGAAAATTACAAATAATGGAAAACCTGTAGAAATTAATTATCAAAATCAGCACGGCGTGATGGAGGTTGATCTTCCTCAGGGAGCAAATATTGTTGAAGCAAAGTTCGGGGAAACAAATTTACGTTTGCTTGCTGACTTAATGAGCTTAGTGGGTATTGGTGTTGTTATCGTTGTTGCAATATATTTAATTGTCCCTAAAATTAAAAAATGGAAAAAGTAAAAAAACACATATTTTTTATTCTAGTAATCCTGCTTAGTTTTTTTGCTATTGCTGCGCTTTTGCAGCCAGGTTTTTTTCCAATTCACGACGATGAGCAAGTCGGGAGACTTTATGAGTTAAATTATTCGCTTGAATCATTACACATTCCTCCAAGAATTTCTCAGAATTTAGGCTTCGGATATGGATATCCATTTTTTAATTTTTATCCCTCTTTTGTTTATTATGTAGGTGAGATATTTGTTCTACTTGGTTTTTCCTACATTGTCTCGATAAAAATAATGGTTGGCTTAGGTTTTGTTTTATCCGCATTGTTCATGTACTTATTCTCACGTCGGCATATAGGTGAGTTAGGAGGGCTGGTGGCATCTGTTTTGTATTTATATGCACCTTACCACAGCTTAGACGCTTATGTAAGGGGAGCATTTCCTGAATTTTGGTCCTTTGTTTTTATTCCTGCTGTATTTTGGGCAATTGATAGGACTTATAAAAACAGTTCAGTAGGAAACATAGTTTTATTGGGATTCTTGGGAGCATTCCTAATGCTTACTCATAATCTGATTACTCTAATGTCGATTCCTTTTTTCTTTTTATATTATTTATTCATTCTTTATAAAAATAAAGAAAAAAAGAATATCACTGTCTCACTTATTTCGGGAGGGATTATCGCACTATTATTATCTGCGTATTTTTGGATTCCGGCAATTCTAGAAAATAAATATACAATGGTGAGTTTACTTACTAATCAATTAGCTAGTTATGGATTGCATTTCGTATCACTTCCACAGTTTATTAATTCTCCTTGGGGGTATGGTGGTTCCATTTTGGGGCCAATGGACGGATTTTCATTAGAGATAGGAAAGATTCAGTTAATTTTAGCTGGAGCCGTCGGAATATTTATTTTAATTAGTATTGCTCGAAAAAAATACAAAATCGATATTGCTTTACTTTTTCTTATTATGTTTGCTCTGTCTGTATTTTTGCAGTCATATTATTCAAAATTTATTTGGGATCATATATTTGCTCTTTCATATATTCAGTTTCCATGGAGATTCATGCTTTTTTCTGTATTTACCTCAGCTTTTCTCGGAGGATATTTATTCTCTTTGAAATTTGACTCTCGACTTAAATATATCTTCGCAACAGGACTTATTATTGGAACAATAATTTTTTATGGAAGTTTGTTTCAGCCATCTAAATACCTGACTTCAGTCACCGACAAAGATTATATTGATCAATCAGTAATACGATGGAAAACAAGCGCAATGGCTTTTGAGTACGTTCCTGCGGGAATTGCTACCAAGAATTCGAGCTTGAATACGACAATTGTGGATATTGATCAGTCAGGAGTTGCAAAAGAAACTGCAACAGCGCTTGATGAGAATACTCTTGTAAATACATTGGTAGATAAGCCACAGTATAAAAAGATTGAGATTAATTCGGAAAAGGGTGGAAAAGTAAGAATAAATACATTTTCATTCCCAGGATGGAAGGTATTTATTAATGACCGTGAGACAGTATATAATGATGAAAATAAATTGAAATTGATCGATATTACTGTCCCGGAAGGGAAATCGATAGTCGAAGTAAAGTTGACTGACACAAGTATTCGCCTAGTTGCTAACTTGTTAACTTTAATTGGATTGATTCTTGTAATTATTTCAGTTCCATTTTATTCTAGGAAAGTGAATTTATGAAAAAGTTGGATTCTTTATCAATCTTTTTTCCTTTTTGGAATGAAGGCAAAAATGTAGAAAATGTCGTAATGAGTGCAATTCCAGTAGCGAAGAAGATTGCGAAAAAATGGGAGATACTGATTATTGATGACGGCTCTAGAGATAACACCTTGGATGTAGCGAAGAAGATTGCGAAAAAAGAACCTAATGTCAGAGTTATTTCCCACAGTCCTAACAGAGGTTACGGTGCTGCTCTTAAAGAAGGTTTTGAAAATGCGAAATATGATTATGTAGTGTTTACTGATGGAGATGCTCAATTCGATTTCGCAGAAATTGATAATTTCATTGAAGAAATAGATAAATGCGATATTGTTATTGGTTATCGTAAGAAGCGACAAGATAATATCATTCGCCATATTTTAATGAATATGCTTAAAGCTTGGGATTATATTTTCTTCGGATTTTGGTTTAAAGATATAGATTGCGGATTTAAAATGTTTAAAAAAGAAGCCTTGGTTGAAATAATGCCATTTAGAAGTGAGGGAGCGATGATTACCACAGAAATTTTGGCAAAATCAGTAAGAAAGAGGCTGAAAATTAAAGAAGTCGAGGTCACTCATTATCCTCGAAAATTTGGCAACCAGACAGGAGCCAATTTGGCTGTTATAATTAGAGCAGTCCTCGAAAGTCTGATACTTTGGTGGGACATAAGAAATAAAAGGATTTAATGGAAGATTTTGATTTAGAGCTTGTCGCACGAAAGTCCGTTAAGAGTGTATTCGCCCTAATCTCCAGAACGTTTTTTATCCAGGTTCTAGGAGTAGTTGCGAGTTTTATTCTCACAATTTATTTATCTCCTGCTGATTTTGGTGTATTTTTTATTGTTTCTTCGTTTGTAGTATTTCTTAATTATTTCGCTGATATTGGACTTGCGGCTTCTTTGATTCAGAAGAAGGAAGAACCCACGCTTAAAGATTATAGAATCGCGTTTACTGTTCAGCAGGTTTTGGTTTTATCTATCGTTATTCCAGCCTTAATTTTGACTGAGCCTATTGGACACTTTTTTCATATAGATAGTCAGGGAATTTTTCTTTTCTTCGCATTTTTGTTTTCATTTGTGCTCTCATCCTTAAAAACAATTCCTACTGTGATGCTTGAGAGAAAACTTGATTTTCATAAACTGGTGGTTCCTCAGATCGGTGAAAATCTCGTTTATAATTTAGCTTTAATCGTTATGGCGGTAGGTGGTTTTGGAGTCACAAGCTTTACTGTCGCAATAGCTTTGCGAAGCATCGTAGGCCTTGCCATGATGTATTGGATTCAGCCATGGCAGGTAGGGCTTGCATATGATAAAAAGACTTTAAAAAGTTTACTTACATTTGGCATACCCTTCCAAGCGAATAGTCTTTTAGCCTTAGTAAAAGACGACTTAATAAATGTTTATTTAGGAAAAGTATTGCCCCTTACTCAAGTGGGTTACATAGGTTTTGCTCAGAAGTGGGCGTTCTTACCTCTCAGGTTAGTTCTAGACAATGTAGTGAAGATCATGTTCCCATCACTCTCCCGTCTTCAGCATGATACTAATGCGCAGCGCGTGGTAATCGAGAAATCATTATTTGTTATCTCTATGCTCATTATGCCTTGTGCAGTGGGTTTTATGATGCTTTCACCATATTTCTTAGATTTTATACCAAGTTATCAAAAATGGGAGCCAGCATATATAGCGCTGGTATTTTTCGCGCTAAATACTGTTTTTGGTTCAATCTCGACACCTATTACAAATCTTTTATATGCGACTGGAAAATCAAAGATAACGCTTTATTTCATGGCTGGTTGGACTATTCTGACTTGGATTTTGACACCACTTTTAGTTATGAAAATCGGCTTTAATGGTGCCGCGATAGCCTCATTCTTAGTCGCTGTAAGTACTTTGAGTATTTATCCAGTGGCGCGAAAATACGTAAAATTCTCTTTATTAGGTCCCATTTTGAAGCCTTTTATAGTAAGTATAATTATGCTTGTTTATATCTATTTAACTCAAAGATTTATTACAAATCTTTGGACTTTATTGTTAGAAATAATAATAGCGGGTATTATTTACCTGTCAATCATTTCACTTTTAAGTAGAGACGATATTAAGGCAATAATTAGATTTGTTCGTCATAACGAAAAATGATCTTTTCGACAAGCTCTTCAGAGTGAGCTCAGGATACTTTGTAAAATCGAAAAATGAAAAAAATCTATATAATTCTTATAAATTATAATAGTCAAAAAAATACTATTGAGTGTCTAGACTCATTATCAAAAATCAAAACTTCTGGATTTGAAATTTCTACAATAGTGGTTAATAATTCACCGGAAAATATAATTGTGGTAAATGAAGAAAGATACAAGAGTATTGGATTGAAATTAATTTTTAGTGCAGAAAATGTTGGTTTTTCAGGTGGCATGAATTTAGGTATTTCTGAAGCAATTAAAAATAATACAGACTATATTTTAATTCATAATAATGACACCCTTGTAAAACAAGATTTTCTTCAGAAGCTCTTTGATTTTGCTGAGAAAAATGAAAATGTTGGCATAATGTCTCCTAAAATATATTTTGCAAAAGGTTTCGAATTTCATAAAGACAGATATAGAAACGATGAATTAGGGAGAGTGGTTTGGTACGCCGGAGGAGAAATTGATTGGAAAAATGTAATAGGGCAAAATATGAATGTAGATGAAGTAGACAATGGGCAATTTGATAAAAATATTGAAGTAGATTTTGCCACAGGCTGTTCAATGCTGATCAGATCTGATTTAATAAGAAAGATTGGTTCGTTCAATGAAAAATATTTCCTATATTATGAGGATGCTGATTTATCAGTCCGTGCTAAAAAGAATGGGGATAAAGTTTATTTAGTAGCAGATTCTATAGTCTGGCATAAGAACGCAGGCTCAGCTGGAGGATCAGGGTCAAAATTACAAGATTATTACATTACTCGAAATAGACTTTATTTTGGAAATAAATATGCTCCAGTTAGAGCCAAGATTGCATTAACAAGAGAGGGTTTATCCTTGATAAAAAAGGGCAGAGAGGGTCAGAAATGGGGAGCTGCTGATTATTTCAGGGGTAAAATGGGAAGAAGTAATCACTTTTAAGATTATGAAATTAACAACGATAATTATTACAAAGAATGAAGAAAAAAATATCGCAGATTGTTTGGACTCAGTTAAATTTTCCGACGAAATAATCGTAGTTGATAATAATTCAACTGACTTAACACCCGAGATTGCTAAAAAATTTGGTGCAAAAGTCATAAGGGAAAAATTTGAAAGTTTTTCTGCTCAGCGTGAAGCAGGACTTAAAGCTGCTAAATCTGACTGGGTTTTATATTTGGATGCTGATGAAAGAATCAGTGAGAAGTTAAAAGAAAATATATTAGAGACAATTAAAGACAATAATACGAAAGAGGTTTATAAAATAAAGAGAAAAAACTTCTATTTTTATAAATATGAATGGAAATTTTATGATGATTTGGAAAGGTTGTTCAAAAAAGATGCGCTTAAGAGTTGGTATGGGGAAATTCATGAAAGTCCTAATTTTATCGGTGAAGTTGGTAGTTTAAATGGATTTATAATTCACTATACTCATAATGATTTAACCTCAATGCTTAATAAAACTATAAAGTGGTCTGATACTGAAGCAAAACTTAGAATTGAAGCAAATCATCCAAATATGGGTTGGTGGAGATTTCCACGGGTCATGGTGCCCACATTTTTTAACTATTATGTTCGTCAGAAAGGATACAAGCTTGGGACAGCAGGGTTAATTGAATCAATTTTTCAGTCTTATAGCATGTTTATTACTTATGCGAAGTTATGGGAAATGCAGCAAAAGAAGTCTTAAGGTAGAAAATTAGTCTTTTTAAAATCTTCAATTTTAATTCTGGTTTTAGCAAATCTAAATAAATAAATAATCTCGAGTATTCCAAGAGTAATGGTATTTAAAATTAGCATAGCTACGAACCAATTTTTCTGATCATATTTTGCCGCGCGCCAAAGTGCTAGCGCTTTCCAGAAAAGGGTCCATGCGAGTATTACTATTCCAATTAAGGGGTTAAAGCCAGAATCCATACCTGAATATTATCATTTCTTTCACAAAAGAGCAAAAATTGTTAGAATAAACATGTGAGTCCCGTTGAGAATTGCGGTGATTTGAGTATGATTGATAATAAAAAAATATCTAACGGGTTAAAAATAGGAATTTATGATCCATATCTAGATGACATTGGAGGTGGCGAGAAATACATGATGACTATCGCCGAATTTTTATCAAAATCTCACGATGTTGATGTTTTTTGGGATGAAATATCTGTTATCGATAAAATATCCGAGAGATTTGGATTAAACCTGACTAATGTAAATATTGCTAATAACATTTTTAAGTACCCATTTGTTAAAAGACAGAAAGCTTCTAAAAAATACGATATTATTATTTTTCTTTCAGATGGCAGTATCCCGATTTTGTCTTCAAAAAAAATCTTTATTCATATTCAGCAGCCAATTCTTAATAAAAAATTAACGATTAAGGATAAATTAAAGCTCAAAAGGATAAGTGGTATTTTCGTTAATTCAGAATTTACAAAAAAATTCGTGGATCGGGTATTTGGGGTAAAAAGTAAAATTTTATTTCCACCAGTAAATATTTACGGAATGCATAACGAAAAGCAGAATATTATTTTACATGTTGGGCGTTTTAGGGTCATTCAGGTAAGTTCAGATGACTATAAAAAACAGTCAGTGATGATTAACGTTTTTAAGAAAATGGTTGATTCAGGCCTGAAAGACTGGAAGTTTGTAATTGCAGTAAGCCTCCCTGATGAGTTTGATCCAAAATTTGTGGCGATGAAAAATAGCGCTAAGGGATATCCAATTGAATTCCTTATTAATTCTTCAAATGAGTCACTTTGGAAAAAAGGAGCAAAGGCAAAAATTTATTGGCATGCAAGTGGATTTGGTGAGGATCTAGAAAAGCATCCTGAGCTTGCCGAGCATTTTGGTATCTCAACAGTAGAAGCAATGGGTGTAGGAGCAGTGCCAGTGGTAATTAATGCTGGAGGACAAGCTGAGATAGTTCAAGATGATAAAAATGGACTTCTATGGGAGAGTTTGGATGAATTTGAAAAAGATACTTTTAAGTTAATTAATGATCCAAAGCTACTTAAAGAAATGTCAGTGAATGCTTACAAAAGATCACTCGATTTTGATAAAGAAAATTTTTATAAAACAATTAAGCAAATATTAAATGTTTAAGAAATTATTACCGATCTTTGGATTTATTTTTATTTCCGTAATATTTTTTTGGCAGTTTTTTTTCAAAGGTCTTGTGCCAATTTCCTCTGACACAGTAGTTGGATTGTATCATCCGTATAGAGATTTCTATGCGAAAGAATTTCCAAGAGGATATCCTTTTAAAAACTTTTTAATCACAGATCCCGTTCGTCAACAATATCCTTGGAGAACCCAATCTTTGATTTCATTTGAAAATGGTAAGTTACCAACTTGGAATTCTTACGCTTTTTCTGGTACCCCAGGGTTAGCCAATTTTCAATCTGCTGCATTTTACCCATTTAATATTTTATTCTTTTTTCTGCCTTATATATATTCTTGGTCAATTTTAATATTTCTCCAACCACTACTTGCTGGAATTTTTTTATATTTTTATCTTCGTAATTTAAAACTTGATGGCTATTCCAGTTTTTTCGGAGGAATTGTTTTTGCATTTTCAGGATTTTTTGTTACCTGGCTTGAATGGGGAACGGTTCTTTCTACCGCTCTTTGGCTGCCATTAGTTTTACTTTCAATCGACAAAATATTTGAACATAAAAAAGATAAAAGAATTATTTGGCCTATTTTATTATTTATTAGCTTAGCTTTTGCAATATTTGGTGGGCATTTGCAGACATTATTTTATTTGTTTATTTTTTCCTTTGTTTATTTTCTGTGTCGACTATGGCAATCCAAGAAAAAAATACAGTTTTCTTTTAGCGTTGGAGTTTCCATAATTTCAGCGTTAATTATTGGATCGATTCAATTGGTACCAACCTTTAAATTTATTCAGCTTTCTGGTCGTGGGATGGATATGATTTTATGGAAAGAAGAAGGATGGTTTTTGCCTTTTAGACACATGATCCAATTTGTTTCACCTGATTTTTTTGGAAATCCTACCACTCTTAATTATTGGGGGGCTTGGAATTATGGAGAACTTACTGCTTATGCAGGCATTACCACTTTAATGTTTGGTTTAGTGGCGATTCTATTTAGAAGAGATAAAAAAACTTGGCTATATCTTTCTGCAATTATTTTTTGCTTAATGCTAATTCTACCTAGTCCGATTTCTAAATTACCATTCATCTTAAACCTACCATTTATATCAACCTCGCAGCCTACAAGGTTAATCTTTGTCATCGACTTTTCATTGTCTGTTCTAGGAGCGCTTGGTCTTAATTATTTAATAGTTAAAGGAAAAATAAAAAATGTTGTTATACCAGTTGCTTTCATTTGTTTGATTTTGCTATTTCTCGTCGCCTTTGCAGTTTTAGGCGGAAGATTTGGAATAGATCCAATAAATTTAATGATTGCAAAAAGAAATTTAATTTTACCAATCGGAATTTTTGCTTTTTCTTCAATTGCTGTCATTTGTTTTTTACTTTTACCGAAAAAGTTTAAATCAGTTTTTCTTATTTTATTAATTTTTATCACAGTCGCTGATTTATTTAGATTTTCTGGGAAATTCAATACCTTTTCAAATAAGGAATTTTTGTATCCTCAGACTAAATCTACTGAATTTATGAGAAATAATTTAGGGCTTTACAGAATAGGGACAGCTGACGCAAGACTTATGGCGCCGAACTTTCAAATTATGCATGGTCTTTATTCAGTTGAAGGCTATGATCCACTTTATATTGGTCGATATGCAGAGTTTATAGCAGCTATTAATAGAAATAAGCCTGATATCGCTCCTCCTTTTGGATTTAACAGAATAATTAGAGTGGAAAATTATTCTTCACCACTCATTAATTTACTTGGTATAAAGTTTGTTATGAGTATGACTGATATGAACAATCCTGGTTTTGAAAAAGTATTCGAAGAAGGTGAGACAAAAATTTATCAAAACAATAACGTTTTACCTAAAGCTTATTTTGTGGAAAATATCTTTTTTGCAAATTCCAAGCAAGAAGTAATCAATAAGATGTTTGCTAAAAATTTTAAACCTATGTCTACCGCTGTGGTTGAGAATAAAATTAATGAAAAATTTGAGGTTGGCTCAGTTGAAATCTTAAGATATTCATCAGATGAAGTTGTTTTAAGAACTACTAATAATGGTGAAGGATTTTTAGTTTTGACAGATTCATATTATCCAACATGGCATGTTATGATAGATAATCAGAAATCAAGAATATATCAGACAAATTATATTTTTAGGGGTGTAGTAGTGCCAAGTGGTGAACACAAAATAACATTTGAAAATAATTTATTATGAAAATTAGTGTAATTATTCCAAATTATAATGGTGAGGAATTGCTAAAGAGAAATATTCCTAAGGTCATTGTGGCACTTCTTGAATATTCAGGACCTAAAGAAATTATTATAGCTGATGATGCATCTACTGATAATTCAATAGAAGTAATAAAAAAAATAATTCAAGAAAATAAAAACGTTGATATAAAACTAGTGGACTCAATCGTTAATCGCGGATTTTCTTCCAATGTTAATGCTGGAGTGAATGTTTCAGTGGGGGACATAATAATTTTACTTAATACGGATGTTGCCCCAAAGAAGAATTTTTTAAAGCCGCTTCTTGCTCATTTTTCTGACGAAAAAACATTTGCAGTGGGGTCTTTAGATGAAAGTATTGAGGGCAGTAGAACTGTTTTAAGAGGAAGAGGTATTGGACAATTTAAGCGAGGATTTTTAGTTCATAAAGCGGGAGAATTAGATAAAGACAATACGCTTTGGGTAAGCGGAGGAAGTAGTGCGTTTAGAAAAAGTATTTGGGATAAATTAGGAGGACTTGATGAAAACTTTGACCCCTTTTATTGGGAAGATATAGATTTGTCATTTAGAGCATTGAAATCTGGATATAAAATTTATTTTGAGAAAGAATCTGTAGTTGTTCATGAGCATGAAAAAGGAAGTATAAAAAATGAATTTAGTTCAAAAAAAATTAAAAAAATCGCTTATAGGAACCAGATTATGTTTATTTGGAAAAATACTAATTTTGGTACTTTAATTTCTAACATTTTTTGGCTACCATATCATTTGATAAAAACTTTAGTAAATGGTGACAGTTCATTTGTTAAGGGATTTATCTTAGCAGTAATTAAATTACCAAGAATAATAGGTGGTCGAAGAAAAGCTCAGAAATTATTTTCGCTATCAGATTCTCAGGTGACTCAAAGTATTCAATGAAATTATCAATAATCATTCCGGTTTACAACGAAGAAAAAACAATTGCAAAAATAATAGATCGCGTAAATGCGGTTAAGATTCCCGGTGTGCAGAAAGAAGTTATTGTTGTTGATGATGGGTCGACTGATAAAACAGTAAGTAAGATTAATAAAAATAAAGTTAAGTTTTTTGAAAACCCAGTAAATATGGGAAAGGGTGCAGCTGTAAAAAACGGGATTGATCATGCTACTGGGGATTATGTAATTATTCAGGATGCTGATCTTGAATATGATCCCGAATTCATTAAAATTCTCATGAAGCCAATATTGGATAAAAAGGCAAAGGTGGTTTATGGAACAAGGCTTAAAAGAATGCCGCATTTTAAAGGAGAAGAGAAAAACTTCAGATTTTTACTTCATTATTTGGGCAATAGAGGTTTAAGTTTGGTAACAAGTGTTTTATATGGAAGCTGGATCACTGATATGGAGACATGTTACAAATTATTTCCAACGAAAGCTGGTAAGAATTTTAAGTTAAGAGCAAAAAGATTTGATTTTGAACCAGAGATTACTGCAAAACTCTTAAAAAAAGGCTATAAAATTTTAGAAGTTCCGATTACTACAATTCCGAGAGGATTCGATGAGGGAAAAAAATTAAGAACATTTCATGATGGTTCAATTGCACTTTACACCTTAGTTAAATACAGGATTTATGATTAATTCTGTCCTAAAATATAGGATCTACATTTTGCTGGTTCTTATTTTTTTAATTGGAGCATTCTTAAGATTTTATAGAATAAGTGATGTTCCAGTTTCTTTATATTGGGACGAGGTGTCTTCTGCTTATAACTCATTTTCACTTTTGCATACTGGAAAGGATGAGTTCGGAAAAACTCTTCCACTTCTTTTTAGAGCTTTTGAAGACTATAAAACTCCAGCCAATATTTATTTGATGATTGTCCCGGTAGCGCTATTTGGCCTAAATGAGTTTAGCGCAAGATTTACCTCAGCATTTCTAGGATCATTACTAATTATCGTTACATTTTTTCTCGTACGTGAACTTTTTGGGAAAAAAATAAGAGTCTATGGAAGAGATATTAATACAGATTTTGTAGGATTATTATCAGCATTTTTGCTTGGAATATCTCCTTGGGCGCTGCAATTTTCACGTACTGGTTTTGAAGCAAATTCAGGACTTTTTTTCGTAGTTTCGGCAATTACATTATTTTTGGGTGGTATAAATCGAAATAGTAGAAATTACTATTTTATTTCAATGGCCACTTTTGCTATTAGTTTATATTTTTATAGAAGTATATGGGTCTTTGTTCCATTAATGCTTCTTAGTTTATTTATTATTTTTAGAAAAGAGATCTTAGATAAGAAAAATATTAAAAATACTATTCTCGGGATAATTATCTTTGGTGTACTTGTGGCTCCTTTTGCTCCCACAATGATTTCTAAGCAAGGAATGACACGAACTAGGCAAGTTAATGTTATTTCTAATTCTGTTGAGAGAACATATGCAAATGCAAAACTTCAGGATTCAGCAGGAAATACATTCATTTCAAGAATTGTCTATAACAGAAGAATCGCATATGTCGAAATAATAATCGGAAATTATACGAAACATTTTCGTCCAGCATATTTGTTCTTGAGGGGAGATGCTAATAATAGACATTCTGTAGAGGGGATGGGGGTAATGTATGTTTGGGAATCTATCTTTTTATTATTAGGATTGTTTCTTCTTATGCATGTTAATAAAAGGACAAGATATATAATTGTTCTTTGGCTTTTAATCGCTCCAATTCCTGCTGCTTTATCTGTTCCTTCACCGCATGCACTGAGGAGCATGAATATGCTTCCTACCTTACAAATACTAAGTGCCTTGGGATTAGTCTTTATTTTTTATTACCTAAGAGGGAAGATGAAATTTGTTTATTTAGTATTTATTTTTGGTGTAATCGCTATCTATTTTATTCGTTATTTTTTTTCTTATTATGACTATACCGCGTTTAAGACAAGCGCAGACTGGGCAGATGGATATAAGCAGCTAGCGACATATATGGAGGAAAATGAAAATAAATATGACAAGCTGGTCGTTTCAGGACACTATTGGCAACCCTATGTCTATTTTCTCTTTTATAAAAATTATGATCCGAAGTCTTTTCAGGAGAGCGGTTCAAAATCAGGTTTTGGAAAGTATATTTTTGGCGGAACAAGCTGGGATATGAATGGAAAAGAGCTAGGGGATCAGAATTTAGAAAAGCTCGCTGGTTCAAAAAAGATTTTAGTTGCCTTGTCTCCTATTGAGTATGAGCTTCAAAAAGATAATATAGAAGTTGTAAAAGAAATAAAAAACCATAATAATGAACTAGTGTTTATTATTGGCACTCTTAAGTGAAAAAATTCTTAAAACCTAAATATATCCTATTTGTCATTGTTTTACTCGCAGCATTTCTGCGATTTTATAATCTGTCGATAAATCCTCCAGCATTAAATTGGGATGAAGCAGCGCTTGGATATAATGCTTATTTGCTTGGAATAGATGGTAAAGATGAATTCGGTAAGACTTTACCACTAGCCTTTATCGAGTCTTACGGAGATTATAAGCCTGTTGTTTATTCATACCTCTCGATCGTTCCGGTAAGAATATTTGGTTTGAATGAATTAGGTGTGAGATTTTTGAGTGCATTTTTAGGAACATTTACTGTTCTTTTAACATATTTTTTAGTTAAGCAAATTTTTTATAAGAAAGAAAATGAAAATATTGAATCGATCGCTTTATTTTCTTCCTTTATAATTGCAATTTCTCCTTGGACGATAATGCTTTCTCGAGGCGCTTATGAAGCAAATGTCTCAACTTTTTTTATTGTTCTTGGAATTTTATTTTTTCTTTATGCAGTTAATAAAAAGATTTGGTTTTTAGTTCCTTCTGCTATTTCTCTGGCGATCACTTTTTACACATTTAACACTGCGAGAATATTCATACCTTTAGTCATAGTCGTTATGGCAATTGTTTTTAGAAAAGTTCTAATTAAAAATTATAAACAGGTACTAATCTCAGGAATTGTAGGATTAATTATTCTTCTTCCTACGCTCCCTTTTTTATTTTCTCCTCAGGCTAAAATTAGATTTCAGGAAGTAAATATCTTTAGTAATCCGAAAATTGTTGAAGATTCTAATCAATACATTGTTAATGACAATGGTGCAATTTGGTCCAAGATTATTCACAACAGGAGAGTTTTGTATGGAATTGAATTTTCGAAACATTATTTTGATAATTTAAATCCTGATTTCTTATTTATAAAAGGAGATGGGAATCCGAGATTTTCAACTCAGGACGTAGGTCAGTTATATTTAATTGAACTGCCATTTTTGATTTCGGGAATATTTTTACTTTTCAGAAAAAGAGAAGGGCATTATTGGCTCATACCTGTCTGGTTTCTTTTAGGAATTATTCCAGCTGCTACAGCACGAGAGACGCCTCATGCTTTAAGAATTGAAACTGTAATTCCGATGCTACAAATCTTGGTGGCTTATGGAGCAGTAAATCTAATCATCATGATGAAGAAATATAGAGGTGTAGCATATAGTTTGATTATACTTTTTATGTTAGGAAGTTTGATCTATTTTTATCATGGTTTGATTTTTCACTATCCAAGAGAGTATTCATCTGAATGGCAGTATCCGTATAAGGAGGCTGTTGCATTCGCAAATAAGAATAAAGATAAATATTCATCAGTTTTGGTCACAGAAAAACTTGGCAGACCTTATATCTACTTTTTACTTTATGGAAAAGTAAGTCCAGTAGAATTCAGACAGAGTTCTAAGATTGACAGGGAGGCGCTGGGATTTGTACATGTGAGAAGTTTTGATAAATATAAATTCGTAAATGAAATAGAGAAGGAGCAAGAAAGTGGCGTTTTATATATCGATGTTCCAAATAACTTGCCAAAAGACGTGAAAGTTTTGAAGGAATTCAGATTGTTAAATGGAGACCAGGGCTTAGTGGCATATGAAAAAAATTGATTTTAAAATTATCATATTGTTCTTAGGAATTGTTTTACTAGCAATTTTTTTAAGATTTTCGCATCTCGATCAAACTCCACCCTCACTAAATTGGGATGAAACATCATGGGGTTACAATGCATATTCAATTTTAATGACAGGAAAAGACGAGTATGGATCAAAGCTCCCATTGATAATTAGATCGTTTAATGATTACAAGCCTGGGCTTTATGCCTATTTACTAATTCCATTCATCTCTGTATTTGGGCTCTCAGATTTTATTGTTCGTTTTCCAAATGCATTATTTGGGGTTTTGACTGTAATTACTACTTATTTCCTTGCAAAGGAATTGTTTAAAAATAGAGCTATAGCATTTATTAGTATGTTTCTCATGGCAATTTCTCCGTGGAGTATTCAGTTTTCTAGATTTGCTCATGAAGGTATCGTGGGACTTGAGTTCAACTTACTTATGGCGTTTTTCTTTATTAAGGGAATGAAGAATCCTAAATTGTTATGTTTATCAGCACTTTTTGCAGGATTGTCTCTGTATAGTTATCAAAATGAAAAAGTTTTTGTTCCTCTGTTTGGCTTAATACTTTTAGTTGCTTACATTAAAGATTTTATAATAGTCCCAAAGAAATATATAAGTGCAGCTTTTATGGTGGGTTTAGTCGTAGCTTTGCCTATTATTTATATAACTTTGACTAATCCTGCATCTTTAACTCGTGCCAAAGGAGCAAGTTTTCTAAATAATCCAATTGGAGTGCTTAGACAAGACCAGCCGGAAAGAATTTTAAAGGATAAGAATAATGGTGATGTCATAGGATTGGCAATTGATAACAGGAGGATTTCATATGTCAAAGAAATTGTAGGGAATTATTTAGTTCATTACGATCCTAACTTTTTGTTTATAAATGGCGATGTTATTCCAAGACATCAAGCATCAGGAATGGGCCACTTATATCTAATCGAACTGCCTTTCCTATTGTTGGGTTTGTATTTTTTTGTTTTCGGTAAATTTGACCGAAAAAGTAAGATTTTTGTAATTCTTTGGATACTCATTGTGCCAATTGCTGCGTCGATTACATGGGATGTTCCTAATTCAGGGAGGACATTAAATTTCTTGCCCACCTTCCAAATGATAATTGCGATAGGGATAGTTAGCTTCTATTTCATAATAAAAAATGCTAAATTCCACAGATATATTAAATATGGAATTTTTGGAGTGATAATCTTACTTGCTACTTTTAATTTTATTTACTATCTAAATCAATACTTTGTTCAATATAGATACTTTAATTCTCAAGCTTGGCAATATGGCTATAATCAGATCATTCCAGTAATAGAAAAAGAATATCCGAATTATAAAAAAATTCATGTAGGCACTATGGTTCCTCTTGATCAGTCATATATTTTCTTTTTATATGGTTTGAGATTTGATCCAGCTACTTATCAAAAAACATCATCTTCAGGTGAGTATCAGGCAAATCATAATTTCGATAAGTTTGAATTTTCAAATTTTGATTGGAAAGACAGAAAATCTGGAGAACTTTATATAGGAAAAGCTAATCAATTTTCTGGAGTTGAGGAATCAAATATTATAAAAAGGATTAAATTCCTTGATGGGTCATCAGATATTTTAATAGTAAAAAATTAAATTAATAAAGTTGACAGAAATTATCTGTATCGTGCTAAAATAAATTATGAAGCTAAATAGAATTAAATTAAAAGTAAAGGAGTTAATAAAAAATCAGAATTTTTGGATATTTTTAGCCTTTTTTATCTTCGTAGCAGCGATATTTATAATTGATAGTAAGCATGAGAGATATCCTGACGAATTTGACAATATTTTAGGTGGAAAGTACTTATTACAAGGTAAATTAATCTATAAAGATTGGTTTACTCATCATGGACCTTTTTCATATGTGGTTGCAGCTGTAGTAAATTTATTTAGCTTTAATTCCTTTGTTCTTTTTAGATTCTTCTATGCAATATTTTTACTTTTGCTAACATTTGGTTCATATTTTTATATCAAGTCTAGCCTTAAAACAGTTGAAACTAAATTTTATTTATTTTTTATATTCTTTTTGGGATTAGCATCAACATATTTCTGGGGACAAATGCTTCTCGCTGATAATCTGGCAGCTTTTCTTCTAACTCCAGTTTTTGCATTGGTCTTTTTGAAATCAATCAATAATTTGAAGTTTAGTACAAAAGATTTTATTTTTATTTCAGTATTTTCATTCCTCGCGTTGATGAGCGCACTAACATATTCGTATTTAGTGGCGGGTGTTTATGGTTTTGTATTTATTTATTACTTATACCAAGAAAGAAGGAAGTCTGACCCAATATATTTATTGAAAATGATTGGTGTAATTCTATTGCCATTTGTTTTATTCCTACTTTATTTAATTGTCACGGGATCTTTAGGAAGCTATTTTTATGATGCAGTGAAATTTAATCGAGATTTTTATATCTACTATCCAGGATTTGAAGGAAAACCTCCCTCAAATCCAATTAGATACGGAATTATCATGCTTCAAGGTTTTCATAATAATTTTTCTTCGATGATGCTAGGCGTTAGAGATTTCAATTTCACTTATCCATTTAACATTTCTCTAGGTGTCGCCAATACAGCTCTCGCAATTTATTTAATTCTTAAAAAGAAATATTTACCAGTTTTACTTCTCGTAGGTGTTTTAGTGTATGCAAATGCAAGAACTAATCCTTTTAGTTCTGCTGAAACTGACTATCAGTCAGCAGTTTACATAATGATCTCTCTTTTTAATCTTTGTTTCGTAATCCCTGCGCTTTATAGAGAAATAAACATTTCATCAGATTCAGCTAAAAAAATTATTTGTGGAGTACTTTTTATACTGGTATTAGTTTATAGCTTTTTCTGTTTCACATTTATATTAAGAAAGTTTTCTTATAAAGCTTATGATAAATATATGGGATTGGCTTCCTCTATCTATGACGGTCCTAGAATCGCACCTGTGATGAATAGAATTGTTCCTAGTGATCATTATTCCTGGATTGGTCCTTTTGCATTTGAAGATTTGTATTACTTAGATTCCAAAATCCCTTCTAGATATCAGGTTTTACTTCCAGGAATGGGTAAATCTGAGAAAATTCCCGCTGAAATAATTTCAGATTTTGAAAAAAATAAACCTGACGTAATTTATTTTGATAAAGATTTCTTTATTTTAGGGGGTAATCCCGCAGTTTACGGAAAATTCTTTATGGACTTCTTAGGAGAGAATTATTACAAGCTTGATGAGATCGATAACGGAGCATATCAGTATTCCGATGGCGTTGATAGATCATTTTTATTTGAACAAAAGCTTTATATAAGCAAAGATAAAGCGCCTGAGGTAGTTAAGCGACTTAAATCAGAAGGATTAATAATAAATAACTAATGAAAATCTCCGTAGCGCTAGCTGTATTTAATGAAGAAAAAAATTTAGAGAGGTGTCTTAAATCTGTCGAAGAGTTAGCTGATGAAATAGTTATAGTAGATGGGTCTTCTAATGATAAAACAGTGGAGATTGCTAAGAAATTTAAAGCTAAAATTCTCATAAAGGATAATCCTCCCATGTTTCATATCAATAAACAAAAAGCGATTGATATGTGCTTGGGATCGTGGATCTTGCAGCTTGATGCGGACGAAGTGGTAAGTCACGAGTTGGCTGAAGAAATAAAGTTAATCAGCAGTTTAAGCGACAAGGAGATTGAAGAATATCAGGAAAGTGTTAAAAATATTGAAATGCTAAGGCGTCACCAGTCTCTAATTGATAAGCGAGATGGAAAAATTGGGGATGATAAAAAAGAGTATGCAGCATTTTTCATTCCAAGAGCGAATTTTTTTCTGGGTCGATACTTAAAATATGGGGGAGTTTACCCAGATGGTGTAATCAGGTTATTTAAAAAAGGAAAAGCTTATTTACCTTGTAAAGATGTGCATGAACAGTTCGAAGTTTCAGGGCGTGTAGGGTGGCTACAAAATGATTTACTGCACTACGATTCTCCGACATTCGAAAAGTATATTAAAAGAAATAATAGATATACGACCTTTATTGCATCGCAGTATAAGGATGAAAATCTTCCAAAGAATCCAATCTATTTTATTAAGTATGTTTTTGTTTTGCCGATTAAATGGTTTTTCTTAACATTTTTTAGACATAAAGGTTTTCTTGATTCATGGCAAGGATTTGTATTTTCATTTTTTTCTTCATTAAGATTTGCAATATCCTACATTAAATACATTAGCTAATCTTCTTAACATTTTGTAGAATAGAAATATGAAATATCTTGTCACGGGCGGAGCCGGATACATCGGAAGTTTTATGGTTAAATCTCTTCTTGAGAGAGGAGAAGAGGTAGTTGTCCTAGATAATTTGGAGAGAGGCCATGACTGGGCTGTGTCTAAAGGGGCAATACTAGTCACGGGTGACATTCGGGATAAAAGTATTCTTCATAAAATTTTTGAAGAAAATAAGATTGAGGCTATTTTTCATTTTGCTGGATTAATTTCTGTTGAAGAGTCGACTAAAAATCCTAATATGTACTTCGAAAATAATGTATTAGGTTCAAAAATTTTGTTTGAAACAGCTGTTGAAAAGGGAATTAAGAAATTCATTTTTTCATCCACTGCGGCGGTTTATGGTAATCCAGAGATTATACCTATTCCCGAAGATCATCCAAAAGCTCCTACGAGTCCTTATGGTGAGTCTAAGCTTGAGACTGAGCAGAATCTATCTGGGTTAAGAGAGGACAATCCTGATGTTAGTTTTGTATGCCTTAGGTATTTTAATGCTTGTGGAGCAGCTTTGGACGGCTCTCTGGGGGAAGATCATAAGCCAGAAACACATATTATTCCTCTTGCCATTAAGGCTGCAAGGAGTGGTCAAGAATTTAAGATATTTGGCACAGACTATGACACGCCAGATGGTTCGTGCTTGAGAGATTACATCCATGTTCTTGATTTAATAGATGCTCATTTCTTAGCTCTTGGGCATATATCAACAAATCCAGGCGGATATTTTTTCAATGTGGGAACTGGAAAAGGAATATCTAACCGAGAAATCATTGAAGAAGTAAAAAGAATTAGTGGGAAAGACTTTCCGGTCGTTGAATTTGAGCGTAGAGCGGGAGATGCAGATCGATTAATTGCTGATCCAACGAAAATTAATTCATTAGGATTTTCTCCAAAATATTCAGACATAAAAACTATTATTGAATCTGCATGGAATTGGCATAATTCTAGATGAAAATAGCAATTGATATTTCACCTTTAACTTCAGGACACAGTGTTCGTGGAACAGGTTTCTATTTATTAAATCTCAAGTCAGCACTCGAAAAATACTTTCCTGAAAACGAATATGTTTTTTTTAAAACTGAAGATGAAATCCCACACGATGCACAGCTAGTTCATTTTCCTTATTTTGATCCCTTTTTCTTAAATTATCCTAAAACCAATTTACCTAGTGTAATTACAGTTCATGATTTAACGCCCATTGTTTTTAAAGATCAGTTTCCTGCTGGGATAAAAGGGAATATTAAATGGCAGGTGCAAAAAAGAAAGCTTAAGTCTACGAAAAATATAATTACAGATTCTCATGCTTCTAAAAAAGATATAGTTAAGTTTGTTGGGCTACCTCAAAACAGTGTGGAGGTTGTCTATTTGGCTGCTGCAGAGCATTTTAAGCCAATTTCTAAATCGGAAAAAGAAAAAATAAATAAGAAGTTTAATCTTCCTAATAAATTTTTACTTTATGTGGGTGATGTTACCTGGAATAAAAACCTTCCAAACCTAATTAGAGCTGTTATTGAATCTGATGTTAATCTAGTTATTGCTGGTAAAGCTTTTATAAATGAAGAGTATGATAAGGCTAATCCATGGAATAAAAGTTTTCACGAAGCTAAAGTGCTCGCAAGTTCAAGTGAAAAAATTAAAGCATTGGGTTTTATTTCAGATGTTGATTTAGTAGGGTTATATAACTGTGCCCTAGCTACCATTATGCCTTCATTTTATGAAGGCTTTGGTTTACCTGTTCTTGAAGCAATGCAGTCAGGTTGCCCAGTTATCACATCAAAGCGAGGGTCACTTGAAGAAGTGGCTGGTAGCGCAGCTTATTTTATTGATCCCGACAGCACTCTTTCTATAAAAGAGGGGATACTGGAGGTTTTCTCTAATGATAATTTAAGAAAAGCAATGTCAAAAAAGGGCATTATTCAAGCTAAGAAATTTAGCTGGAAGAAAACTGCAGAAGAGACACTAAAAGCTTATGAAAAAGTTATTCTTGAATCAGGAAGTTAATGTTAGGATAATTGCAGTTTTGTTTATTGCATGGAAAATTTTAGATTTGGTTTCAATCTATTTTTCTTCACAAATTTTAAAACCTAGTAATTTCCCGTACAAGGATATACTTGCGAAATTTTACTTACCCCATACTATTACCTCTTTTGCTAATTTTGATGGAATTCAGTACATTACGATAGCAAAAGAGGGGTACTATAATTTCAGTCAAGCATTTTTCCCTTTCTATCCTATCTTTATTAAATATGTAGCCTTGTTCTTGAACTACAATTACATACTTGCAGGCGTATTAATTTCAAATATATTTTTCTTCTTAGGACTTATTATATTTGCCAAATTATTAAGAGTGCTTAAATTTTCAGAAAATAACATATTATGGTCTATTTTATTTCTTTTATTTTTTCCTACTTCTTTTTACTTTGGCTCAGTATATGTGACTGGTTTTTTCTTCTTTCTATTAATAGTTTTCATATACTTAATGCATAAGAAGAGAATTATTGGGAATATTTTTATTGGGATAATAATGGGGCTCTCTACGATTAACGGTATTCTAGTTTCTATTTCTGTGATACCTCAGATAATACTGGAAAGAAAAATCGACAGAACACTAGTAGTCTATATTCTCAGTCCCATAGTCGGTCTTTTAATATATTCAGCATATTTATATCAATCTAAAGGAGATGCGATTTATTATTTGCATTCTCTCCCCGCATTTGGAGTGAATAGAAGTACTTCTATAGTATTTTTACCACAGGTTTTGTATAGATATATAAAAATATTCCTAACTTCCCAGATTAATTATCAATTATTTATTGCAGTATTAGAATTTATTTTTTTTAGTTTAGGTTTTTTCTTGATTCTTTATTTCCTTTACCTTGTTTTTAAAAAAAGAGAAAGTAAAAATTATAATACCTTGTTGTTTATTGGAATTTTTTCTTTAGCTAATATATTAATCTCAACACTAACGGGTACGTTGACCTCTACTCCTAGATATATTTTATATTCTTTGTCAATATTTGTAGTTTTACCTATCATTTTAAATAAAAGGTATGTTAAATTTATGGTTTTGCTGATATTCTTAGTATTGCATGTAATTCTTGTATCGTTTTTCTCTCAAGGGTATTTTGTTTCATGAATAAATATTTAAATTTAATAAAGGGATTCGGAAAGCACGAGCTGGTCAGTGGAAGTTTTTATGTATTTATTGGAACTACGGTTTCAAGTTTCTTAGCCTTTGTTTTAAATATATTTTTTGCAAGAGAATTAACTTATGTTGAGTATGGTGTTTTGGCATCTTTATTGTCCCTCGTTACACTTTTTACAATTCCAGCATCCTCACTTTCAGCAGTAATAGTACGATATGCCACAAATTTCTTTGCAGAAAAGAAAACAAAGCAGGCAGGAGCTCTTTATAAAAAATCATTTTTGTGGTTAATCGTCATCGGAATTGGTATAAATGTTTTATTTTTTCTTCTGTTTCCCATATTTTCTAATTTTCTAAAAATTGATAATTTGCCACTCGTAATGATTACAGCTATTTCTGTTTCCATGTTCTATTTCGCCACTCTTAATATGTCATTCATTCAAAGTATGCTTAAGTTTAGGTTGCTTGGTGTTTTGTATTCTATTGCCGGAGTCGGCAAATTAGTGGGTGGTGTGGTTCTTATCTTAATGGGATTTAATATTTATGGTGCGATTCTTGCAACATTTATTTTTTCATTTATTGATTTTGTTTTTGGATTATTTCCACTTAGGGAAACTATTAAAAATGCAGGAAAAGATGTGAAAATCGGAACTAGAGACTTTACATCCTATGCAATTCCTACTTCTATAGCTGTGATTGCGCTTTCCTCGTTTATTGCGTCCGATGTGCTTTTAGTTAAGCATTTCTTTAGTCCATATCAAGCTGGCCTTTATGGAGGGTTAAATTTGGTGGGAAAAGTAATTTTTTACTTCACAGGTCCGATTGCTTTGGCAATGTTTCCTTTAATAGTTAAGAGGCATTCAAATAATGGAAATTTTAATAATCTTTTTTATCTTTCAATTGGGCTTGTTTTATTTTGCTCACTATTGATTACTGCATTTTATTTAATATTTCCAGAGTTTGTTCTTCAAATATTCTTGGGAGGGAAGCAGTATCTAACAATGGCGCCATATCTAGGAATTTTCGCTATCTTTCTAACAATCTTTAGTTTAAATAATGTTTTCGTTAGCTTTTTCTTATCAATTAAAAAAACGAATGTGTTTCCGATTGTAGTAATTTTTGCAGTTATGCAGATAGTTTTAATTTGTTTATATCATTCAAATTTTTATCAAATAATTTATATTTCTATTATCGTTTCGGCCTTGCTTCTGGCCTCACTTGTGATATATTATCTTAAGCTTTATGGTGGGATTTATCTTAAGAAAAAATAGTATTTATTCGCTTCTTTATTATGGCAGTTGATTTGAGTCTAATCATGCCTGCCTACAAACAAGAAAAAACAATCGTTAAGGATATCAAAGAGATTGATAAAGTTCTCTCCACGCTTAAATTGAAATACGAAATAATCGTTGTTGTTGATGGGTTTGTCGATAAAACATTCCAAAAAGCCAAAAGAATTAAAAAAAGAAAAGTAAAAGTTATAGGTTACGAAAAAAATCTAGGCAAAGGATTTGCGATTAAGACTGGTGTTGAAAAAGCAAATGGAGATATTATTGGCTTCATCGATGCAGGAATGGATTTAGATCCCAGAGAGATAAAATATATGTTAGATATTATGTCCTGGAAAAATGCTGATATAGTTGTTGGAAGTAAACTTCATCCGGATTCAGTTGTAAATTACCCAATTAGCCGTAAAGTTATTTCATGGTGTTATAGATTGGTAACGCGTTCTTTATTTAATTTAAATATTAAGGATACACAGGTGGGTCTGAAAATTTTTAAGTATAAAGTTGCTAAGAAAGTTTTTCCCAAAATAGTAGTTAAAGCATTTGCATTTGATATAGAAGTTTTAGCAGTAGCTCACAGTTTTGGTTATAAGAAAATATATGAAGCACCTATTAGATTAAGATTTCGTCAAGGCAGTATTACGAATACCAATTTTTGGAAAGTGGGCTTTTGGACATTAGTTGATACGATGGCCATATTTTACAGAATGCACATCATCAATTACTATAAAAAGAATGGGTAAGCTTCTTAAAAATAAATTTTTAGTTATTTTAGTGTCAATTTTACTTTTGGCATTTTTTCTAAGAGCTTATAACCTGACCAATTCTCCTCGACTTGGTGCAACTTTTGACGAATTCGCTTGGACATGGATAGGAATTAGTTTAATACAAGAGCATGTTCCTAGCTCTTGGTCTCCGCACCCTCAATACGAAGGACACAGGGAGTATAAGAAATACCTAAATGCAGATTTTTGGATAGTTAAGCCTTATCTTGAGCATCCACCCTTCTTTGGGCTTGTAGCAGGTTCTTTTGCGATCTTAAACGGGGCAGACGGGATGTTTGATGTGACTCTTGATAAAATTCGCCCACTGGCTCTTATTTTGGGTTTAGTATCAATTGGCACGTTATTTTTGCTAGTCAGAGAAATATATGATGAAAAAATTGCATTGCTCTCAACGCTTATATATGCCACTATTCCGACTGTGGTTATAGGATCACGCTTAGTCCAGAATGAGAATTTTTTTATCCCGATATATTTATCTGCTTTATTTTTAATTGCGAAATATTTTAGAACAAAGAATAAGAAATTAATCTACATGTCAGCGGTATTGTGCGGATTGTTGGTTATTTCAAAAGTTCCTTGGATTGCAGCTTCAGTGGGAATTATTTCCATATTGTTTTATAAGCAGAAATATAATTTGGGATTAAGAGTTGGATTGATTGTAGCTCTATTTTTCATTGGATATTTAATTTATGGATTATTTTTTAATTCTGATTTATTTTTGGGTCTTTGGGGTCTCCAGTTGCAAAGATATGACATTTCATTTAACAGCGTTTACGCTCTGTTTACAGAGCCGTATTTAACTGATAGGTACTTCATTGATGGGTGGATATTTTTTGGGTGGTTTGCTTTTATTCTCTTATTGATTAAAGATTATAAAAAGAACATTGTAGTTATCCTTGGGCTGCTTGCATATTTAGGAATTTTTATTTTTGCAATTCCAAATGAAGCAGGTCATGGTTGGTATAGATATCCGTTTTATCCATTTCTTGCGATTTCTGTCGCATTATTTATAAAAGAATATTTTAATAAAAACATTCTTTTAACCTTTCTATTTATTTTACTTGTTGGATTGTCGATGCTTGAAGTTTCTTACGGAACAAAGTTTGGGTTTTCATTTTTAGTTTTTAGAGGATTTTTGTTTGTATGCGCTTTATCACTCTTGCCACTATTTTTTAGAAGTAATAATTTGTTAAAATTCTCGCACGGACTTAACTTTATATTGCTGATTGGAGTATTTGGTTTAAATGTCCTCGCTGTCCTCACATATCTAGAAATTTAATGAATATTTTAATTCTCAATTGGAAGGATATTAAGAATCCTACTGCAGGTGGGGCTGAAATTGTCACATACGAGCATGCAAGAAGATGGATAAAGGCAGGGCACACTGTTACCTGGCTTTCTTCAGCATTTAGAAAGAGTCTAAAGGAAGAGACTATAGAGGGTATTAAGATTAGAAGGTTCGGAAATATATATCAAGTATATTTATTTGCCCCCTACTTTTATTTGTTCGGCGGCCAGAAGTTTGATTTAGTGATTGATGAGGTCCATGGTATTCCTTTTTTTACCCCTTTTTATGTGAGAAAGCCTAAGTTAATTCTTATCCACGAAATAGCAGGAGAGATTTGGGATTACATGTATAGTTTTCCCTTTAATTATTTAGGAAAAGTTCTGGAGCGATTTTATCTAACAATTTATAGAAATCAATATTTTTGGACCGATTGTAAATCAACGATCGATGAGTTAGTCAAGAACGGAATTAAAAGAAAAAGATGTATTGCAATTCCTTGTCCTTCAAACGCCAAGCCTATTAGTAAGCCAATTATAAATAAGCAATTAATTTTCGTTTCGGTTTCCAGAATTGTAAAGATGAAAGGAATAGAAGATGTAATAAAAGCCTTTTCAATAGTGAATAAAAAATTTTTAAACTCAAAACTACTTATTATTGGAGACGGCGACAAGAGATATATTAATTACCTAAAAAAGGAATTAGTCAGAGCAAATGGAATTGAGAAAAATGTACAATTTTTAGGTTATGTAGAAGAAAAGAAAAAACTTAATATTTTAAAAAAATCTTACCTACTTCTCCATGCTTCTGTGAAAGAAGGTTGGGGAATAGTTGTGATTGAGGCAGCCAGTCAGTCTACGCCTGCAGTTGTATATAACGTTCCAGGTTTAAGTGAGTCGGTTAAAAATAAATTGACTGGAGTAGTTCTCTCGAAAAATTCATTCGAGGAGATGGCTAATAGTGTGATTAGATTGACTCAGCAGAAAAATACATATCGCAAATATCAAAAAAATTGTTTAGAATGGGCTAATGATTTAAATTGGGATGACCAAGTTAAAAAGAGTTTATCAATGTTAAATAAATTAAAGTCATGAAATTATCTAAGCCATCTGTAACAATTATTTTAATCACATGGAATGTAGAGAGAACAATAAGTAAAGTTCTTAAAACAATCGAGGAGCAGGAATATCCAAAAAAATTAATTGAGGTTATTGCAGTTGATGGTGATTCAGATGATTCAACAGTTAAAATATTAAAGAAATCTCCTCTAAAAATAAAAGTTCTGAATAGTCCTTATCCTAAAGATCCTGAGGCTTGTAGGGGCGTAGGGCTTAAAGCTGCAAAAAACGATATTATCTGTTTTATAGATTCTGACAATTATCTACCTCATAGGAAATGGCTCAGTAAGATGATTGAGCCTTTTAATAAAGAGCCAAACATAGTTGGAACAGAGACTTTAAGGTTTGCATATAGAAAGTCAGATAATTACTTAAATAGGTATTTTGCTCTTATTGGTTCGGCAGATCCTGTGGGCCTATATCTTGGGAAAGCAGATAAGCTCTCTTATTTGACTGATAATTGGAAGTTGTATGGAAATGTGATTGGTGATGAAAAAGATTACTTCGTAGTTAATTTTAGTCCTAATGAATTTCCAACTCTAGGTTCAAACGGATTCTGCGCGCGAAGAAAACTTCTTTTAAAAGGAAAATCAGATCCTAAGCACTATTTTCATATTGATGTGCCTTTAGATTTAGCTAGGATGGGTTTTACAAAATACGGTGTAGTAAGAGACGTAATTATTCATGACACAGCTACTACTCTGTCAAACTTTTTAAGTAAGAGAGCAAAATACATGAGACTTCATTATCAAAAGAGATCTCGAGATAGAAGATATAAGGTATTTGATCCAAATAGTCATGATGATTTGCTTAGAATATTCCTATTCATTTTCTTTTCATTAACTTTTGTTCAACCTACTTATGTGGCGCTTAAGGGATTTTTAAAAATTAGAGATTTGGCTTGGTTTACTCATCCAATATTTTGTTTTTCCATTATGACAATTTATACATATGCTGTACTAGAGAAATTTATAAAAACAAAATTAAAATGATCCCACTTATAAAATCAACATTCTATAACGAAACAAAAGTAAAAAAAGATTTGATAAGTTTTATTAAAAAATCTAAAAAATTAAGTTTTGGTAGAGAATGTGAAAAATTTGAAAAAAACTTTGCAAAGTATCAAGGTAGAAAAAGATGCGTTTTTGTAAATAGTGGAAGTTCGGCAAATTTAGCGCTCATTCAAGCTTTGTTAAATCTCAAAAGATTGAAGAGAGGAGATAAAGTGGCTTTTTCAGCATTAACATGGGCAACCAATGCTATGCCGCTAATTCAGCTTGGCTTGGATCCGGTGCCCGTCGATATTGAAGTAGAAACACTTAATATTTCCAGTCAAAATTTTCTAGAAGTGATTAAAAAAGAAAAAGTAAAAGCATTATTTATAACGAATATTTTAGGGTTTTGTGGCGATATAGATAAAATTAAAAAAATATGTAGAGAGAAAAATATTATTTTGATTGAAGACAATTGCGAATCTCTTGGCACGATCTATAAAGGGAAAAAACTTGGTAATTTCGGCCTCGCTTCTACTTTTTCTTTTTATGTGGGACATCATATGTCTACGATAGAGGGCGGATCAATATGCACAGATGATAATGAGCTGGCGGACATGCTTTCTCTGGTAAGGGCACATGGTTGGGATCGAAACTTAGATTTTTCAAAACAAGATAAAATTAGAAAAAAGTTCAATGTTAATTCCACCTTTTATTCTAGATATACATTTTATGATCTGGGATATAATTTGAGGCCAACAGAAATTAATGGATTTATCGGAAACCAGGAGCTTAGGCATATAAATAAGATTGTAAAGCAGAGAAACAAAAATTTCTTAAAGATTGCAAAGGAAATTTATGAAAACGAAAATTTTTATCCTCTTAAATACGATCATATTGATTTAATTTCAAACTTCGCAATTCCAATTGTTTGCAAGAGTAGGGAAATTAGGGACAGAATTGTTAAGGAGTGTGAGAACAAGATTGAGATTAGGCCGATTGTTGGCGGAGATTTAACGCTTCAACCATTTTTTAGTAAATATGTAAAAAAGAGATATAAAAATTCTAATGCCAGGCTAGCTCATGAGCAGGGTTTGTATTTGGGGAATAACCCAGAATTAACAGAAAAAGAAATAAAAATTATTACTAAATTATTATCTAATGCAATATGAAGATACTAGAAATAGGATCTGGTCAAGGATTCCATTTAAGCGTTTTAGCAAGAGATGATTCAAACGAAGTTATTGGCATAGATTTATCCAAAAACGATTTAAAAATCTCAAGAAAGAGGTATCCAAATTTAGATTTTAGATATATGAACGCCGAAAAGCTTAAATTTAAAAAAAATACTTTTGATGAAATATATGCGCTCGATGTATTAGAGCATGTCGATAATTTAAATAAGGTCCTTAATGAAATTACCAGGGTTTTAAAACCTGGAGGAAAATTTATTATTAATATTCCTTACCATAAATCTGAGCGTTGGCTTCTTAAAGTTCGCCCTACATTTCATAAAGAAATTCACCATGTCCGAATTTTTGGAGAGAAAGAGCTTGAATCTATCTTAAAAAAGAAAAAATATAAATTGCTTAAGAAGGAAAGAAAAGAGTTTCTTCAGCACATTGAGCTATATGTCTTATTTAGACGAAAAATAAAATCAAAAACACAATTAAGTATTGGTAGTTGGAGAGACACATATTTTACAAAATTTGTTCATGTAGCAGTCCTTTACACGAATCCAGCTGTATTAAAAACTCCATTAGTATATTTTCCAATTTGGATTATTACACTTCCGGTTGGAGGTGTTATTAACTTTATTGCTAATCAAAAATTTCCAAGATCTCTATATTACATATTTGAGAAAAAATAAAAATGAAAAAAAACGAGAAAATTACTATCTTTACAGTTAACTGGAATGGTAAGAAGTGGCTTAAAAAATATTTAGATTCTGTCGAGAATCAAACATATCCAAATATTGAAAATATTGTTGTTGATAATGCTTCCAATGATGGTTCAGTAGAATTTATTAAGAAATATTATCCTAAGGTAAAAATTATTCAAAATAAAAAAAATTTTGGTTTAGCAAAAGCAACACAAATTGGTGTTAAAAATGCAAAAGGGAAGTATATTTTATTTATTAACAACGATACTTGGTTTAATAAAGCTTTTGTAAGTGATTTATTTGAGTTTTATCAGAATAATAATTATACGGTAGTCTCAGCTAGGGAGGAAAGATATTTTGATAATAAAAAATTCAACTGTAATACAACTATTGATCTAACAGGTAGTCCTGCATATTTTAAGCCTGCTTATTCAAAACCTCATAAAATATTTTATTTAACTGTATGTTTTTTATGCTTAAAAGATGACTTTATTAAATCGAAAGGAACTGACGAGGATTTTTTTATGTACTATGAGGATGTTGATTGGTTTTGGAGATTAACTTTATTAGGTAAAAAATTTAGAGTAGCAGAAAAAATAAAAATTCATCATGCAGGAGCAGGAAGTAGCGGCTCTGGAATTAGATATGATTTCTTCCTTTGGAGAAATCAAAACTCATTACAATCTTTAATCAAGAACTATTCATCAAAAATGCTATTAGTGACGCTACCGTTATTTGTTCTGCAAAATATTTTTGAAATAATATTTTTTTTAGTAATTCTTAAGCCAAAAATTTCTTATTCATATATTGAAGGATGGATTTTTAATTTAAAGAATGTAAGGAGAACTTTAAAAAAGAGAAAATGGATTCAGAATAATCGAATCGTGGGGGACTTAGAGGTCATTAAGAAAATGTATATTGGGCCATCTAAATTAAAAACATTATTGAATCATTAATATGAAAAAGAAATTACTCTTATCTATTATTACGCCTACATTAAACAACCAGAAAGATATTAAGAGATTTCTGAATTATATTAATTCTCAAAAAAAAGAAACATTCAATACTGAAATAATTGTTTTTGATGGTGGATCATCTGATAGAACCGTAGAGATTGCAAGAAAACTTGGTGCAAAGGTATATGAAAACCCTTTTGTTTTAGCTGATTCTGGAGTTAATTTAGGAATTAAAAAAGCTAAAGGTGAAATCTTGATGATTCTTGCAGTGGATAATATTTTTTATGAAAAAGATTCACTTCAGAAAATGGTTAATGTTTTCAAAGATAAAACTATTATGGCAGCATTTCCCATACATTCAAGTTTAAAAAGTGATTCGCTATTTACGAAGTACATAAATAATTTTACTGATCCATTTAATAATTTTGTTTATGGTTACGCAGCAAACGGAAGAACATTTAAAAAGGTATTTAAAACACTTGAGTCAAATGAACTATATGAAATTTATGATTTCTCTTCAAGTAGTGAAAGGCCTTTAATTGCTTTTGCTCAAGGTTTTACAATCCGTAAAGGTTTTACAAGAAATAAAGATAGAAGTCACGATGATGTATTGCCGGTAATTGATTTGATAGTGCAAGGAAAGAAAATAGCATTTGTTTATTCTGTGCGACTGCATCATCACACAGTGCGAAATTTAAGTCATTTTATTAGAAAACAGGCTTGGGCTACTTTAAATTCTCTTCAAAGAAAAAAATATGGAATATCCTTTCGAAGGGTTTACTTGTCTGAAGGACAGCAGCTTCGGATGAATTTCTGGCCATTTTATTCACTGCTCATTTTTCCAGTAGTCATCAGGGCTTCTTACAAGCTTGTTAGAGATCGTGATAAATTATGGCTTTTAGATCCTATTTTGTGTATTATTTCTGCTTACACAAGCTTAGTAGTAGGATTATCATATTTATTTAATAAAAAAATGGCATTTAAGAGACAAAAATGAAAACTTTTATTCACCCTTCAGCGATTGTAAAAACAAAAAAAATAGGTGATAAAACTACAATTTGGGCATTTTGTAATATTTTAGAAAAAGCCTCAATTGGAGAGAATTGTAATATTAATGATAGGGTTTTCATTGAAAATGATGTTGTAGTAGGAAACAACGTGACAATAAAAGTCGGTGTGTCTCTGTGGGATGGATTAAGAGTGGAAGATAATGTTTTTATTGGCCCGAATGCTACTTTTTCTAACGATATTTTCCCAAGAAGTAAGAAATATCTTAAGAAATATCCTCAAACGGTACTTAAGAAGGGATCTTCTGTCGGAGCAAATTCAACAATTCTCCCAGGGATTACAATTGGTGTAAATTCAATGGTAGGGGCAGGTGCAGTTGTAACGAAAGATGTTCCTCAGAATGCAATAGTTGCGGGAAATCCGGCAAGGATAATTGGATATATTGATGCTAAAAATGAGAAGCTTAAGCAAGTCAATGCTGGAAATGGTCTCAAGAAAAGTAAAAGCCACATAAGAGTTAAAGGTGTTAAGGTCTATTCTCTTCCAGAATTTAGTGATATTAGAGGAGATTTAATTGCTGGAGAATTTCTGGATCAGATCCCTTTTTTAATCAAGAGGTTCTTTATTGTTCACAATGTGCCTAATCAGGAGGTAAGAGGAGAGCACGCTCATAAAAAATTACAACAATATCTTATCTGCCTGAGTGGCTCTGTAAGTGTAATCGTAGACGATGGTAAAAAATCGGCTGAGATATTGCTTTCTCCGCTTCAGACAGGGCTGTACATAGGACCAAAAGTGTGGAGCGTGCAGTACAAGTTTAGCAATAACGCTTCTTTGCTTGTTTTGGCTTCAGAAAAGTACAAATCGGAGGATTATTTAAGAAATTATAATGATTTCTTGGACTTTATTAAAAAATGAAAATTAATTATCTTGATATTAAAAGGGCTCATAATTTTATTCTTCCTGAGTTAAATAATTCACTTGAGAAGGTAATAAAAAGTGGATTGTTAATTTTAGGTAAAGAGCTAGAGGGGTTTGAGAGAAAATACGCTAAGTTTACAGGGACTAAGTATGCTTTAGGAGTTGCTAATGGCTTAGATGCGCTCATACTTTCGTTAATGGCTCTTGATGTTAAGGAAGGAGACGAAGTTATTGTTCCATCCAATACATATATTGCTACAGTTTTAGCAATTTCTAGAGTTGGTGCAAAACCAATTTTAGTTGAACCAAACAAAGAAACGTATAATATTGATCCGATGGAGATAGAGAAAAATATTTCTAAGAAAACAAAGGTAATCATTCCAGTTCATTTATTTGGTCAAGTTGCACAAATGGATGCAATTATGAAGATTGCTATAAAGCATAAGTTATTTGTCGTGGAGGATAATGCTCAGTCACACGGAGCAAAATATATGAATAAAATGGCAGGTAGCTTTGGGCATATTAATGCTACAAGTTTTTATCCTGGAAAAAATTTAGGTGCATTAGGGGATGGGGGGATGATCACAACTAATAGTAAATCTTTATATGAAAAAGTGAAGATAATGCGCAATTATGGTTCAAAAATAAAATACTATAATGAGATCAAAGGTTATAATTCTCGACTGGATGAACTTCAAGCTGCTTTTCTGAAAATAAAACTTAATTATTTGAAATCGAATAATAAATTAAGAAAAATGAAAGCTGATAAATATCTCTCTGAGTTAAAAAATATAGGAGATATTATTTTACCCATGACAGATTCAAATTCTACGCATGTTTATCATATATTCAACATCAGAACTAAAAAAAGAGATTCATTGAAGAAGTACTTAGATCAAAATAAGATTGGAAATTTGATTCATTATCCAGTCCCCCCTCATCTTCAGAAAGCTTATGCCGAATTAGGATTTAAAAAAGGAGATTTCCCCATCGCAGAAGAACTTGCTAGTACTTCGATAAGCCTACCGATTTATCCAGAATTAACCGATAATGAGCAAAATTTTGTTATATTAAAAATAAAGGAATTTTATGAAAAATAGTCCCTTAGTTTCAATTGTTATTCCGACATATAATAGAAAAATACTTGTTGAAAGATTGATTAAGAGCATATTGAAAAGTACCTATAAAAATCTTGAAATAATTGTGATAGATGACGCATCTGCTGATAATACTCTCGAATATATATCTTCAAAATTTAGAAAAAATAAAAATATAAAAATTTTTAGAAATAAAATTAATCAGTTTGCTGCAGGAAGTAAAAATATAGGTCAATCAAAAGCCCAAGGAAAATTTATTGCATTTATAGACGATGATAATGTTGTGGATCAACAAATGATAGAGAAGCTTGTAAATGTTTTGTTAAAAAATGATGTTGTGGGCGAGGTGGGTCCAATTAACTATAATTTTAATAAAAAAAAATTGGTACTTCTAACTAGATCTACTAGAAATATGTGGACGACCAAAACTAACCATTTAAGAACTTTTAAGCCGTTTGGGGCTCTTAAAGAATGGGAAGCAGATGATATACCAAATGCTTTCATGGTCAGAGCAGATGTAGTAATTAAAAATAAAATTAAATTCAGACCAAAATATGGAATTATGTATGAAGAAAGCGATTATGCATATAGAATCAGAAGGGCTGGCTTTAAAGTTTTGATGGTACGTGAGGCTAAGATATATCATGACATTGAGGATTCAAATTCTAAAGAGAATAGTAAAGATTACCTGTATCATTTTATGGAAGATAAAAGAAGACCATTTGTTTTTGCAAGAAACAGAGTAATTTTTCACTCCTTATATTCAACCCCTTTGCAAAAATTCGTAATTTATTTATTTTGGATTTGGTTTTTCACAGCTTATTACGTTTATAAATTTTTATTTTATAATGGATATGGCAATTTTAAGTTTAAAAATAAATTATCTGCAGCAATTAGCTATATAAAAGGGACTTTTAACGGGTTTGGTTTTGCACTTCTGAAAACCTCTAAAATATGAAGAAATTCAATTATTCTAAGCAGTCAATTTTTAAGTTTTATTTCTTTTATTTATTTTATAAACTATTAATCCCATTTGAAGTAAAAAAAGGAAAAATAAATATTATTGTAGCGGAGTTTATATGGGTTAGTAGTAAGTTATTTAGATTTAAACCATTCCTCTTTAAAAATTTTACCTCTAATTATTATGAAACAAAATTTGGGAAATTTTACATAAATCCAGACTTGATTAGTACAATTGCTGCCTCTCCTTCTTTTGAGAGGAAAGAGATTGAGATTCTTTTAAAAATGATAGAGTCTGACGTTTCGAATAATAAGAAAATATTATTTATTGATGTTGGGGCATTTTTTGGTCTATATACCGTATTGGTTGGTAATAGATATAAAAAATATAAGAATTTGGACATCATGTCATTTGAGCCAGACACATTTTATCTGTCAGATGCCACATTTAATTTAATCAAAAAAAATATAAAGGTTAACAATATAAAAAATTCAAAGTTATATCATTTTGGTTTGGGATCAATCAATTCAAACAAAAAAAATAAGAAAGGAATAATTACCAAAAAATTAGACACAGTTTTAACTAAAAAGATACTAGTTAAATACGATTCAGTATATATAAAAATAGATGTGGACGGTTCAGAAAAAGATGTATTATTGGGTGCAAAGAGCTCTATAAAAAATGCCAAGGAGATTACACTTCTTATTGAAGATTTTGTTGACCAAAGAATAGTTAAGTATTTATCGAAAGATTTTGAATTTATCTCAAAACCTTCTAGTTATAACAGTTTTTGGAAAAAGAAATGAAGAAGCTATTTTCTCTAAAGTTTTTCAATCTTTTAGCAATAATTTTTATTTTAGCGCTCCCATACTATTTATTTGATGGAAAGCTATTTTTAGGGGGAGATGACACCAGGCTTCTTTATTCTTATCCAGTTGAATTTGTGAAGAATATAACTTTTTTCTCATGGCATAATGTTTCAACGACAGGCATTAGTGCAGCAGATCAATATATACTGCCATTTTTATCAGTTTGGGTACTTCTTTCAGCAATCATTCCCTCAAAGTTAATTTTGGCTTATCTCGCATTCTCACTCCCTGTGATAGTGGGCATGATTGGTTTTCAAAAATTAGTCAGAGAACTTTTTGAATTAGAAAATAATAATGTCGTGATTTTTCTTGGTAGCTTATTTTATGTATTTTCTCCAATTCTGATTCAAGATCAGTATTTTATTTTTCTCACAGCAATTTGGCTCATAGGGTTAATTCCTATTAATATCTATTTATTTATACGGTATTTAAAAACTTCTGATTTTAAATATGTATTTTTTGCCGCCACATTTTGTATATTCTTTTTAGGAATATTATATTCACTTCCATGGGTTTTTGGAACATTTTTACCTCTATTTCTTGGACTGATTTTTGTTTCTATATTTTTCAGGAAAAAAGATATTTTATTTTTTATTAAAAAACTATTTATTTTTTGTGGATTTATAGGATTAACTCAGTTTTTTTGGATCGCAAATTTTGCATTATCTTATTTTTCGAAGAGTTCAAATAGTTTTGCGCAAAAATTTGTTTCTCAAGATTTTCTTGACACGTTTACTCCGACTGTATTTACTACTGCAACAGGGAGCATATTTTACCCAATACTCAACTTATTTCATCGACAAATAGCATTTGATTTTGAATGGACATTATCAGGAATATTTAATAATTATTATGATAAAACGTATATCTTTAACGTCGTTTTCATTTTTGTTCTTTTTATTGGTCTTTTATACTTTCGAAAATATTCAAATAAAAAGAATCAGATTATCTTTATATTTTTATTCATAAGTTTTCTTATCTCTTTGTTTTTATTCACGGTTAACATAGGACCTTTAAAAGATTTGTTTACATACTTGAGATATGTTCCCGGATTTATTATGTTTAGGAATTTCTATGACAAATTTGCAATTGGCTACATTCTAATTTACTCCTTATTAATAACTTACTCATTGTTAATAGTTCATTTGAAATTTAATATAAAATTTTGGCTAGTATTTGGAATATTTTCGCTAGCGATATTCTTTAATTTTTTACCAATTAAGCAAACTATAAATTCTCCTCTGTGGAAAACTAAGTCAATTTATCGTGTGATAAATATTCCAAATGAATATTTGGAAACTATGAAATTTGTTAATTCGGAAATTCCTTCTACGAACACAATTTTAAGTGTTCCTTTTGGAGCATCGATCTACACTGTGATAAAAGAAGATAAATCAAATAACGTTTATGTGGGTGCTTCTCCTGTCAGGATTTTTAGCGGAGTAAATGACATTTCAGGTCATTATTCATTTAATTTTAGTGATCAGGCAAATACAATAGACGCTGTATTTGTAGATAGAGAATTTGAAAAACTAAAGAAAATTCTTTTTGAATATAACATTAATTATATTCTGGTCACCAAGAATTTACCTGAAGAAGTAAAGAGGGCGAAGTGGCTTTATGATGAGCAAATGCTTTCTGTTCAGAATCAGGAATTTATAAATGGCATTGCAAATAAAAAGATATACACAAGCGATAATAAAAATTATGAGATTTATGATCTGAAAAATAAAAATACGATTCTTTCATCAAAAAACATTACATATCAAAAAGTAAGTCCAGTGAAGTATAGATTTTTTATTAGAAATATAAATTCACAAAATTTAGACTTTCATGATACATATCATGGTGACTGGAAGATTTTTATCCAAAAAAATCCAAATTTAAATTGGTGTAAAAATAAAAAGTTTCTCAAAAGTGATGTAGTCGAATGCCAAGAAGCAAAAAAACTATTTGAAATTAATGATTTGAAGTATTTCTTTGAGAAACCAGTTTTTGATGACAAACATAGTACTGTTTTTGGATACGGCAATAGATGGAGTATAAACAATAAAGAAATTTCTACTAACTATAATCAAGATTTTTATGTAAAAAATAAAGATGGAAGTATTGATGCAGAATTCGTTCTTTATTTTAAGCCGCAAACCTATTTTTATTATGGTTTTATTTTCTCATTCGTAGTCTATTTATTAGGAGCAATTTATGTCATCAAAAAAAGATAAAAAAATAAAATATTTAATCTGCGCCACTATTTTTGGTTTATTAATTTTTTGGTGGAGCGCATCACTACTTTTTAACGAGAGTATAAGTTTTAAAGTATTAAGATACCATCATGAATTGTCTGGAGATGTTAATTCAAAAATATTAAAAGGAGATAAAATTAATAGTGAGTTTTATTCTAAGAGGCAAAACTTAGGAATAGTAAATATCAAATTCAACAGGTATGTTAAACCTGATTTTGAAAAAGAAGATCAAATTATTTTCAGAATTAAAGAAAAAGGAATGAAAGACTGGTTATATGAACAGAAGTATCAATCAGGGCTTTTCCAAGATTCGCCAATTTTTCCATTTGGATTTCCAATAATTACTAACTCAAGCGATAAAGACTATCAAATTCAAATAGAATCCTTAAAAGGGAATAACTCTAATGCTTTAAGTTTAAGAAATAAAGATTATGAGGTGGATTACTTTAATACAAATCAAGATATTAAAAAGAACGTTCCTGAATATTTAATTCTAAAATCAATAAATTCTGTTTTAGATTTGAATTTCTTAATTTATTCGAGTGTTTTTTTGATTCCTTTATTCATTTTTCTTTTTTTAATTTCTTTATTTAGGAAAAAAAATAAAAAAAACAAATATTTGCTGTTTGTCTCAATATCTTTAATTTTTATTGATATATTTATTGTTCCCGTTTATACATTTGGAATTCTGATAATTTCTATTTTAGTTTGGCTTATTAATATGAGAGTTAATAAAATAAGTAGTAATTTTAACTTTACATTTGCATTCATTTTGTTTCTCATCTGGATTTTCTTGAAACTATTGAACATAGACGTATATACATCAAAGCTTAATATTTGGACATATGTATTTTTATCCATTGGCGCAGGAACGCTTTTATTAGAAAGTAAATTAAAAATAAGAAAAAATGCAAAAATTTAATTACGAAAATAAACAATATCTTAGTAAATTGAATGATTTAGGGGAAAGTTATTATTCTAAATACATCTCGTTTATTAAGTTCTATTCGAAAAGAAAAGATAAAATTTTGGACGTAGGGTGTGGAACTGGGACAGTACTCTTTAATTTGCAAAACAAAGGTTTTGTAAATCTTTATGGTATTGATGTTTCTCGGATGTTTATTAAGGAAGCCCAAAGGAAGAAGCTAAAAAATTTGAAATCTTTTTCAGGTAAAAAATTTCCTTATAAAAATGAATCATTTAATGTCGTAGGCTCATTTAATGTCTTAGAGCATACCCAGAATCCAAACTTTTTCATAAGCGAACAGATAAGGCTTCTTAAACCGGGTGGTAAATTAATAATAGCCTGTCCCAATTTCCTGTCGATCATGCTTATCAATAATTGGCATCCAAGATTGAGAGGTTTTAGGCAAAAATCAAAAAATTTTGTTTGTGTCCTTAAGAAAGTGCTTGATAAAAATTCTGAATTTGAAAAAATAAAACCGATTAAAATGAAAATCTTTAAATATGATAGCGATGCGATAGTCATTACTAATCTTATCGATTTAAAAAGACAGTTGAAAAAAGAAAAATGTGAAATAATATACGAGAGTGGTTTTATAAAAATGGATTCATATATAGTTAAGATTTTGAATTTGGTTCCCTTGATAAGATATGTAAGTCCCTCCTGCTTTATAGTCGCTCAAAAAAAATGAAAAATATTTCTAACTTGATTCAGCTCTCAATAATCATCGTACTTATTTTAATCGTATTTAGAGCATGGATTTTTGGCAGTATTATTTCAGCGGGGGATAATTGGTATTACTATCCTTCGATGTACAGTAATCATTTTCTAAATCCTTACTCTTGGTATACTCAAGCAACGGCAAATGGATTGGGCGGTCAGGGATTCGCTTATATAAATACATACATTGTTGTTGGATTCCTTTTAGAAATTGCTAAATTATTTCATCTTTCTTGGGATCTGACTTCAAAATTAGGCTTATATATTCTCTTTTTAATCATCTCCTCAATTTCATCAATATTTTTAATTAAAAAACTTTTTCCTGAAAATAGAGTTTGGATACTTGCCCCATTTATTTTTATTTTTAATACCTATGTACTAATGACAGTGGGCGGGGGACAAATAATAACCGCACTTTCATATTCACTTGTTCCATTTTCTATTTATTCTGTAATTTCACTAATTGATCTAGAGAAGAGAAATCTAAAATTAAAATTTGTTTTTTTAACATCAATATTATTTTTTCTTCAAGCAATTTTAGATTTAAGAATTGCATTTGTCACAACTATTGCTGTTTTTGTCTATTTAATAATTTCTTTTATTCAAAATAAATTTAAATTAAATTTAATTAATTCTATTTACTTCGTATGTGCATTTTTATTGTTTGCATTGATGTGTTCTTACTGGTTAATTCCAATTCTTTTATATGGAATAAATCCAATCGAACAGTTAGGCGTAGATTATAGTTCAGCGACAATTGTAAAATTTTTAAGTTTTGCAAAATTAGAAAATTCATTAGGACTTATGCATCCATATTGGCCAGAAAATATTTTTGGAAAAATTGGATTTATGAAAGCAGAATTTCTATTTCTTCCAATTGCGGCATTTTCCTCATTATTATTTCTTGATAAAGAAAAAAGAAAATATATTTTATTTTTTGCACTGATTGGGCTTTTCGGTATATTTTTAGGAAAAGGAGCGAGCGAGCCATTAGGTGGTGTTTATTTATTTTTATTTGAACACGTCCCAGGGTTTCAATTATTCAGGGATTCAATAAAATGGTATGTTTTAATTGCAATCTCATTTTCAATTCTCATTCCTTATTCCCTAGACAAGATTTCTTTATTGATTGAAGAAAAAATTAATAAGAAAAACTTTTACTTATTAGTTGAAATTCTATTTATTATTTACATTTGCATTTTTCTTAGACCTGCTTTTATGAATCAATTAAGTGGAACATTTAAGGAAAGAATAATTCCTAAAGAATATATTTCTCTAAATAATTTTTTATCATCTCAAAATAATTTTTACAGAACGCTTTGGGTTCCTAATACTATGCTGTTAGGTTATTATTCAAATATGAATCCTCAGATTTCAGCAAGAGATTATTTCAAAGAATATTCCCAAGAAAAATTGTATAAAGTTATTGCGAAAAATGAATCAAATAACTCTTTAGATTATGCTTCTGTTAAATATGTGATTATTCCGAAAGATACAGAAAAGGAAATATTTTTAACTGACAGAGAATTTGATAAAGAAAAATATAAAAATGCAGTTAAATCTTTAGATAAAATTTCATGGTTGGAAAAGGTGAAAGCATTTGGAGACATAGTTGTTTATGAAAATAAAAATTATAAAGATCATATTTGGTGTGATTGTGATGCAAAGATTAATTATCAATTTGTAAATCCAACTTTATATAAAATTTCAGTTAAAAATTATAAGAAAGGGGATAAAATAATTTTCTCCGAAGCATATGATTCTTTATGGACAATTAATGATGGTAAAAATATAAAAAATTCAGAAAGATTTGAAAAAAGCCTTAACAGTTTTATATTGCCTGGAGATGGAAATTATACGATTGAATATTCTGCGCAAAAGTTGGTAGATAAAAGTTTAATAATAAGTTTAATCGCAGTATTTTTAACAATTAGCGGCCTAACATTTTTAGTAATAAAAAATAAAAATGAAAATAAATAATTCTGAAATTTTAATTACAGGGGGTGCTGGATTTATTGGTAGTAGTCTTGCTGATGAATTAGTAAAGCAAGGAGCAACGGTTACCATTCTTGATGCAATGATTGCCCCATATGGTGGCAATATGTTTAATATCAAACAAATAAAAAATAAAGTTAATTTTATTAAAGGAGATGTGAGAAATCACAAAGCTGTGGAAAAAGCAGTCAAAGGAAAAGATTTTGTTTTTCACCTGGCTGGACAGACAGGCAGAAATATTTCTATGGAGAACCCTATTCTAGATACCGAAATAAATATAATAGGGACATTAAATGTAATTGATGGTATTAGAAGGCAAATGAAAAAACCTAAACTTATTTTTGCTGGAAGTAGGGGAGCTTGTGGAATGCCAACATATTTACCAGTTAATGAGAAACATCCAGATAACCCTAGGGATGTCTATGGAATTAATAAAATGTCAGCTGAAAAAATGTGTCTACTTTTAGGAAAAGAAAACGATTTTGAAGTAGTATCCTTGCGACTTAATAATGTTTACGGACCAAGATGCCAAATAAAAAGTAACCATTATGGAACTATTAATTTGTTTGTTTCTTACGCATTGCAGGGAAAAGTAATGCCAATTTATGGAGATGGTTTACAAACAAGAGATTATGTGTACGTAACAGACGTAGTGAATGCTTTTATTAGTTCTATGAATCCAAAAGCAAATAATAATATGTATTATGTGGGAACTGGAGTTCCTACTTCGTTACTGGAAATAGTAGGGATAATTCAAGAAAAGATTCCTGATGCCAAATTTAAAAAGGTACCTTTTCCAAAAGAACTTAAAAGTGTAGATTTTCCAGAGTTTTATTCCGACTCATCGTTTATAGAAAAACAACTTGGTTGGAAACCAAAAATTAATATAGAAAAAGGTATTGAAGAGACTATAGTGTTTTATAAAGAGAACTTGAAATACTATTTATGAAACCACAAGATATATTATTCTTAATAATTCTAGGTATACTTTTATACAAAAGAGATTCTAGGTTGTTTGTCTGGGCAGGACTCATCTCTCTTTTAATCTCGATCCCTTTATTCGCAAAATGGATTTTCTTTACTGCTGAGAGATTTACTCTATATGCATTTGTTTTTCTTTTAATCGCGGTTCTTTTCAATTTAGCTAAAATTAGGCATAATAAATGAATGAGTCCCGTTAGGATTTTAATGGGACTATTTATTTATGTTGTTATTGAAAGGAAAAATCTAACGGGATGAAAATCGGAATTGATATTAGCCAGCTTGCTTATCCAAATACAGGCGTAGCTAATTATCTCGAAAATCTTATTGATTCATTGTTGAAGGTGGACTCAAAGAATGAATATGTTCTTTTCTATTCATCGATGAGAAAAAATTTACAATTTACAATTTTCAATTTTCAATCAAATCCAAATGTTTCAATTAAAAAATTTAAATTACCACCGACTTTATTAAACCTGTTATGGAATAAATTACATATTCTGCCAATTGAAAGAATTATTGGTCCAGTAGACTTGTTTATCACTTCCGACTGGACAGAGCCTCCTGCGAAAGCTAAGAAGGCTACGATCATTTATGACATGATTGTTTATAAAAATCCTGAAGAAACAGCCAAAAGTATTGTAGAGACTCAAAAGAGAAAACTAAAATGGGTTAAGAAAGAATCAGACATAATATTTGCCATCTCTAAATCTACTAAGAAAGATATTGAAGAAATATTAGGAATTGATTCATCAAAAATTAAAGTAATTTATCCAGGGCTGAATAAATTAACTAGTTAACACATTAACTTGTTAACGCGTTAATAACTTTATGAAGATTACCAAATATGAGGAGTTGGAAATTTGGAATCTCAGCATCGAGATTGCATTAAAAGTTTATGAATTAACTAGCAAGGGGAAATTCATGAAAGTTTATGGCTTAAGAGATCAAATTCGGCGTGCATCTGTTTCAATCAGTTCAAATATTGCAGAAGGTTTTGAAATGAATAATAACAACGATTTTATTAGATTTTTGAGAATAGCTAAGAGTTCGGCTGGAGAAGTTAGAAGTCAACTTTATATTTCGTATGAGCTTGGTTATATTAATTCAAGAGAATATAATGAATTAACCGATAAATTAATAACTTTATCCTCACAGAACGGAAAATTTATTAGTTATCTTTTGAGCAAGAAGAATAATAAAGAATTTTTGAACCGATGAAAGAACTTTTTAACTTGTTAACTTATTTAATTATCCGATGAAGATTGCAATTAATGGTTACGAAGCCGCGGTTCCACGTTTTGGTTATGATGAGATAACAGGACTTCCTAATAGGGTTGGTTCTAGTGCATATGTATTTGAATTACTCCTCAACCTGAACAGACTAGATCATGATAATGAATACGTAATTTATTTGCCGGTCAATCCGACAAAGGATATGCCTGCTGAATCTGAAAAATGGAAATACAATGTTCTTCCTGCGAGAAAACTTTGGACCCTTACTGCTCTTTCTCGAGAATTTGCATTGAAAAAACCATACTATGATGCTTTCTGGAATCCTGGACATTATCTTCCTCCCTTTGCTCCGAAAAACTCTATCGTCTCTATACTCGATTTGTCCTATGTATATTTCCCAGAACTATTTGCTAAAACTGACCTTCTGAAGCTAAATAAGTGGAGTAAATATTCAGCAAAGCACGCAAAAAAGATTCTTACGATAAGTATTAGTAGTAAGAATGATATAATTAAAGAGTACAAGATTGACTCTGGAAAGGTAGAAGTAATCTATCCTGGAATAGGCATTGAATCTAGAATTAAGAATAATGAATTAAGCATGGAGAATTTATCTAAAAAATATAGCGTCACTAGTCCTTATATTTTATTTGTTGGTACACTTCAGCCTCGTAAAAATGTAGCTCGTCTCATTGAAGCCTTTTCAAAACTTGATAGTGATATCTCTTTAGTTGTGATTGGAAAAAAAGGATGGCAATATGAAGAAATATTGGCTGCTCCAGCTAAGTTTGGCGTAGAGTCTAAAGTAAGATTTCTTCATAACGTAACAAGTGAGGATCTTCCATCCTTTTATAAAAATGCCGAGTTTTTTGTGCTCCCTAGTCTTTATGAAGGTTTTGGTCTACCTGTGCTTGAGGCAATGCAACTTGGTTGCCCAGTAATAACCAGTGACATTTCTAGCCTTCCAGAAGCGGGAGGGAATGCAGCTCTTTACTTTGATCCAAAAAACGTAGACGATATAAAAGAGAAAATGCAAAAAGTGTTGAATGACAAAGATTTAAGAAAAAAAATGATTGACAAAGGGCATGATCAGGTGAAGAAATTTTCATGGGAAAAATCTGCTAAAGAAACATTGGCTATTATTGAATCTTTATGAAAAGAGTAATGAGAAGAGGAACGACATTAATTCGTGAATTCGAAAATATGATTATGGCTTGGAGTGGCCATGTTCCATCGCACCATTTCCGCCGTTTTATTTATAGACTTGGGGGAATGAGAATTGGTAAAGGTTCTACGATTCACTGCGGTGCTAAGTTTTACAACGCTCATAAAATAAGAATTGGGTCTGACACTATTATAGGCGAAGATGCAGTGCTTGATGGGCGAGATATGCTTGTGATTGGAAGCCATGTAGATATTGCTTCAGAAGTAATGATTTATAATGCTGAGCATGATGTAAACGATGCATCTTTCTCAGCAATTACTGGAGCTGTTGAGGTAGAAGATTATGTGTTCATTGGTCCGCGAGCAATAATTCTCCCAGGAGTAAAGATTGGAAGAGGTGCCGTAATAGGCGCTGGGGCAGTAGTCACTAAAGATGTAGAGCCGTTTAAAATAGTAGGTGGTGTGCCAGCAAAAGAAATTGGTGAGAGAACGAATAAAGATCCTCATTACAGACTGGGAAGAGCTGCTTGGTTTAGATAATGAAATTATCAATTGTTATTCTTAGCTACAATACTCCGGATTTGATAAAAAATTGCTTAGATTCTCTCGAAAAATTCTACAAAGATGATTTAGGGAAAAATATTGAAGCTATTGTGGTAGATAATAAATCAGAAAAAGAGAACTTAGACAAAACTAAAAAATTTGTTTCAAGTAAAAAATTTGCATATTTTATCGAAAACAGTGAAAATGCAGGTTTTGGAAAAGGCTGTAATTTAGGCGTAGCTAAAGCGAAAGCAGACTATGTTTTATTTTTAAATTCCGATGCAGAAGTAATTGACTCTAATCTGTTAGAAATGTCAGGTTTCCTTGATAAGAATCATGATATTGGAATCTTGGGTGGGAAAATTTTAAATCCTGATAAATCTCCTCAGAAATCTGCTGGCAAATTTTATAATCTATTAAATTTTTTAATTATGATTTTAGGCGGAGAAAAATTTGGTTTGCTTAGAAAAAGTCCAGAAAAAATTGAAAAAGTTGATTGGGTAAGTGGCGCATTTATGATGGTAAATAAAAAAATGTTTAATCTGATTGGTGGATTTGATAAGAATATTTTTATGTACATGGAGGATATGGAGATTTCTTTTAAGGCAAAAAAGAAGGGAATTGAAACCTACTTTTACCCAGATGCGAAAGTAATTCATAAAGAATATGGAAGCAGTAATCGTGGATTTGCCATTGTAAATATTTATAAAGGACTTTTATATTTTTACAAAAAATATAAAAGTCCTTGGGAATACGGGATTGTTAAATTATGTTTATATACCAAAGCAATGCTTATTTACTTATTGGGGAAATTGACTAATAATAGTTATTACGTAAAAACATACGGGGAAGCATTAAAGATTATATGAAAAAAGGTTTAGCTTGGCTTTGGGACAATATTTTATTTATCGAAACAATCTTTCTTTTAGTTTTTATTCCCCTTTTTCCCAAAATCCCAATTTTAGATGTGAGAAACACATGGGTTTATATTCGTGCTGAAGATTTTATAGTTTTCTTTGTATTAATCTCATGGTTAATCTTGCTAATTAAGAATAAAGTTACCCTCAGAACCCCAATCACATTTCCAATACTCATTTTTTGGATTATTGGTCTTATCGCAACTGTTCATGGAGTTCTCATTATTTTTCCAGAAATTGCCAATGCCTATCCGAATGTGGCATTTCTCAGCCTGCTTCGACATATCGAATATATGAGCATTTTCTTCATCGCTTTTGCTGGAATTAGAGACAAAAATCAGCTTAAGTGGGTTATTGCAGCTTTATTTGTAACTCTTCTTGGAGTCATTCTTTATGGATTTGGACAGAAATTCCTTGGATTTCCAGCTTATTTAACGATGAATGAGGAATTTGCTAAAGGAATTCCTATTAAACTATCTGAACTTTCGCGTGTTCCTTCTACTTTCGCAGGACATTATGATTTAGCAGCTTATCTAGTATTAATAATTCCAATTATGGCAAGTTTATTCTTTGGAGTTAAAAATTATATAGCAAAAGCTTCATTTGTAGTTATCTCATTTTTGGGATTAATTCTTCTATTTATGACGGTTTCAAGAGTTTCATTCGCTGTTCTTTTTATCGCGCTTTTTGCAGTTTTATTTTTCCAAAAAAGAAAATTGGCACTTTTGGCCATTCCTTTGGGAATATTAATGATCGTAGGCTTATTAACATTCCAGTCTTCTCTTACTGACAGATTTAAAAGTACAGTTTCAGAAGTGGATGTTTTAGTGGATGCAAAAACAGGAGATTCTCTCGGCCATGTGAGATTTGTAAACAAGGAAGAGCTAAAAGACAAAGTAGTTCTGCAAAGAAGAGTAAAAGATAAGACTGAACTAGAAGTAGCACTTAGTGGAGAAGATCCAAATGCTTATTCCACAACATCGGCTATTTTACCGTTTAAATATATTCCTGAAGAAGTGCCTTTGGTAACAGCAGTGAATATTTCAACCGGCGAAAGTCTTTCTCAAGGAACAGGCTATACAAATTTGTATCTTTCTCCTGTGGTAAAGCGTTTAGGAAATTTTTATTATGAACTTCCACCTGATTTTAAAGCCTCTCCTTCAGCGCAGATTCTAGTATTACATGGTGACTTTATTGTAAAGCGCGCGTCTGCTTATGATTTATCATTTACCACTCGTTTCCAGGGTGAATGGCCAAATGCAATCCAAGCATTTAAGAGAAATCTTTTGGTGGGCAGTGGATATGGGTCAGTTAGTTTGGCAGTAGATAATAACTATTTAAGAATTTTAGGTGAAATTGGAGTTCTTGGATTCGTTTCATTTTTGTTAATCTTTATTTCCCTGGGAATTTATATAAGAAAAGTATTCTCTGATATCGATTCTATATTGGTTAGAAGTTACATAATTGGATTTGGGGCAGGTCTTATTGGTTTAGCATTAAATGCTACTTTGATCGACGTTTTCGAAGCATCTAAGATAGCATTTCTTCTTTGGACACTCACTGGTGTAACATTTGGAATATTAGTTTTCTATCAGAAGAAAAGTTTTAGTCTCAAAGATGAACTTATCAGAGTAGCCACTTCTTCTTACGCTATTTTAATTTATCTTTTCCTGTTTACTTTTGTAATTTTCGTACCAACCCTAGGAAATAATTTCGTGGGTGATGATTTCACATGGCTTAGATGGGTAGCTGATTGCAAAAATGCATGTGGTCCGGTTCATTCGCTTTCAAATTATCTGATTAATGCTGATGGATTTTTCTATCGACCGGGCACTAAAGCTTATTTCTATTTCATGTATAACTCATTTTGGCTTAATCAAGTTGTTTATCATTTGGTTTCATTAGTCTTACATTTCGTGGTCGCAGCTCTATTTTATTTACTTGCTAGAAAAATTCTAAAAAATAATTTGCTTGCAACAATCGCTGCATTCTTGTTCGTAATTATGAGTGGATCTGCTGAAGCAGTACTTTGGGTTTCTTCAACGGGATATTTATTTAATGCAGTTTTCGGTTTGATCGGTCTACTTTCATTTATCTATTGGGACGAGAAAAAGAAAATATATTGGTTAATAATTTCGATCGTTTCATTTTCTGCTGCGATGCTCTTTCATGAATTAGGTGTAGTTCTACCGTTCCTAGTCCCGGTTTACCTTTGGTATAAAGATTTTTCTATTAAAGGTTTGAAAAATATTGTGAAGAGATGGGATGTATTAATCCTCTTGGTGCCAATGATTTTATATATTCTTCTTAGATTTATCGCTGGAAGTCATTGGTTTAACGGAGATTATAGCTATGATCCTCTTATGCTTCCGTTTAACTTTATAGGTAATTCAATTGGATACCTAATGCTTAGTACAGTAGGATCAATGTCGTTGTCTATCTATGAAAGCATTAGGATGGTTGCAAGACAAAATATACTTGCAATGCTAGTGATTATTCCAATATTCGTTGCTGGAGTTTATTTAGCAATTCGATATGGCAAGAAATATATTACAAATGAAGAAAAGAAGACGATAGTATTTGGAATTTTGTTCTTTATCGTGGCACTTTTGCCGTTCATTGCTCTGGGAAATATAACCTCAAGATATAGTTATATGGCTGCAATGGGAATAATTTTAATACTTATGCTCATTGTAAAAAGATTATATGAATATTTGTCAAAGAGTGGAAAAGAGATTGGGCTTGCGATTTTGGCAATAGCGATTGGAGTTTTCGCACTTTTCCAAATTATTCAAGTTCAGCAAACTTATTTTGAATGGAGAGAAGCAGGGAATAAAGCTAAAAACTTCTTCATAGGATTTGATTCATTATATGAAACTGGATGGTCTGATCCTTCAGCTGAATTTCATTTTGTTAATGTTCCGCTTAAGGTAGGAGATGCATGGGTATTCCCGGTAGGTCTTAACGATGCTGTTTGGTTCGCCTTTAAAAATGATAAAGCCAAAATCTTCATTCATCCTGATTTACAGTCAGCGCTTGATCAAGCAGGGTATTCGAAGAGTAAGCATGTACTAAGATTCACGGATAGTGGCACTGTGGTCGAGGTTGACCGCTTCAGAAACGTCGATCCAGATTTGATTACACCTTAGAATTGAACTAGAATTAGCATAATGGATAAAAGAATAAGCTTACTTTTTTTGCTGGTAATATTGGTTTTAGCCACTACCCTTCGACTCTATAAATTTAATAACCCAATAGCTGATTGGCATTCATGGAGACAGGTCGATACATCATCTGTTTCTAGAAATTTCGCTGAAAAGGGTTTCGATTTACTTCATCCCACATATCATGATTTATCAAATGTCCCATCAACCATGGAAAATCCTAAAGGTTATAGATTCGTAGAATTTCCAATCTATAATATTTTTCAGGCAGGTTTATATAAGACAGTTGGAATTTTTACGTTAGAGGAATGGGGAAGGATTGTGACTATTTTTTCAAGCTTACTCACTATAGTTTTCATTTATCTAATTCTCAAAAAATATGCAGATGATAAGGTAGCGCTCGGAGCGTCATTTTTGTATGCCGTACTTCCATATAGTATTTATTATGGACGCGCAGTGCTTCCAGATCCTATGACTGTAACCGCTATCATGGGTGGAGTTTATTTCTTTGATTTATGGACAGATAAGCTAAAAGAAAAAGAAAAAAAGAATTTAGGATTGTCCATTTTATTTTTCGTGTTAGCGTTAGTGTTTACTGCCTCTGCATTTTTACTTAAGCCATTCGCGCTCTTTTATACGCTCCCTATAATCGCAATTGCCTTTAATAAGTTTGATTTCGGAATGATAAAAAAATGGCAATTTTGGGTATTCATGATTTTAGCAGTACTTCCTTTGATTGGATGGAGATTTTGGATTATGCAGTATCCCGAAGGAATTCCACAGAGCGGCTGGCTATTGAATGGGGGAAATATTAGATTTAAAGGATCATTCTTTTATTGGATTTTTGCAAATAGAATTGGTGGATTAATACTAGGATTTTGGGGAGCTTCATTTTTGATTCTTGGGATTTTATTAAATTCTGCATCTGAAAAAGCTTATGGATTCTTTAAAGGTCAGATGCTTATTTTCTGGGCATTTCTAGCATCAAGTTTAGCTTATTTGTTTATAGTAGCACGTGGCAATGTTCAGCATGATTATTATCAGATACTTATTATTCCGACCATTTGTATTTTTGGTGGACTAGGCATTAAGTTTTTTATTGATCCACCTAAAGATTTTGTAAAAAGATACGTCAGTATTCCACTTCTTATAATTTCTTTGCTTTTTATGGTGGCTTTCAGATGGTATACGATAAGAGATTTTTTTAATATTAATAATCCTTCAATCATTGTGGCCGGAGAAGCAGTGGACAGGTTGACTCCGAAGGATGCAAAAGTTATTGCTAACTACGAAGGAGATACGACATTTTTATATCAAACGAAAAGAAGTGGCTGGGCGAGTTATACGAATGAAATGCCAGAAATGATAAAAATGGGTGCGGATTATTTAGTTATCGCTAATCCAAATGATAATGATAAAAAATTTGGAGAAAATTATTTAATCGTGGATCAAACGCCTCAATACGTTATCTTTGATCTTCATAAAAAACCATGAAAATCTTATTGGTCTCTTCATATTTGCCTTACCCACTTCTTGACGGAGGAAGAATTCGCTTATATAACATTTTAAAATTTCTTCAAGACAAGCATGATATAACTTTAATTTGTGAGAAAAGACCACATCAAACTCAAGCGGATATAGATGAGGTCGCAAAAATTTGCAAAAAAGTTATAACTGTTGAACGTCCAAAGGCTTGGTCAACTAAAAATATTTCAAAATCACTTTTATCACTAAATCCTATGCTTACGACCACACATACAAATAAGAAATTTAAGGACAAGATAAATAAAGAGCTTTTAGAGGAACCTTATGATTTAGTTCATGTCGAGACATTTTATGTAATGCAAAATCTTCCAAAGTTGAACATTCCAGTTGTTTTGGTAGAGCATAATATTGAAT
>CAZGGU010000004.1:0-35121 GCA_964525395.1 uncultured Gammaproteobacteria bacterium
TTTTTCATTTGCAAGAGAAATCTCCTATGCTTCATCTGTTGGATACTGGAAAAAGGCTGCATCTATGAACACCCCGAGAACGGTACATGGCGTAGCGCGATTTGGAAATAATATCTTAGTAGCCGGTGGTTATTTTGATGGACATATAATAAAATCTAGTGAGATCTATAACCCTTCTTCTGACTCATGGAAAACAACCCAAGATATGAATTTTCCAAGAATGCTTTTTGGAAGTTCATATATGATCACTTTAAAAGATGGCAGAATATTAACAACAAATGGAGAAGGACCAGATTTTGTAAAGGGTTCATCGAAAACAGAAGTATTTGATCCAAAAACAGAAAAGTGGTCTAGTCTTAGCGAGAGCAATATTGGAAGATATCGCGCTATATTTGCACCGCTACCAAATAATAAAGTTCTACTTGCAAGTGGAAATAATGGTTCGGGAATAACTTCATCAGCAGAAATTTATGATGTGTTAACTGACACATGGTCGTATACCTCGAATATGCATATTGGTCGAGAAGGAACACCCTCCTTATCCATTTTAAATGATGGAAAAGTTTTAATAACAGGGGGCTACAACGGATCATCAGACGAAAGCACAGCAGAAATATTTGACCCATTTTCTGAAACTTGGGAATTAACGCATCTTCCTTTTTCAATAAATAACGGCAATACAATTACTTTAAATAGTGGAAAAGTACTTGCAATGTCAATTAACGGAGCAGCTATTCTCAACCCAGAAACAAAAGTTTGGGGACCAGCAAAAAACATGACTACTGCGAGAAGAAGCATTGGATCATTCCTCCTCTCAGATGGAAAAGTCTTAGCATATGGTGGATCCGATGAGAACGGCACACTAGCTTCAGTGGAAATTTATGATCCTAATAAAAATGAGTGGATTGCTGGACCAAGCCTACCTAAACCTCTAGAAAGTCTTTCTCCACTCAAAATTAATAAGTATACACATATTATTGAAGGTGGTGGGAATAGTGATGGAGTACTAAATGACACCTATCTCTTTATTGAGCCTTTTCCTGACAAAAACCTAGACGTTCCTTTCTTTAGACAAACAAGTCCAGTCTGGTATAACAAAGTTTACGATTCTGCAAATATCTGGAGCCCATCTGACCCCACCATAAATGCATGGGGATGTGCTTTAACTTCAGCAGCAATGGTCTTAAGTTATCATGGAATTACAAAACTTCCGGATAGAACATTGATTAACCCGCTAACTCTAAACGAATGGCTTAGGACACAAAAAGATGGATATATAGGAAATGGGCTAATTAATTGGCTAGCTATATCTAGACTTTCAAAACAGGCTAATAAAGTTAACAAAATTACTACTTTTGATGCTTTAGAATTTTCAAAAAATAAAACTAGCAATTTAGATATTGTCAAAGAAGATATTACCAATAATCTTCCTGATATCCTAGAAATCCCTGGACATTTTTTCGTTGCTAAAGGAATTTCTGATAATGACGTTGTAATAAATGACCCTTATTTTCCAAAAAGTTTATTTTCTGAGCATAATAACAAGTTAATTTCAGTCAATACTTTTAAGCCTTCATTTACTGATTTATCCTACATAATGATTGTTGTAAATTCTAATATAAATGCTGAACTACAAAATGAGAATGGTGAGAAATTAGCAGATGCAATCGAAGAAAACTCATTACAAAACGACATAGATAACTCTCAAACAAATAATTCAAGCGTAAAAATTATTTATTATCCAAAACCAACTGAAAATCATTACAAATTAAAAATTGCAACTAGCAACAGTTCAAATTATGAAATTAAAATATTTCTTTACGATAAACAAGGAAACGTTCTGCAGACTACAAATAAAGGTGCTATTCCAGTGAATGAAAGCAAAATCCTACCAATAAATTTCTTAAATCATAGCAATTTTTATACAAAAAAAGAATCGCTTGACTCATTATCTAAAGACATAGCACTAGGATTAGCTAAAAAACAAATTAAATCTGTAGCGTTAAGCCTGGAAATTAATAAACTTATTGCAAAAGCTAGAATTGAGCAAATACTCAAAAATAAATCAGATGAATTAATAACACTCAACAAATTAGAGGAATTGGTAATTACAAACAATGATAAAATAACTGAGCCTGCATATTCAAAGATAATCTACGACATCAATTTTCTACAAACTCACCTATAATCATTTGACTTTGGTTCCCTGCTTTGGGAAAATGGATGGATGGAATACGCAAGAAAAGCCTACTATATAATCTTGGATTTCGCCCAAACCATCATCCTCGCGATCGGCGCTTTCGTGATCGTTTACTTCTTCTTATTCAAACCTTTCCAAGTTTCCGGTAGTTCCATGTATCCGAATTTCATGGACAGGGAATATCTCATCGCTAATGTCATCGGTCTTAGACTTTCTGATCCTAAACTTGGAGATGTAGTAGTTTTTAAAGCGCCAAATGATCCAGAAAAAGATTACATAAAAAGAGTGATTGGCGTACCAGGAGACTCAGTGGGAATTCAGGACGGAAAAGTTTTACTCAATGGCAAAATCTTAGACGAATCAGCATATCTGAAACCAGATGTGGTGACTAAAGGCAGTGCTTTCTTAAGAGATGATCAAACTGTCGTAGTTCCTGAAGGAAATTTCTTCGTCATGGGAGATAACCGCGGCTTTTCATCTGACTCACGCGAATGGGGTTTCGTACCTAAGAAAAATATCCTAGGAAAATCGCTTTTGATATATCTTCCGCTGAACAAAGCTGGGGTTATAAGCAATCCTTATAATTAAGCAGTTAAGAGGTTTACAAATTCCTGAACTTTAGGACCAGTCACATCTACATCTCCTGAAAATTCGATAACAATTCGAGCTTTGGATCTGGATTGGAAAATGCCCACCTTATCCACTGATCTTTTATCCTTAATAGTTTTCGCCATTTCATCAAGCTCTGGTACCCAAAGCTTATCTGTTTTCTTAGGCGCACGCGCTTCTACTTCACCTTTTACTTTTCGAGCCATGTCCTCAGTCTCTCGAACTGTACTGTTTTCTTTAAGGATTTTCTTGAATAGTTCAAGCATGAGCTTAGTGTCTCCGACTGAAATAAGAGGCCTGACATGTCCTTCAGTAATAACTCCGGCGACCAGTGCATCTTTTATAGCGTCAGGAAGGGAAAGTAAGCGGATAGTATTCGAAACTGTAGGTGCACTCTTTCCCACTTTTCGTGCTACTTCGTTAGTTCCTAATCCGAATTCATCGATAAGTCTTTTATAAGCTTGTGCGCGCTCGATAGGATTAAGATCTTCTCTCTGAACGTTTTCTACAATTGCCATTTCAAGCATTTGCTGAGGGGAAGTCTGCTTAATAACTACTGGAACATTTTTAAGCCCAGCTAGCTTAGCTGCTCTCCAGCGTCTTTCTCCTGCAATGATTTGATAACCTGCTGGAGTAGATGCAACAACGATAGGTTCTAGAATACCTTGTTCACGAATAGAATCTGCGAGTTCTGCGAGAGATTCGGGGGAAATGATTCCTCTAGGTTGGAGAGGATTAGATTGTAGTACTCCTACTTCTAATTCTGTTAATTTATCAGACTGCTGATTATCCATTATTTAGCGATAATTTCTACGTACTTTTTTCCTTGTCTTTCTTTAAAGTTAACTACACCGTCAGTTACTGCGAAGAGAGTGAAATCTTTTCCCATTCCTACTCCATTACCAGGGAAGAATTTAGATCCTCTTTGGCGAACGATAATATTTCCAGAGATAGCTTTTTCTCCAGCATATAACTTCACGCCTAAGCGTTTCGCTATCGAATCTCTATTTCCTTTAACTGAGCCTTGTGCTTTTGTATGTGCCATATGTTTGTGAAAATTTACTTAATTCTATACTTAGTTTTCACAGTCGTCAATACGACAAACTGTGTCAAAACTATTCTTTTTCGGTTTTGGGAGCAGATTTGGTTGGTTTATCAGCCTTTTTAGCTCCTCCGAAATCGATTTTATCAATTTTTATTACTGAAAGCTGAGCACGGAACCCTGTGGTTCTTCTGTATCTAGACTTAGCTTTAAACTTCATTACTCTGATCTTTTCTCCCTTTTTCTCTTCTACGAGTGATGCATCTACACTAGCTCCTGATACGGTTGGTTTTCCCACTACTACAGAGTCTTCATTAACCGACAAAAGTACCTCATTAAAGGTCATGGTCTTTTTTCCAGCGAAATCTAATTTATCAACTTCTAGTGTGTCTCCTGTTGAAACTTTATATTGTTTTCCGCCTGCTTTGATCACTGCGTATTGCATAGGTTCAAATTATACCAAAAATCTACCTAATTTCCAATACTTCAGCTCGTTTTCGTTTATGGACCGCAAAAAGGAGTCCAAGGAGAATAAAGTTGGATAAAAGCGAACTTCCTCCGTAGGAGACAAAAGGCAAGGTCACGCCCACAATAGGCACGATTCCGATGTTCATTCCCACATTTACGAAGAAGTGTACGAAGATTAAAAGGAAAACGATAGAGGAAAAAAGCTTGGAAAACTTGTCATCAGAATTGCGAATAATTAAAAACAGTCGATAGAAAATAAAGGCAAAACAGAAAATAATGATAATTGAACCTACAAATCCAAGCTCTTCAGAAATGGTCGCGAAAATAAAATCTGTATGATGTTCTGGAAGAAATCTAAGCTCTGCCTGAGTTCCTTGACCTAGCCCACGACCGATAATCATACCAGAACCCACGGCGATGACAGACTGAATAGCGTTATAGGAAGTTCCGAGCGGATCTCGACTAGGATTAATAAAGGTAAGCACGCGCTGGCGCTGATAATCATGCAGGAGTACCCACAGAAATGGAAGAGAGGTAAGCCAGATTAAAAAGCCCGCGATAAACCATCTAAGCGGATAACCGTATATCACCAGAGCACCCATACCAACGATCACATAAATTAGCGCATTTCCCAAATCTGGCTGAAAGAAGATAAGTAAAAAGATGGGCGCCATAAGTGCAAGAGAGGCTATAAAAGATTTAAAAGAATAAGAGTTTAGCTGCGAGAGATAAGCGGCGAAGGAAATAGCGATAAAGGGCTTGAGAAGCTCTGAAAACTGAATTCCCACACCGGCGATCATAAACCAGCGCACACTTCCCCTACTCTCGGAACCAAGAAATAAAACTGCAGTCAAAAGAAGAAGTGAGACTACGTAAACAATGATGTAATATTTTTTAAAAATGGCTGCATTGATTTGAGAGAAGAAGAAAAGCATAAAGACGGAAAGACCTGTGAAGATAAATTGAGATCTAAAAGTCGTGGGTTCAATCGTGTAAATGGTCGTTAAGCTAAAAATCAAAAGAATTGCGATCGGAAGAAGCAGGAACCAATCAATAGAAGACAGATTTAACCATTTCATTAAACTTTTTTAACACTAAATTCCCCTTGGGTCAAATTTCGAACTAATGCTCTCTTTTTAATCTCTGCCTCGAAAGCTTCTGGCCAGCTTGGAAGATCAACGTCCACAAGATCGTCTAAATTTGTGCCAAGTGCTTTTCTTTCCTGCTGAATCTTGCGGATCAAATCCCTCGCCTCTCCTTCTGCTAATAACTCTGGGGTAAGTTCAATGTCGACGAAAAGCCCAATTTTCTTTTTATAGTCAGACTCCTGGGTCCCGTCAATAATAAACTCGCCTTTAGGCATGTCTTCATAATGCAGATACTCAACAGCTTTAATATTTAATTCATTTTTCAATAATTCTTCGATGGGACCAAAAGACTCAGCATTTAAATCTGTATAACCGAAAATTCCCATCCTTTTTAAAGGCTGTCTAACTTTTAGATTCTTTTCTTTACGAACAGCGTGAACACGTTCTACAAAATATCTTCCTAAAATCATTTGGTCGATTAGTTTCTGGTCAAACTCAACTGCAGTTGGAAAATCGGCAAGATGCACTGAATCTTCTCCAGTCAAATTCGTATAGATTTCATCAGAAACGAAAGGAATAAATGGCGCAAGTAGAATAGAATACTTAACTAAAACTGAATATAGGGTATTTAAGGCATTCTTTCGGTCCTCTGCGTCTTCCGATGAAGGATTTACGCGAGTTCTGGAACTTCTGACATACCAATTAGATAAATCATCAATTATGAACTTTTCTATTTCTTCGACTGCCTTATCAGCGCTGTATGATTCGATATTTTCGGACACAATTTTTATACTCTGATTCATGCGCGCAATGATCCATTTATCAAGCACATTGTCGGAATTTAAACTATTGTCGGGCTTAAAATCATCTAGATTCGCATATGTCACAAAGAAGCTATAAACATTCCACAGACGAATCATAAAAAGTCTTCTTACCTCATCTGCCACATGAGAACCGAAATTCAGATTATATTCAGGATTTTGCTTAAGATACATAAAGCGCATCACGTCAACCCCAAACTTATCTGCTGCTTCATTAAATTCGATCGAATTCCCCTTACTCTTATGCATTTCCTCTCCATGCTCGTCTCGTACTGAAGCGAAACCAAGAACAGTTTTAAATGGATTTTCATTTTTAAGTGCTGTCGCCATAGCGATAAGCGAGTAAAACCAGTTCTTAAACTGACCGGGGAAACTTTCAGTAATAAAATCTGCAGGAAACCGTTCCTCTGGCATAGTCGAGAAAGGCACAATTCCAGCGTCCAGCCATGGATTTCCCACATCTGGAATACGACTAACTACTTCACCGCACTCAGAACAAGCGATTTTTACTTCGTCAATCCAGGGTCTATGTGGCGAATTACCATCGAAATTCTCCCAACCTTCCACTGCTTTTTCCTGAAGCTCTCCACGAGAACCTATGACGTCGAAATGACCACATTTCCTACATTCATAAATAGGAAGTGCGAGTCCCCAATATCTCTTCTTCGAAATTAGCCAAGAATGCATGTTTTTGAGCCAATCAAGTTCGCGATCCAGTCCCCACTCAGGTAACCAATTAATTTTCTTCGCTACTTCTACCATTTGCTCGCGATAAGTCTTTCCTGATTGATCAGGAGTGTCCATAGCGATATACCATTCATCTACAACACGCCAAACAAGCTCAGTTTTACATCTCCAACATGTAGGATATCGATGCTTATACTTAAGAATTGTGAATATAAATTTACCTCCATCTTTCTCATTTAGCTCGTCAATGATGATTTCAGGATGCCATTTCGCATTCTGTCCACTAAATATACCCATTTCTGGATAATATGAAGCGTCTTCTTCTATAGCAGAAATGACCGGAAGTTCATTTTCTTTTCCTAATTTAAAGTCTTCTTCCCCAGCGCCCGGTGCGACATGTAAAAGTCCAGTTCCTTCTTCACTCGTAACAACTTCGCCACCGTCAATAACTCTATGCTTATAAGTGCCCAAAGTTTTAGCGACAAACGGAAGGTCATCAAAAGGCGCGGAATAGGTCCAACCAACGAGCTTAGTACCAGGTAATTTTTCACCGTTAACTTTTCCGTCTTTGAGAATATCAATCTTTTCAAGTTCACTAATTCTTTTATCCATCAACCAGAGCTTTTCACCATTCACTTCAAATGAAGAATATTCCTCTTCCGGGTTTACTGCTACAGCTACGTTCGAAGGAATAGTCCAAGGTGTAGTCGTCCAGACCAGCAAGAATTCACTGTCACGTCCGTCAAGCGGTAACTTAAAGAAGATGGAATCATGAGTAAGCTCTTTATATTCTTCAGTCAAGATTTCGTGCTGAGAAATCGCAGTTCCGCAACGAGGACACCAAGGCACAGTATCATGCCCTTTATAAAGCCAGCCTTTTTCATTAACTACTTTTAGAAAATTCCAAATCTCATAATTATTCCGGTCACTGGAAGTATGATATGAATTTTCCCAGTTCATGAAATAACCGAGACGCTTAGACTGCTCAGTTTGTATAGCTGAAAATTTAGCAACTCTTTCTTTGCAAAGATTAATAAACTTTTCTAAAGAGGCAAATTTATCACCGGGCACCAAATTTTCAATATCTTTTTTATTTTTAAGTCCTAGCTCTTTCTCAACTTCTACCTCCACCCAAAGACCTTGCTCATCGAAACCATTCTGAAATCTCTGTTTCTTACCTTTAGCATTCCAATATCTTTGCCAGAAATCTTTATAAGTTCTACCCCAAGCATGGTGAACACCCATAGGATTATTCGCGGTAATTGGACCGTCTAAAAATGAGAATTTTTCTGAAGAAGAATCATTTTTATGAAGATATTGTTCGACTATGCCTTTTTCATACCACTTTTTAAGGAGTATATTTTCATTTTCGACGAAATCTACTTGAGGAGAAACAGGTTTAAACATAAAGCTAATTTTACCTTAAATTAGCTACTCATTCAAGGGAAGCAGAGTCTGAATCTTTTATATTTCCCCATAAACGTTCTCGATATTCTGAGGTTACAAGCATATGCGCCATTCTCAGAAAACCAAATCTTTGCTCTAATATTCGATCCGGATACAGCTCACTTATTTGCCTTTCAATTTCATCTTCATCAACTACCCCTTCAACTGATTTAAAAGTTGCTTTAGCAATATTCCTAAATTGAATAAAGAAATCCTCTGCTCCTTGTAAATATATAAAATTATGTATTGCGGCCGGTGTATATACTCTTCTTAATAGCTCATAAAAATGCTCGTCAGAATTAAATACCCCTTCAATTTGAAGATCTTTTTCTGCTGCAAGCTCTTCAGCGGCTTTAATATGTTTTTCTAAATTATGGGTATAAAATTTTCTATAAGCATTAACTGTCAATAAATTTTTTTCACCTTTAAATAGATTGTCCAAAGTCTCCTGCGAAACTTTTTCAATAACTTCTTCTGGACCATAATCTTTAAGATGTTTTGCTAAATACGGAGCCAAAGTATTAGCTAAAATAATTCCCACCTCTAAATCAGTCACTTCATCTCGATTTAGGGAAATTTGGATTATGGATGCTGCGGCAGGAACAGTTACAAAGGGAGGCAATCCTTCAGACCCTGGATCAAAAAAACTTCTACTTATACTAGAAAATTCACCCTCAACGTCTACCATTCTTCTCGCAATAGACCAAGCCAATGGAGATATTTCAAACCTCTCATCCTCAGCAGGCTCTGAAAATTCAGCAGATATATATTTTTCCTTATCTATATTGTTGTCCATAAATGAAAGTTGACATATTAGACTATTTATGACCGAAGACAAATGTGGCAAAGTATCCTGCGATTCCACCACATCCATAATTCCAATTAGGATCCGAAATCGCTTCTTTGTGCCCCGTCAATGATCTATTCCAACCATATTCGACGATATGTACTCCCAGCTGCGGCTGTCCGCCACCAAATAAAACCTCTCCCATTCGCGGAAATTCTTCTTGGTTCTGAAAAAATTTATTAAAACCTGCATGTCCGTCGAGATCCCCATTGGTTTGTTGTTCATTGGCACGAGACTGGGCGATTCCACAAATCAAATCATTTTTCTGCACCTGCTGTACACCATGTGCTTTTCTATAATCATTGATCGCAGCGAACAATTCATCTGGAGTCGACATTCTTGAATCAGCCGGCATACTTACCCGAGTCAAATGCTCATCCACTTTCTCAACTGACCAATCCACTGGCTTTGCACTCGCAGTCGGTGCAATTTTCATATTACTTTGAATATTTGTTTGCTCTACTTTTTGATAATTATCTTTTTTAACGACGAATTTTTCATGAATCACACTTTTTCTAGCGAGTAGAAAAAAAATGGCAAAGACTAAGAACAAGATAAAGAATTTGGAAAACGCGACAATGAAAAAAATCTCACCTTTTTTAGGCTTCATAATTAGAAGATATATACCTGAGTACCTATTGGCGCCCAGTCATATAACCATTTGGAGAAAGGCACTGGCAGATTTACGCAACCATGCGAAACCTTGATGCCGAATTTATTATGCCAATAGGCGCCATGGATTGCATAAGCTTGATAAAAATACATGACATTGGGAACGTCTTTGAGAAAATAAGATTCATAAGGAGGATAGCTACCTTTCATATCCTGCTTATCATATTTGCGATAAATCTTAAATATTCCCTTAACTGTAGGGGTATAATACATGCCAGTCGAAGCGGGACTTTGATTAATTATTTTTCCACCTTCCCACGCATAAAGCTTCTGCGCTCCCGTATCTACGGTTATCAATTTATCGCTGGTATAAATTTGGGCTTGAGCTGGTTTATTCAAAAAAACAAATCCGGCAAATAAAATAACGAAGAAAATGAGGAAGCGTTTCATGAGATTATCGTAACAAACTTACTTGATACTTACAAGCTCGATCTCAAATTTTAGAGGTGTATTAGGACCGATTATTCCACCCGCGCCACGCGGACCATAAGCCATATCTGAAGGGATCACGAGAATTCTTTTTCCGCCAACTTTCATACCGACCAAACCTTCATCCCAACCTTGAATTACTTGTCCTCCGCCGACAGTGAAATCGAATGTTTCATTTCTGTCATACGAAGAATCGAATTTAGTTCCGTTAAGAAGTGTGCCAAGATAATTAACTTCGACAGTGTCACCTGCCTTAACAGCAGAACCAGTTCCTTCTCTTTCATCTGTAATTTCTAATTTGGTAATTTGCGGTTGTGACATAGTTGGTGTCGCCTGCTGAACTTGCTGGTTAATTTTCTGTCCGTCAAAGTTAAATAAACTCTGAGTATCACTTGCTCCAGGTGTCGGCTTATAGACGCTCTTAGCATACACTAATACACATCCCACAGCAAGTGCACTTATCACGATGAAAATGATCAGATATTTATTCACGCTGCCTATTATAACAGAAATTATTTTGCTTGCACCCCATGTTATAATTTAATGATGATAAAAAAAATAATTCCTTTATTTTTATTCTTTTTAGTAGCCACACCAGCATATGCTGAATCTGCAAATGTTAATATTACTAACTCCGTAAATACGACTGGTACCAATTCCACGCTTAATTCCAAAACAACAACTCACATAAAAGTAGAGACTAATGGAAAAGTAACAGAATATAATTCAGATAAACCAGGAAACATAGAAGTAAATTCTATAAATGGTGAATCGAGTATTAAAGTAAATGGCGAAACAGTTTCTGGAAATCCTACCGCAGAACCCAATGATGATCAAACTCCGACTACCACCAAATCCCCATCTCCGAAACCTGATCAGTCAAATGATAAAGAGAAACAAAATGCGATTGAAGAGTTTATCGAAACAATAGACTCAGCTATCGAGAAGCTTTTTTCCGTTTTCCGCTAGGCTTGAATGTTAGATAATAAACCACTGGAATAAAGAAGAGCATAATAGTTCCTGAGAAAGTAAGTCCGGCAATAATCGCACCACCTAAACCTCTCCATAAGGGATCTGAAATGGTCACAGGAATAAGTCCGAGAATTGCAGTGAACGAAGTTAACGCGATTGCTTCCAGCCTACTGGCTGAACCTTCAGCTACTCCTTCTTCCAGACTCATGTGCGGCTGATTTTCATTTGCCTGAATTTTATCCACGATCAGAATCGCATTTTTTACCACAATTCCAAACAAGGCCAATACTCCAATCAGCGCTGGGAATGAAAGCGGTGTATTAGTAAGAGCAAAGATGATAAACACCCCAGAAATAGAGAGTGGAATTACGAGTAGCACGATAAATGCTTTTCTAAAAGATGAGAACTGTAAAACCATCGTCACTAAAATTAACAAAAACGATAAAACCATAGCGATTAAAATAGTGTTGACTGAATTTTGATTTTCTTCATTCACTCCACCTGTTTTCCAAGAATAACCAGTCGGAAGATCCAGCGAATCTGCATAGGTTTCAAGTTCTTTATTTATCGTTTGGATATTTCCTCCTGCTGTCACAGAAGCCGTAACAGACAATGTCCTATCTCCATCTTCGCGAGTAATAAGTGCAGGACTTGCTTGTAATTCCAGTGAACCCAAAGATTGAAGCGGCACACTTTCCCCTGTTTGGGTCGGAATCAGGAGCGTATCGATTGATTCAATAAATTGTTCACTATCTGAAAAACGGAGCGTTATATCCTGCTCATCGTTAGAAGAGGCATCAAATTTGACAGAATCAAGCTCAAATCCAGAAGCAAAAGTTCTAAGTGACAACGCTACTTGATCAAGCGCAACTCCTGCTTCAGAAAGCTTCTGTGGATCAGGTTTAAATGTTACCTTACTAGTTCCCGGCTTTATCGATTTATCTACGTTGGTCACTCCTGGCTGGGATTCCAGATAACTCATTACTTCAGTCGCATATTGATCCAGTACTCCCAAATCTGGTCCGATTAATTTAAGCTGTATATCTGCTCCTGCTGGTGGACCATTACTTGGCTCCAATACTTGAAAATTTCCTTTATTATAATCTTTGAACTCGCTCCTTAGACCTTGTGCGATTTCATCAGAACTTTGATCTTTATCTTCAGCAAGAACTAGAGTGTAAAGAATATTATTTACATCCCCCTGCCCTGCTCCGAAATCTCCAGTAGTCTGCCCCATATTTAACGTCACTGTGTCAATGTTTTTCGTGTGTTTTAATTTTTCCAGAATTCTAAGTCCCTCCATCTTAGTGGTAGAAATATTTGTTCCGACTGGAAGCTCTACAGAAATATTTAATTCTTTAGAATCAGTCTTAGGAAAAAATTCATTCTTCACAAAACCGAACGGCACAAGCATGTAGGAAAAAACGCTAAAAATAATTACAAAAACGATCACGAGTCGCATATTTCTTTTTGACGCCAGAATTTTTCTAATAAATAATTGATATCTGATTGATAACGGCTCAAAACTTAAAAATCCTTCGTCCAAATATTTCCTGACTGTTTTTGGTTTTACATATTTTTGAGTTAATAATTTATTTTTTAAAACATCTCTTGTTCTGAATAAGACAAAAAGTAATATAGCCAAGACTCCTATTTCTAAAATAACTAAAGGTGTTTTTCCTGATACTGCAAAAAGTATTCCGATAATTCCTAGAACTACTAATGCTATTAATAAACCTTTAACTCTTCTTGGCATTGCAGGTTTTAAAAAGTAAGTAATAATTGGAAGTGTGATAAACATCGCGACAAAGAATGATGCTAAAAGCGTAGTAGAAACCACAATCGGAATCGGTTTAATAAATTCACCAATAATGCCAGAAGACATTAAAAGTGGTAAAAATGCCCAAACAGTTGTGAGAGTAGTCGTAAAAATCGCAACAATAAAATCTTTCCAAACTAAGAGCCCTGTTTCATATGGTGTGAATTTTCCCGATCTATAATAAGAAGTCATCGCAGAAATTACTACGATAGTGTCATCAACGAGCAAACCAAGTGCAAGAAGAAGTGAGAAAAATGAAATAAACGAAAGAGAAACTCCGAATAGATTCATCACTGAAAAAGTAATTAAAAATGTAATCGGAATAGAAAGAGATGCCACAATCGCTTGACGAATTCCAAGGAAAATAAGTAATGCCAAGAAAACCATTGAGATCGTAATCAGAAAATCCCTAATCAGTCCACTGAACTGCTCATCGATTTCATCCGAAACATCAGAGGTTGTAAAAACTGCGAATTGATTATCATATTGTTTTAAAGTCGATTCTAATTCTTTATTCGTTTCCTCCACTGTTTTACTTATGTCAGCATTTTCTGTCTTATAAATTGAAAAACTGACTGCTTGTCTAGCACCCAGATTTTCTTCAGCAACGAAACTTTGGAGCTGAGACGGTTTGGATTTTATAGAAACCGATGCGACATCAGAAAGATTAATAATCGTTCCTTGATTATTTATTTTTATATTTCGGATGTCATCGATATTTGTGATTGTCGGATCAATCGAAAGAGTAAAGGATGAATCATCAGTTCTCACTGTTCCGGCTGGTACAGATTTAGTGGCATTCCGAATTGCTGCGAAAATAACTTGCGGATTAATTTGGTAAGTAGAAATTTGTTCAGGTTTTAGAAGAATTTGAATTTCTTGCTCTTCAAGTCCAGAGACTGTAACTTCATCCACAAGTCCTACATTTTTTAATCTCTCTTCTAATGTTTTAGAAAAAGTTATAAGAGATGCAGTGTCATCATTTTTACTGACAAGTGAAAATGACCAAACAGGAAATCTCTCGAAATCTATTTTAGAAACATTAGTTTTTTGTGCTTCTTCTGGTAAATCCACTGAATCCACAGCTGACTTCACATCACTCGTCGCTTTATCAGCATCAGTTCCAGTATTAAATTCAATTTGGATCACTGAAACAGAATCCCGGGAGGTAGAGGAATACGTTTTTATATTTTGAACGCTTCCCAAAGAATCCTCAATCGGATCCGTAACAAGGGACTCTACATCTGTCGGACTTGCTCCAGGAAGAACGGTAGAGACAATAACTAGTGGAATTTTTATTTCTGGGTTAAGTCTTCGTGGAAGATTTTGATAACTAAAAATTCCAAGACTGAAAATAATTATTAAAAGTAAAACGAGAAGTCTTGGATTACGAAGATATTTGGCCTGGACTGATTCAGACAACTTTTTATCAAATCTTAAGTGTTTTAAGTATGAAGCATGTTTCATTAAATTAATTTGTTACCTTAACTGGATCTCCGTTGATTACATTTCTATTGAGGATTACCTGGTCTTCATTATTCAATCCTTTTTTGACTTCAACATATCTTCCCACTACTTCACCTAAATCTACTTTTATACTTTTGGCTTTTCCGCTCTCAGCGATAAAAACATATGCTTGGTCTTGGGTTTGGAAAACGGAATCAACTGGAATGAAAGGCACAGTTGAGCCAGTATTTGGGAAGTCGATTGGTATTTCGATAGTGATATATCCTTTATCAGAAACTGATTTGCTGAGTTCTTCTGGAACACTAAATTGTGCTGAATAAAGCGCTCCGTCGGTTGCTTCAGTTGAGACGAAGAATGGCACTGCGCTAAATTCCTGATCGCCAAACCTTAATATACTTGGAATCGCTTTTGAAACACCTTGTGACATTTCGCGTGAAAGAAGAGCTACGGCGATCAAACTTTGCTTGTCTCCTGAGAGCTGCACTAAAGGTGTTCCAGGACTTACCACTTGTCCTTCTTTTACATAAACTCTTTCAATCTTTCCTGAGAAAGGCGCACTTGGATACATAGTTGCCTCACTAATTTGAGCAATGATTAAACTTAATCTACTAACTTCTTTGTTTAAATCAAGCGCTTTTACCTGAAGAGCAAGTTGTCTGATAGCGATGTCTTTAGAAATATCTGACATTTGCGCAGGTGGATTAGTATCAGAGCCAGCATATTCTGCACTCTTAAGTCCTGATTGAAGTTGTAAATTAGCAGATAAAAGTTGTGCTCTTAATGCTTTTGCTTGGGCAATTCCCTGAGCATCATTATTTGCTTCGGCTTGCTCTTGTGCAGCCTGTGCTGAAGAAAGCATTTCATTGTTTAAATTAATAAGATCCCTTGTCGCACCCAGCGAATCATTACTTATTTTTCTTAGCTCATCGGCATTTTGATCATTTTTTTCAGCAAGTTCTTTTTGTTTTTGAATCAATCCTCTTTGAATACCATATGTATCCAATGCATTTTTATATTGAACTTGTGCCAACTGGCGCTGTGCTGAAAAGAGATTTCCACCTTGATAATTCGAAGACATGGACACTAAAGTTGTTCCTCTTCCTACTTCTTGGCCTGCTTCTACATTAATTGCCTGAACTACACCACCACTGAGTGCCACTACTTTTACTACGCCTGATTTTTCCACTTGTGCTTGAACCACTATTTTTGGTGAATCGCCAATTGTGTAAACTTGCACATTTTTTGTGGGAAGCACAGTCTCTTCAGCTGCTGGCTTTGGAGTCGTTAAAAAGTGACTGAGTACTATTAATAATAGTAGTATCCCTAAGATTACAGCAAATGTAGTTAAAGGCTTTCTTCTTGCGAAAGTAATAAATTTCTGTGAATAAACTTTTCTTTTTTTATTAACAACAGAAACTCTAGGTGATAGAGTTTTCTTAGCTTGGTTTTTTGATTTACCAAAACGCTTACTTATATTTGAAATAAAATTCATATGGATTTAGATTTATCGGGGCAAGTTGATAAATCTCTTGAGCAGGCTATGATTATAGCTTCAAACAGCCTATAAGTCAAACCTAATTGTAACGAGAAAGCACTTTTCTCATTTCACCTATGGTACTGCAATTCATAATTTCATCTCTAAGTGTTGTAGCCGCTGGAAAGTTTTGAATATAAGTTTTGCAAAATTTCTTTAAAAATGCAGGATTTTTTTCAGGAAATGTCTCTTCATAGAGATCAATATGTTTATTAAATAAATCAATTCTTTGTTTTAAATCAACTTTATCAATCTCTATTAATGGATCAAATAACCAAGGATTAGAAAAAATTCCCCGCCCAATCATAAATCCATCACACTTATATTTTTCAAATTTTTCTTCAATTTCTTGAAGAGTTCTAATGTCTCCATTACCGATGATTATAGTTTCAGGAGCGGTTATTTCTTTTAAAGCAGTGATTTCACCCATCAGATCCCAATGCGCAGGAACTTTAGATTGCTCAGCCACAGTTCGCAGATGAACCGTTATAGCCGCAATATTTTGTGAGAGCAAAAACTCAATCCAACTTAAATCAATTTCAGAGAATCCGATCCTAGTCTTTACGGATATTGGTAAATCACCTGCTTCACTTTTTACAGCATTAATAATTTGTACTGCAAGCTTTCGATTTTTTATCAAAGCAGAACATGCTCCATTTTTAATAACAGCTCTATCAGGACATCCCATGTTTATATCAATTCCATCAAATCCTGCTTCACGACAATATTTCGCTGCAGATTTAAACGATTCCAGATCAGTTCCCCAAATTTGCGCTATCACAGGATGTTCATTTTTAGTAAACATTAATCTTTCAGCCACCTTGTGCTTGCCGGCTGAATTTAATCCCTCGACATTGGCAAACTCCGTAAAAAGAACATCTGGCTTTCCAATTTCAGTAATAAGCTTACGAAAAACTACATCAGTTACGCCATCCATGGGCGCTAAAACAGTAAATGGCTTCGGAAGCATTTTCCAAAAGTTATTCATGAAGCTAATTATACCAAACTAGAGGCTAATTCTTAAGAATGGTTATTTTTTTCTGATTCTTCGGATCCATGATAAAACGATTTAAAATTTTATATGTATCGAAATCAAATCTGTAGATTCGTTCGATTTCTTCCAAATCAAATTCATTTTTAATGCTTCCTAGATAACACCACTTATCAATCACATGAGCTTCAGACCTTTCTCCTTCTTCACGGATTAAAATAGGAGAATCGAAATTCCAAGGACGGATTTTCTTACTATAAAAACCTTCTTCAAAACGTAAATTATATTTGAGATTCATTTCTTTTCCATCGCAGGCGCCAAAACATTCTTTAAGATGATAATAAAAACAAAGCCCTTTACCTTTCTCTAAACCTAATAAACGAGGACAAAGATGAAATTCCTTCGCGACGGTATAAAGAAAATCTTTAGCTTGCTTCTCAGTTCTGAATACTCCCAAAATTTTATCTAGATCCTTAATTTCAATACTATCAAGCTCGCGAACCTCCACGGTATTAAAACCCTTGTCATCAATTTTCCTAAGAAGTATCGGCATTTTTTTGGACTCTCTAAGCATTCTATTAAAAATGGGTTGATGTTTTTTTATCATTGTGCTTTCTAGAAGTAGAGCGCCCAACTCTCCAGCAGTTTCAATAGTTTCGATGCTTCTAATTTCTCGCGAGATTTTCATATCAGTCAGTGACAAATGATCATTAGAAAAATGAGAAAGAATCCTATCCCGAAGATTTATACTTTTCCCGATATAAAGAATCGAACCATTTTCTCCATAAAAAATATAAACACCTGGATTTTCTGGAAGATTTTCTAATGACTCAACAGGAATATTAATCGGAGTCGTTGGACGCTTCATTGCGATATTAATCGCTTGTTCGAACAAATCTTTTTTTATTTCTTTTTTAGCTTTTTTAAAAAAATCAAATAAAACTTTCGCGTCGTCGTAAGCACGATGTCTATTTTTACATTCAAAGCCAAACTTTTCTATTATCGAATCTAAGTTATATCTTTTTTCATTGGGATATAAAAGTCTAGCGAGTTTTACAGTACAGAAATATTTCGAAGAAAAACTACCTCCATTTCTTTTAAATTCATTTTTTAAAAACCCATAATCAAATCGAACATTATGAGCGACGAAAACAGAGTCATTTAAAATATCAGCAATCTCGTCTTTTATTTCATAAAAACTTGGGGCATTTTCCAAATCCTTATTCGTAATTCCTGTAAGATCTGTAATGAAAGGATCGATATTTCGGCCGGGATTAATTAAGGATTTAAATTCACGAACCTTTTTCCCATTCTCCATTCTAATGATTCCAATTTCGATTATTCTCCCTGCCAAGGCTGAGGTGCCTGTGGTTTCTGTGTCTACGAAGCAAATCTTAGATGGCAGCATAAGTCTATAAAACTTATCACTTTTAAAGACTGCTTTCAAGCAATAAAAATAAAATTTTAAACCTATAGCATTTGTTATTTACCTTCAGGTATGCTAAAATCCGCAAGCTTAAAATAATTCAGAATCAAAGCTTTCTGAAGGAGGTTACAGCAGCACATTAAAAATTCACGGAACTAAAAACAAAACCAGAACTACAAGGAGGCTGTCCGATAATGGATTCAGCTTTTCTTATGGCGATCTTGTTCGCCGGTTGCGCAGGCGTATTGTCTGCCGTCTTGACCATGTTTGGCAGGAAGAACAAGAAGCCCATCTGGGCTTTCCTGTTCTCACTGCTCATGACTTTCTTTATTTCCCTGGTCGGCATCTGGTTCTTCAACCCTGATTTCAGCTTCATGCTGAATAGCGGTTGGTTTATCGGATTTACGATCGTACTACTTATCACCGCCCTGAGCACAATCATGTTCGGTGGTTTTGAAAAGCGCAATTCATGGGATGAACCCATGCCTGCGATTTTGCCTGTTGGCATCACATTCCTATTGGCAGCAGGCCTCATTTTCGTACGCTTTATCGTCATGCCTCTCACAAATCCTCCAGGTTTGTGGTCTGATGAAGGACAGCGACAGATCTACAGCCTGCTCCAACTCAAGGATGCAGAGCCTGGCCAGACTGCTCCTGATCTCGACATCAACATGGCACAGCGCGTCTCGCCAGGTCACGCCAAGCAGAAGGCGCTCAATGCTCTTCCGCGCGAAGGCAGCATTGGTAGCTACTTGACGGTTGGCGAGCCTTATCTTCAGGGAATTCGTTTGAATGGATCCCAGACTCCTCACCCGTATTACGTATTCTCCATGACCGTCACTGACGGCTGGGCTTACAACAATTCGGGTGGAGAAATTCCGGGATTCATTATCGTCGACGCAGCCGATAAGGACGCTCCGGCAAGATGGATTGCGCTCGAATCGGGTCATGGTATTCGCTACGTCCAAGGCGCTGGCTTTCTTTCTAAGTGGGATCTTGATCGCTATGTTTACCAAGCTTTCAGTCTTCCGAATCAAATCCGCGTCGAAGAACTCGACGGCATGGAAGTTGACGACGAACTGAACCCTTGGTATACCGCCAGCATCATGTCGCCAGTTGCGGGTTATGACAACTACTACCCCACAGGCATGATCATCGTCAATCCCAATACGGGAGAGATCAAGCGCTATACGCTTGATGAGATCCCTGATTGGGTTGACCGCAAGCTGCCAATTTCAACGGCAGACAGATTGATCAACGCCTGGGCAGGGTATGCAAACCATAAGATCTCTTTCCTGGTCGACACTAATCAGGGTAAAAAGAAGATCGACGAAGAGTCAGAAGTCTGGAGCCCTGATGGCCTACTGATTCAATATGTGCTGACCGCTAACACCGATAACAGCACTGTTGCATCTGACTTGATTTACGTAAACCCTCGAACGATGGAAGCCGTGCGTTACGATATGCAAGGCGTTGTTCAGTCCCGAGTGGCAGAGACGATCAAGGCAAAGGCCAAGTCGCAGTATGTTGTAGACATGGATGTTTCCATTCTGCAAATCGAATGGATTGCCGGTCGGCAAGTCTGGTACGGTGTCCTCGAGAAGGATCAAAAGTACTGGGGCGTTGCTCTAGTGCAGACATCCTTTGCTGTCTCGGCTGATACCAATGGTTACATCATCGATCCGGATCTGCAAACTGCAGTTCAGCGTCTGAGGATTCAGATCGCCACCGGCTCTAATTCTGATGGAATCACAAACATTCCCGATACTACTGTCACCGTTCAGCTTGAAGGCGTAATCGACCGTCTCGGTTCGAATACGATGTCTTCTGACGGTCAGACGTGGTATGGGAATTTCATTCTTCGTACGACTTATGAAGGTCGGCAAATTCTGGTGATCTGTCGCTATCCGGCTTCAGACATCAAGTATGCCTTCCTCCATGAAGGTGACTCAGTGACTGTCACTCTTCTGTCGGTCAATACCGATGGAATCAATGATGTCATCACAGTCGATAACCATACCTATCAAGTCAATTTTCAAACGGCTCAGCCGAACTAGTTCCGCGAATTTCACCGCGGGGTTGGTGTCTCATTTGACACCGCCCCGCAACTCTTTCTACAAAATTTACCTTGAATTAACTAAGTTTCTCTAGAAATTATTTATAGATATATTATGTATGGATTGTGGCGCAAAAAGTTGCCATCTGTTTTCGTTAGACATCTTACCTACAATCATAAGCTGGATTTATAACCAAAGGTTGCTTTTCAAACTACTAAACAAATAGTGAGGCAAGAAGCCCGAGGAGTAATACTACTTCGCAAATTAAAAATATAGTGGAGACTATAAGAGTTACGATAGATATCTTTGAGAAAACATTCTTATCACCTTTGGATAAGACAAACAAACTAAGAATAAATGCAATCAAAATAGAAACAAAACCGAATCCGAAAGTGATAAGGAAATTGAGACCCAGAAAAGTCAAAGTTACAGCTATTATTAATAGTATTACAGACAAAATCGAAGGAACTACTATCTTTGTATCCATATACCTATATTACACAAATATCTTCTCATTGATCAACTATTACTTCTTATCTAAACTTTGAGGCGATTCTGTCTAATAATTCATCTTTACCCATCTCATCTTTAACGGAAATAAAAACTGGATTATATCCGGCAAACTTTTCTTCCACCTCTTCTCTTTCCTCAGGAAATAATTTATCTACTTTATTAAATACATAAATTACACGCTCTCGATCAATCTTTAAATCATTTAGAATATCTTCAACCACGATAATTTTCTCAAATAATTCAGGATCCGACGCATCTACCACATGCAAAACGACATCAGCATGAATTGATTCCATTAAAGTGGATTTAAATGCTTGAATCAGCTTAGGGGGAAGATTTCTTATAAATCCTATAGTATCTGTGATCATTATTTCACTAGAAATTTGCGGTAAATAAATTTCTCCAGATGAACTGTCCAAAGTTGCGAACAATGCGTCTTCAACTAAAACATTTTTCTTAGCAAGTAAATTAAACAATGAACTTTTTCCAGCATTAGTGTAACCCACTATCGAAACTGTTTTAATTCCCACTCTTTTTCTTCTCTCAATTCTCTTCATGCGGTCTGAACTTAGTTTCTCTAATTCATCATTAACGTTTTTTATCTCATGTCTCCAATGACGCTTCATAAGTTCAGTATTCGTTTCACCCACACCAGTAGTACCTACACCACCACCTTGTCGTGACATAACCATTCCCATTCCATAAATTCTTGGTCCCATATAACGCATGCGAGCTAATTCTATTTGTAATTTTGCTTCTTTAGTCGCTGCATGTTTCTCGAAAATATGTAAAATTAAATCCACCCTATCAAATACTTCTATTTTTGGATTCGCTTTTTGTAAAGCAGTCTTCAAATTAAATACTTGACTAGGCTTTGCTGTATTATTCAGAACTACTACATCTATTTTTTTCTCTTCCACTACTTTAGCTACTTCTAATACTTTCCCTTTTCCGACGAAGGTTGTACTATCAGGATTATCTAGTCTCTGAATGATACGATCCACTATCTCTCCACCCAATGTCTGAATTAGAGACTCCAGCTCTTCACCATTCTCTATAGATCTTTCTTTATTAGCGCGTGGATTAATAACATGTATAGGTAAAAATCTTTTTAACAAATTATTCTCTTTCATTTCACTCATTGAGAACATTATAACAATACTGAAGATAAATAAGTGAACGAGAGGTATTTAGCGAATTCGATTTATGATTATTTATATTTGACTGGAATAATCTTTATTCTCAAAATTCCGATGATGGAATTTTTATATTCAAGAAGACCTGCACTAGATTTTCCCTGTTCTCTATCGGTAAAGGTAATTGGCACTTCAATAATTTTATATTTCTTCATTCTCAATCTGTAAACTGCTTCTGATAATGCTATGAAACCTTTTTCCTTAAGTTGAATACTTAGTAAATATTCCACGGCGCTTCTGTTATATAAACGAAAACCATTCGTATAATCTGATACCTTAAGTCCCAGCCAAGAGTTAATCAGTTTATTGATTATTTTACTTAGAACTTTTCTCTTCATTGGCCATTTGGTAATTTGACTTTGATCCAAATATCTTGAGCCTATTACGACATCTGCCTTCTTACTTATTAGTTCTTTAAGTAATTTTTTGGCTTCAAGCGGGTTATGAGATAAATCCGCATCTAGTTCGAAAAAATATTTAATATTTTTATTTTTTAATAATTCTTCATATCCTCTATGCACCGCGCTTCCTCTGCCTTCTTTAGAAAATCTAGAAATTAATAAAATATCTTTATTATTTTTAAATTTACTTTTAGAAATATTGCTTTTAAGTAATTTGTTTTCTTTTTCATTTGAATCATCCACGATTACGATAAGTGAGTAGGGAAATGTTTCTTTAATTTTCGTAATGAGTGACACGATATTTAATGATTCGTTATATGAGGGTATGACGAACCCTATTTCTTGCTTCATAAACCTTCTCCCAACTTTTCTTTAATTATATTCTGGGTTTCCCCTGTTGTATCTTTAAATTCATATGATCCGTCGACGAAATGTAATCCGATCACATTATTCTTGTCTATTTTTTTACTTTTAATAAGTGGCACTAACTCTTCCATCTCTGTGAAGTATCCGAACTGTGTTCCGTTACACTCGTTATAAGTATTATTAAAATTTAATTTCCCTAACTGACATTTATCTACAAATGGTTTTCCATTAAAGGCCAGAGGAAGCATATAAGCTGCTCTTATTTTAAAAGGAAGATGAAAATCAGGATAAAAATATGATCTATCACTTGTCTGATAAACAATTACTTTTTTAGAATTAGGTGTCTTCACAGCTTGCAATGATTCCCAAGTTTTCTTAATCGCTATATCATCAATTGCCTGGAACAATACTTCTCGTCTCGTAATGGTCATTTCTTTACATAACCATAAACCAAATAAGACAAAAACTAAAATATAAATATATTTTCTCATTGATTTAGTAGTTTTATATTTTTCAATTAATTTATTAAAAAATACCCCGAAAATTATTGCGACCCCAATAACTGGTAGGTACATATGTCTCGGTTCAAGATATGAAAGTCCTCCTCTGTCTGTATAAAATAAAGCTATAACAAAAAACTGTAAAAAATAAAACAACAGACCAAAAACGATAACTTTTTTCTCAAATTTTCCTACACTTCTATACAAAATGAAGATCAATATTAAAATAAAAATTGAAATCACCACTGAAATAAAATCTCCTACTATTAAATGAGAGATCGTGGAAACATTAGGATCTTTAGAGACTAATGGGTAATAAAAATTAATAAACGAATCACTTATTCTAAACATCAGTCTTAGTGGAATAAAAATATGACTAAGTGAAACTAGCGGATAAAAGATTACATTAAACCCACCCTTTAAAAGAATTTCAATTTTATCTCCATACTCTGTAAATAATCTGAATAACCCTAAAAGAACTACTCCAGATCCCAAGATCATTACAAATTTTGGAATCTTAAGCACGTTAGGCCGTTTGTAAAATAAAAATATTAATATTACGATCAGTCCTGCTGTCACTATGCCTGTAGGCCGCATTAAAAAACTTAGGTATGAAGTAATTACTGCGAGGACTAAATATTTCTTCTTTTTGGAGTCGATAAAATTCATCGTGAGAAGAATTGTTAGTAAAATAAATGGAGTAGATCCGAGTATTTGAAATCCTGCAGCCGGCCATGAAATTGCTTCTTGCCCTGCACTGGCGATGGCGAAGAAGAAAGATGCGAGAAATGCACTAAAAGGCATAAGCTTAAACTTCCTCAAAACTTTATAAACTAAGAAGATATTTAATAAATGAAGTGCTAGAAAAGAAAAGTGCCAAGGAGTAATACTTAATCCGAAAAGTGAGAAATATATATCATTAGTAAGTGCTAAACCAAATCTTATTCCTCCAGTAAAAGCAGTAGTAGGCCCAGCTGAGGTGATCGTATAAAATGGCCCATATTTTAAATACTGCATCCAGAATGACCATTCATCCATCGCGAAAAATGTCTGGAAAAGATACTGATAACTGAAGAGTACCCCTACGAGAGTAATTATGATAAATATTAAAGAATAAACATACTTATTCTTAATAAGATTTAATAAAGACATATAAGACTTTTAACAAAGATTTACGAAGTAGTCAAGGAACACAACATTATCTAATAAAATAAATATTGTTTTTCTCTTTAAAGAGATTCTATGAATTACTTTTCCAAGTCTCCGATGTAAAAAGAGGATAAATACCCTTCTGGCTCACGCTGACCAGAATGTTGAGTATTAAACGCACTAGATCCATCTATTCCGCAAATTCCTAAAATTCTTTCAGATCCACCAGGATGCTGATTTATCCAGCTTGTCAAATTATAAACTTTACCATTTACAGCGCTCCAGCAATCTGTCTCTGACCCGTGCTTCGTGACTTCTTCCATAGAAATGGGACCTGAGCTCTGTGGAGGAGTTACAGCACTACCAGGTGCGAGAGGTTTATCATTATCAGAATCTAATCCAGAAATATTAATAATTCTAGATTCAATTAGAAAAATTCCCAATATCAAAACAGTAAGCAAAATTATTCCAGAGACTACTATTAACTTTTTATTCATAATAATATTATACATCCGCCCAGCAAATATTCTCTGAATAATGAGGATTTTCTCTTCTTTGCAGTGAGGAGGCATTCCTAACTTATGAAGCAAAAGGGAAGAATAATAAAATAAAAGCAAAAACTATAAAAATAATTCCTGCAAATATATAGCTTTGAACATGGTTTTTGTAATTTTTCAGATTTGGCTTGAGTGGGTATTTAGTAGAAAGTCCTTTGATAAAATATTCTGCCCTGCTTCTATCAATTGATTTATGCACTATTCCATTAAACTCTTTATATTTATTTATATAATAAGCAGCCAATAAACAGTAAATTCCAATTTCCATAAACGGAAGAAAAATATTCACAGCTGTAACAGGACCCATCAAGAGAGGTAAAATTAATAATGCAAAAAAGGCAGTAAGCCATAATAAGTCTGCTATTAGACTTGCTCCCGGGAATATCCATGAAATTGGAGGTCTCATTAATTTAGCTTATGCTTAAAAAAAAATTAAGTCAATTCATTCTTTTGCCTTAGAATAGGGGAAATATCTCAAATTTCTTTTGAGAAAGTAATAACTGCGGCTTCTCTAGTCCAAAAAAGTAGCAATCTATGCTTCTCTAGTACCATAAAATCCATACTCCACCCTTCTTCTCCATATCTATTCATAATCTCTTCCATTTTATTAACGGGGATTTTACTACTTGCGAGAAGAAATGTGCCTATCGCACCTTCTTTAACAACCTCAACTTTATATTGTTTTTTTGACATCAATAAAATAATTACATTAGTAATTGCTTAAGTCAATATTAATGTCAAGAACTATTTCAGTCTTCTGTCTCAGAAATGTGAGGAAATTTAACTCTATTGCCTTAAGGTTTGTTTTACCTGATCAAAAAATACGTCATATTTACATCCTTTGGAAGTTCCTTTTTCACACTGACATGTGCCCGGTGTTTCGAGATAGCTACCTGGTTTTTTTACACAGGTTAAATCTCCTGTGCAAAAATTAATCGTATTTGAATCACTTACAGCTCCTTCACAAGAATCTCCTTTTGTAACTCTAATTACTTTTACATTTTTATGATCCTCGTAATTAAGATATTCTTGACCATTCTTTTCAGTTAACTCTAATACTACTCCTCCAGATGTTTCATATGCTGGTTTTAAAACTCCTATGCAGAGCAAGAAAACTAGAAAATTAAAACCTACGAAAGCAATTGTGACGATTACGAGGTTTAATTCCAAAAACATTCGACCATCTTTTTGATTAAATTCGTGTGTTCGCCAGAAAAATCCCCCTTTGAAAGAAAGCTTAATTTTTTTCTTATCTCGATTATCTTTATAGATTTTATATTGATAAAGCCAGAGTAATGTGAAGAATATAATGCTAGCAATTAAAAAATACCATCTCTCCATACATTAAGATTATATAGTTTATAGAGTCGATACAAGAGGATTTAATTCTTCTGTCTTAGAAATGCGGGAATGTCCCAAACTTCTTCGTCTGGTTCTTGGTTTTGCTGAGGAGCTTGTTGCTGCTGTGGCTGCTGGCCATAGTTTAATCCTGGCGTAGGGTTATTAACTGGATTTTGCTGTGGTTGCTCTTCCTGCTGCTGTGGCTGCTGAGTATAATTATTAAACTGAGGTGGTGCTACGAATTCTCTGAGAGTCTGGCGAGCAGAATCAAAACCTGTCGCGATAACTGTAATCTTCATCTGATCCCTCATAGTCTCATCAATCGTAGCTCCGAAAATAATATTTGCGTCAGAATCAGCTGCTGAGGAGATAATCTTCGCAGCCTCATCTACCTCGTTCATAGTTAGATCTGGTCCGCCGATGACATTAAAGAGCACTCCTCGGGCGCCTTCCATAGTTATTTCGAGAAGTGGTGAAGCTATAGCAGAGCGCGCAGCTGCCTGTGCGCGATTCTCTCCCACTCCTGTTCCAATACCCATGAGAGATGATCCAGCGTTTTGCATGATAGTTCTGACGTCAGCAAAGTCTACGTTGATAAGACCTGGCATAGTAATGAGATCGGAAATTCCTTGTACGCCCTGAGTAAGCACTGAATCAGCTACTTTAAATGCTTCGAGAAGTGAAAGTTTTTTATCTACTACGTCTAAAATTCTCTGATTTGGGATAACGATAAGAGTATCTACTTTATCTTTAAGAAGCTCAATGCCTTCTTCTGCAGAAACCTGCCTGCGTGTTCCCTCAAATGTGAATGGTTTGGTTACGACTGCTACCGTCAATGCTCCCACTTCTTTCGCAGCGCGTGCAATCACTGGAGTGGCTCCAGTTCCTGTTCCTCCACCCATTCCAGCAGTAAGGAAAACCATGTCAGTACCCATAAGAATATCTTTTAGTTTTTCGTAAGACTCTTCTGCTGCAGTACCACCAACTTCTGGATTTCCTCCTGAACCAAGTCCTTTAGTGTATTCCTCACCGATCTGAACCTTGGTAGCAGCCTGGTTAAGAAGTAGAGCCTGAGCATCTGTATTAACAGCGATGAAATCTACGCCCTGAATGGAGGATTGGGAGATCATGGAGTTAAGAGCGTTTCCTCCTCCTCCGCCAATACCCATCACTCTAATTTTTGCAAAGTTAGTTGTTTGAGGCTTGATGAGCATAGTCGTCAAATCGTACCAAACTGATACTCGATTTGCAAGAGGAACTAGCGTTATACAGACAGCAAAATGATTTCATCATTTTCGCCGTTTTGTGCATGAGAATTTTTATGAATGCATCAGGGGGATTCCTCGCAAACTTGTCGAGGAGGGGGTGAAATCCCACGATAAATGAATAAAAGTTTGAAAGCACAAAACAAGAACTGATGAGAGCTTTTGGTTCTTTTCTCGGCAGAAAAGAACAGAAGAAATTATGGTATGAAGGATTTAATTAGATCTGAAAGCTTTTTTCCAAATTTCGAAGGCATTCTTATGGATGGAACGCCTGGAATATTCATTTTAAATCCTGAAGTTGATTCTACTCCCATCATTGCTCCATATACAGCCAAACCTACGACTGATGCGAAAGGCGTATCCTGAATTTCATCAATAATTCCTTTCATCATTTGTGGTTCACCAACCCTCACTGGCATAGCTAGCATTCTCTTCGCAGCATCTACTGCACCGACTGTTCTAGCTCCTCCGCCAGTAATGACTAAGCCTGAAGGAGTTTGACCGCCAAAACCTGACTTTTTGATCTCGAGTCCTACCATAGTAAAGATTTCATTTAGACGAGGGCGAATTATTCCATCTACCAAAGTCTTTTGCGAAACTTTACTAAGTTGCTCTGGAAGACCCAGACTCGCAAGGTCTACTTCATCTGCTGCTTTGCGGTCTTTTGCTTCTCCTGGCTCTTCACCTGGAGTTAGAATTTTCTTAGGAGGCTTGGAAAGAAATAATTTAACTTTTTCTGCAGATTCGAGGGAAATGCGCAGTCCAATTGCCAAATCATTGGTGATATGTCTTGCTCCAATTGGCAGTACTGAAGAATAAGCCACAGATCCATCAATGTAGATGGAAATATCAGTTGTTCCAGCTCCTATATCAACGAGTACGACTCCCAACTCTTTTTCTGTTTCTGATAGAGTCGAAAGACTGCTTGAATAACCAGAAAAAACCAAACCTTCCACATCTACGCCTACTTGTGAAAAGGCTTTTTCTAAGTTTCTCACCGCCGGACTACCTGCTGTTACGATATGAGTTTCTACCTCAAGTCTAGTTCCCGTCATTCCGACTGGATCTTTTATTCCCTCTTGCCCATCCACTGTGTAACTGCGTGGTAAAACATGAATTATTTCGCGGGTCGAAGGAAGAGAGATAGCTTTGGCTGCGTCAATAACACGAGCCACATCACTCTGAGTAATTTCTCCTTCTGGATTAGCCACAGCTACGACTCCACGAGAGTTCTGGGATTCGATATTACTTCCGCCGATAGTTGCAATTACTTTAGAGACACTTGCTCCAGCCATTCTCTCTGCAGCTTCGATAGAAGTATTGATTGCTACCACTGCTTCTTCGATATTTACAATCTGACCTTTTTTAATACCCATGGAAGGAACTTCAGACACACCAAATACGTTGACAGCATCGTCTACTTTAGCGATTATTGAGACTATTTTTGAGGTTCCGATATCTACTCCGACTACTACTTTTCCTTCTGTCATAACTAAAAAGCGATTACAGGCTTTTCATACCTAAAATCTAAACGTTTAAACGCTTTATTATCTATTTTAAGCTGAGAGAGGATAAGTTGTAAAGAGGAGACTTGCTTTAAAATATCCTTATTTGGGTCAATTATGACTTCACCATTATTTTCCAGTATCACCTTATAGTTAAGGTCCTTTTCCGTGGTCAACGATTTATATTTTATATTCTCTTTTTGTAAAACACTTTCTACCTGTTTGGTGCTAGTAATCTGATTCTTGGAAAGTGGATTAAGAATTGGTCCAGGTTTTTCAATAAATGCTGTAAAGAATAGACAAATAACAATTGCTATTAATCCCAAAAAGACCAGGACAAGACCCAGTTTCTTTTTGGAAGCTTCCTTTTTCTGTTTTTTAGTTACGGTTCTTCGAGGCAGCATAGATCACATCAATAATTTTTAGTGCGGCATTTCTGGGAAAATGATCTTTATCAGAATTTATCGTATATTCCTCGAGATTAAGCATTATATGATTTACTCTATATAAAAAGTCTTCAGCAGTTAATTTGTCTTGATCTGCTAAATCTCCCAATCCAAGTTCCTTAAGGAATGTTGCATTCTTTATTTGTTCATTTCTCTGAGATTTTGGCAATGGAATAAGAAGAGATGGTTTTTTAAGGTAAATTAATTCAGACACTGTGTTAATTCCTGCTCGTGAAACCACCATGGCAGCTTGCCTCATAATAGACCCCACTTCACTAGGAGAAAAATGCTTTGATAAAACATAGTGTTTTCTATCTTCATCAGCGATGTCTTTTCGAAGATCCAAAAGCTTATCAAAATCATTAAACTCTTCAGCTGCTCCAGTCTGGTGAACAATAGTATATTTAGAAATTAATTTAGGAATACAAAGAAATAGAATTTGGTTAATAAAATGAGAGCCTAAACTTCCTCCAGTTATATAAATAATTGGACGTCCCTCTGGAAGAGGATATTTTTTCTTAGGACTCATGATACTTTTTCGTATCGGGTTTCCTGTAAATTCAATTTTTTCTTTAGGAAAATATTTAACTGATGTTTCAAATGAGATACAAATTTTAGTCGCAAATTTAGCCAGAAATTTATTCGCAGCGCCGACTTCCAAAGTTTGCTCATGAATCACTGATGGAATTCTTAAAAAACTTGCTGCCATTACCACCGGTACGCTCACATATCCCCCAAAACCTACCACCACGTCGGGCTTAAACTTTCTGAGCGTCTTTACAGCTTGAGTAAATCCCACGGGAATCTTCGCAAAAGAAGGAAGAGTATGGCGGCTTAAACTTCGCTGAAATCTACCCGTTTTAAGATCCACAAAAGCTATGCCCAGTTTATTTATTGTCTCATACTCCAAAGAAACTGCTTTATCTCCTTCTAATGCATGGCGTCTTCCAATAAAGAGAACTTCTGCGTCTTTGGGAAGTTCTTCGATTACAGAGAGCGCTGGAGTTAAATGACCGCCAATAATTACAATCCGCATACGTTAATTTTACTTCTTTGGAATAAAAAATGCTATTTTTCTTTGCTTTGGCGGGAAATATTTAGGAGGATTCCTACAGATAAAAGTGTAACAACTAAAGCTGAGCCTCCATAAGAAATAAATGGCAAGGGCACTCCTGTCAATGGCAAAAGTGCTGTCTGTGCACCGAGATTAACAATCGTCTGCATAGCAATAATTGATGTAATTCCTCCTGCTAAAAGTTTACCAAATGGATCTTTGGCACGAAGTGCGATATAAAATCCACGATAAATTACGAATAAAAATAATAAGAGTAAAATTACGACGCCGAAAAAACCAATTTCTTCAGCGATAATTGCAAAAATTGAATCTGTCGTACTTTCTGGAAGATAAGCATACTTTTGTAGAGAATTTCCCAAACCTACACCAAATAATCCACCTGCACCAAGGGCTATCAAAATTTGACGTAAATGATAGGATGCACCTAGAATTCCTCCATGTTCAGGATTAAGAAATGTCATCAGCCTTGCAGCGCGATATGGCTCAAGTAAAATCAAAGCAAGTCCACCTAAACCGACTACTGGAATTAGTCCTGCAATATGCCAGACATTTCCACCTGAGAGGAAATAAATAATTACTGATGAGCCCAAAATAATCATTGCTGTTCCCATGTCGGGCTGAAGCATCACAAGGAATAAAACTACGCCAATTAATAAAAGAAATGCGGTGAACCTACCTTTTTCTTTCGTTGAAAACCAGGCAGAGAGGTAAATGGCTAGTGATAACTTCACTATTTCCGAAGGCTGAAGCACGAAAAAACCTAAATTAATCCAGCGTCTGGCACCAAGTGCCGAGACACTGAGTCCTGGCACGAAAACTAAAAATAATAAAAAGATAGAAAATAAAAGTATGGGAAGCGCTAAATTATAATATTTATGATAATCGAAAAATGAAAAAAATCCGAGCGCAGTAAAACCTAGCACCAACCACATCATTTGGTTTTTTAAATAGAAATATTTATCAGCAAAATCTCTAAAAGCTACATAACTGGAAGCGTCATAAATCATAAAGACTCCAAAAAGAGTGAGGATCACTACGGAGATAAGTAGGGCAAAGTCAGCTTTTCTCATCATTTTATTATAACTAGTTCAGTCTTTTATTGGAAATGATTAATTAATAAGAGCGATGTAGAGTCCGAGGATTGCGAAGAAAAAACCGAGTAACCAAGCGCGCATAACAATCTTTGGCTCTTCCCAACCACGCTTCAAAAGATATAAATGGAATGGCGCGGCCGGAAAAATTTTTCTGCCAAGATATTTTTTTGCCAATAATTGAAGGAGTGATGATCCTACTTCAATTACGAAAACACCACCGATAACGACTAACGCAAATATTTTTCCCGACAGAAGACCAATAACAGCCAACATCGCACCCAGCGACATTGATCCTACATCACCTAACCAGATACGCGCTTTATAAATATTAAAGTAAAGAAAAGCAGCTACGGAACCAGTCAAAACTGAAATAAAAATTGATAAAGTTTGGTCAAGCTGGGACGCTGATATCGCCAGAAATGCTCCAAGACAAATAATTAATAGTCCTGATGCCAACCCATCAAGCCCATCAGAAATATTGAATGCATTCACAAATGAAACAATCGCGGCTGTTGCCAGAACGATGTAGAAATAACCCAGCTCTATTGAGCCAATTCCACTTATAAAAATTGAGGAATATCCTAGTTTAAAGTAAAGAACTAATGAAATAAATATCGCAATAGCTAATTGTAATAACAATTTGTGCCTAAACCTTAAACCAAAAAGGGTATGTTTTCCCTGACTATCTACGATTTTTTTAATATCATCATAAAATCCCAATGCTCCAAAGCTAATAAAAGTAAAAAGTAATACAAAAATTTCCCAAGGATTAGCAGTTACATCAAAAATTCCATAACTCCAAAGAGAAAGAATCGTAGTAACACAAATAATTAAAGCGCCGCCTCCGAACGGAGTACCCACTTTCCAATGATTAAATTTATCAAAGACTGGAGTTGGCTTATTAAATGCATCAAGAGATTTTTGAGGCTGTCTACGCAGTTTTATTTTATAAAGAAAGTCAATAAATGGAACGATAAGAAGCCCAGTTATGAACAATGAAAGCAGAGTTAGGCCTAAAAGTTTTTCCATAGACTCCTATTATACCTTTTGATATATTCTTATTCAAATTATTCGTCACTTGTGCGGATAATATCGGCACCCAAACTACTGAGGCGCTGCTCAAATCTTTCGTATCCACGATCTAAATAATGAACTTCGAGAATTACGCTTTCTCCTTTAGCAGCTAATGCGGCTAGTACCAGAGTGGCACCAGCTCTGAGATCTGTAATATTTACCACTGCGTTATGTAAAAGTGTTTTTCCTGTAATTTTTGCAGCATGTCTATTTTCCACTTTATCATCAGCAATATTAAACTGATAATATTCTTCAGGATTTTCTACCTGCGGATTATAGAGTTCTATATTTGCACCCATTTTTTCTAACTCCCTTGCATAACTAAATCGGTTCTCATAAACCCTCTCAATAATTTCCGAAACTCCATTAGCCTGAGTCATTAAAACTGCCCAGGGAGCTTGCCAATCAGTCATGAATCCTGGATAGATTCCTGTTTCTACATTAATTCCTTGAATCTCACCTTTATAGAAAAATCTAATTCCACCATCTTTCTTCTCCACTCCCGCTCCAATTTTTTCCATCTTGTCCAAAAATCCAGTTAGATCAATGTTCTCAATATCCTTAATGAAAATATCCCCTTCGGTAATAATGGCTGCTACCGCGAGAGTCACTGCTTCGTTTCTATCAGGCCCTACCTTAAAATTTGTGCCGTGCAAAGACTCCACTCCCTCTATTTCAATTATCCTGTCGTCTTTTCTCTGGATTTTTGCACCCATGGAATTAAGCATCTGAATTAACTCATCAATTTCTGGCTCAAGCGCAGCATTACGAAGAATTGTTTTTCCTTTTGCTAGAACCGCAGCGAGAATCATCGTTTCAGTTCCGGTATGTGTGCTTTTTTTAAATGTATAATCGATTCCAGAGAGACCATTTGGCGCACTCATATAAAAATATCCGTCATCTGATTTATATTCTACCTTTACCCCCATTTGCTCAAGTCCTTCGATAGTTCGATCTATTGGTCTCGCTCCAATCCTACATCCTCCAGGATTAGGGATAATTGCTTCGTTTTTTCGAGCCAGAAGTGGCGCCATAAAAAGCGCAGAGGTTCTAATCTCAGCAGCTCGGTCTAAGCCAATTTTGGTTTTAGAAAATTCTTCTACTCTTACTGTTATCGTGTGGTCCAAAGTATCAATGTATCCACCGAGTTCTTCGATAATATCGGTCATGATAAACAGATCAGAAATGAGAGGAATATTTTCAATCGTTACATTTTCAGAAGTAAGACACGCTGCTACCAATGCCTTTAACGCCACATTTTTTGAACCTGCTACTGAAGTAGCACCAGTTAATTTTCTCCCTCCATTAATAATAAATTTATCCATTTTTTATTTTTTCTCCTATCTTGTAAACGTCTCCAGCTCCCATTGTTATTATAACTGAATCTTTATCTAAATTGGCTGAAGTTAGGTATTTTAACACATCTTCCTCTGTTGGCAAATACTCTGCTTTTCTACCGAATTTATTTATCTCCTCCACAAGAAGTAGGGATGAAAAATTTGGATCTTTTTCTTCTCTAAATGAGGGAAAAATATCAAGCATAATTACCTCGTTCGCATCAGTAAATGAAGATGCGAATTCATTAAATAAAGTCTTAGTTCGAGAGAACATGTGTGGTTGAAAAACTGTAATAATTCTTTTTTTTGGATAAATTTTTCTAAATGCTTCAAGTGTTTTTTTAATCTCTTCCGGATGATGCGCATAATCATCATAAATTAATGATCCTTCCTGAGTTGACCCAACTAGCTCTGATCTTCTTTTGGTTCCTTTAAATGCAGATAAACCTTTTTTTATCTGATCGATCGTTAATCCAATCTCAAGTCCCAAAACTATCGCTGACATTGCATTAATTGCATTATGTTCTCCGAAAACTGGCATGGAAAATTCTCCAAGAAACGCACCGCGGCTCGAAACTTTAAAAAACATTCCTTCAGGTGTTGATGAAATACTATCTAGTACATAATCATTATTTGGGGAAGCACCAAAAGTTATTTTAGTAACCTGAGCACTGTTTATAAATTTCTGGTTTTCTGCTCCGTCTCCACAAATGATCAAAACTCCTCC
>CAZGGU010000004.1:35221-53091 GCA_964525395.1 uncultured Gammaproteobacteria bacterium
TTAAGATTATTTTCCTTAAGTAGTGTGGCAATCATTGCACTAGTCGTAGTTTTTCCATGAGACCCAGCTACAGAAATTCCTGAATACTCTTTTCCAAATATTTCTCCACTCTGAAACAAACCAAGAGCATCCCCTTGAGATAAAACGCTTATGCCATTTTCATTCGCTGAAAGAACTTCCACATTCTCACTACCACCATGCGCACCCGTAGCAATCACCAAGTCAGCACCCAGAATATTTTTAGGATCGAAGCCTACAATTGGAATTATTCCTGCCTTTTCTAACTCAGAATCAGTAATAAATTTTTCAGCGACATCAGAACCAGTCACTGCAAATCCAGCTTCTTTTGCAATAATAGCAAGAGGCGCCATTCCTACTCCCTTTACTCCAGTAAAATGTATTTTCTTTACTTTATCCATAAATTATTAACGCGTTAACCGTTAACCAGTTAATATATTAATCACCGTCTTGTCTTAATTGCATTTTCCACTACGCCATATTCACTCCATAAGGTTTCTTTTTTGCCATATGTCATTGATTTCTCATGTGCTTTTCCTGTGATTAAAACCAAATCTCCTTTTCCTGCCATCTCGATAGCAGCGTTAATTGCGTCTTTTCTCTCAACTAATTTAAAAACTTTGGCATCTTTTTTTTCAATTCCAGATGCAATTTCATCAATGATTTTATTCGCATCTTCACTTCTAGGATCCTCTGATGTTAAAAATAAAATATCAGCATATTTGGATGAAATTTCTCCCATGAAAGGACGCTTTGCGTGATCTCGCTCGCCCGCAGAACCAAAAACATGAATAATTCTTCCAGTAGTTATCTCACGCAGCGCTGATAGTAATTGCTCAAAAGCATTTGGAGTATGGGCGAAATCAATAACTACAGCATAATCCTCGTCATAAACGAAATCAACACGACCTATCGGCATTTTAAATGTTTTTATAGCAGATTGAATTTGCACATCAGACAACCCAAGACGCTTACAAACAGCAGCTGCTGAGAGGATGTTATATTTATTAAAATTTCCAATGAGTCGCTTTGATTCAAATTTAAAATTGTCCAAATTTATCTCTGCACTCTCAGTAAACCCATACGTAATCCAATCTTCGGCAGGTTTTAAATTTTTAGATTCAGATAAAAGTGTATAGGAAGCATCATCTCTATTAACTACTACCACCTCAGCTCTTTTTAAAAGTTTTTCTTTAGTTTTTAAATAATGATCAAAAGTTTTATGATAATCCAAATGCTCACTAGTTATATTTGTTAAAACTGCAATTTTAAATGGTATTCCCCAAATTCGATATTGATCAATTGCATGCGATGTAACCTCTAAAACAAAATATTTTGATTTAGCCTTCACTGCCTTACTTAATATTTTTTGCAGTGAGAGAGAGCTTGGGGTTGTTACATGAAATCCTGTGTCATACTCTTTTTTACCTACAAATGCACCGATGCTCGTAAGCATAGAAGTAGAATAATTATTTTCTGAAAGTATATGGTAAATAAGATTTACCGTTGTCGTTTTTCCGTCAGTTCCAGTCACACCTATAATTGTCATTTTTCTGCCTGGGAAAAAATAAATAATGTTAACAATTATTGCAACGATTAAATGATATAAATTTTTAAATTTTCTTATCATAACTTATTCTCTTCTTAAAGTTTCCCAATATTTCTCTCGTCTTGCAAGCATTGCTATATCTTTCTTGTTTTCCAAAAGCAACTCTACAGCTCTTTCTAGAAAAAGCGAATTCTGAGATGCTTTCACTAAAATTATATCTCGATTTTTAATATTATCTATTAAATTCTTTTTAAGAGCTGCAAAATTATCATAAAAAATAAAATCAAAGTTTGCTTCAGTTAGAATCGGCACCACAAAATCTCTCATATTCTCTCCAATTAGTATTGCCATATCTAAGTCTTTAATAATTTTTTTAGCTATTTGCTCATGTTCGATTTTTGAGATACTTCCTAGCTCTCTCATATCACCGAGAATTCCTACTTTCCTTCTCTTGCCAGCAACTTCTTTAATTAAATCAAGTGATCCAGCTAAGGCTTCAGGCGAGGAATTATATGATGAATCAAAAACTAACGTGTTCTTTATTCCTTGAAATTTTGTAAATCTTCCAGGAGGTAAGCTAAATTTTTCTTCCAATATTTTTATTGAATCTCTTATGTTAATTTCGAAATAAAATGCATTTGCGATTGCAAAAATAAAAGAATATGCGTAGTGATCAGGAAGAGGCGTATTAATTTTTAAGGTGTAATTTTCTTTAAGAAAAATAAAATTAATAATAAATTCATTTTCGTTATTTATAATTTTTGAGATATAAAAATCTGCAGATTTGTCCTTCATTGAAACAGTAATAACTTTGGATTTAAGAGGTAGATTTTTTTTAATTAAAGTATTATCCAAATTAATGAATGTTCTCCCGGATTCATCTACAGATTTTAAAAGTAAACTTTCTTCTTTAGAAATTAAATCTAATATTTCTTTTTTTCTCTCTTTTTCATTTTCCGATTTGACTAATGAATCAAAATTAAAACTATGCTCGATGGAAATATTTGTTAGAAGTGCTATTTTTGGTTGAATAAAACTTAAAAGATAGCTCATGTTTTTAGGGGGAAGAGGACTATCAATTCCCAATTCAGCAACGAAAATATCGTACTTTTTAAAATTAGTTAAAAAAGAGAGTGGGGCTTTAAATAAAACAGTAAGCCAAAATTTTGAGGAATAATTATCTACCTTAATATCTAAAATGTTTAAAGGAATTCCGGTTTCACTATTCTTTCCTTTTCCTTCTTTAACTCTATATTTGGTAGAAAGTATTTCATAAATTAAACTTGAAGTAGAACTTTTTCCGCTTGCACCTCCCACCCCAATAATAATTGGTTTGATTTTCTTAAGCTGAATTGAAGCAAAAAATTTTATGTAAAAAAGTATAAATTTTGTAAATATCTTTTTCATATTTTCTCATCAGGCGGAATCTGATAATAATTAAATAAATCCTTGGCTATGCTGAAAAAAATTGGAGCAGCAGTTTCTGACCCATATATTCTAGCAGTTGGACGATCTAAAATCACTAACATGATAAATTTTGGATCATTTGCAGGTGCGAACCCTATAAATGATGGGATTGTCTGCGTAGCATCATATTTTCCTTCTATCGGAATGGAAGCTGTTCCTGTTTTCCCAGCAATTCTGTAACCTGGAATTTTTGCCCACTTTGCCTCTCCCTTATTCACTGCATTCACTAATACTTCTGTCATTACTTTCGAAGTTGATGAATCAATTGGCTTACCAATAACTTTTGGACTAATTTTAGTGGTTTTACCAGCGTTATCAGTAACCGAAGCCACGACATGTGGCTCCATCATAACTCCATTATTAGCGATTGATGAAAATGCAGTTAATAATTCAATTGGCGTTACTGAAATGCCCTGACCAAATCCTGCAGTCGCCAGATCAACGGCATACCATTCATTTTTAGGTTTAATGTTCGGCGCTGTCTCACCTTCCAGATCGATTCCTGTAATCTTTCCGATTCCATAACGATCGAAATATTCATTCATTCGGTCAAGTCCGAGCTTTTGAGCAGCATAAACCATCCCTGTATTATCAGAATGCTGTATAACCTCAAGCATGGTCGTATCAGCGAAATACTTATCATCCCAAGTATGCAAATCATAACCGCCTACTGATACAGGCTTCGAACAAATCGGACACTTACTTTGAGGTTTTAGAAGCTTTTCATTAAATGCTGCTGACATCACTAGCGGTTTAAAAGTCGAGCCAGGCTCATAAAGATCAGAAATGAAAGGATTCTTGTAAGCTGAGTCATCAAAATTTTGATAATTTTTGGGGTCGAAATTAGGATAACCTGCCATAGCAATTACTGCACCTGTTTTAGGATCCATTATGCCCACCATTCCTCCCTTTGCACCGTATCTTTCAATTCCCTCCTTTAGCTTCTTTTCTGCTAAAAATTGAATTGAACGGTTAATATTAAGTGTCAAGCTTGACCCATCAGTACCAAATGAGTCCTCATCTCCTGCGCGAGCCAAGATAGGACGACCCAAAGCGTCATGGATTTGAATGGCTGACCCAGACTTACCACGCAGTAACCTATCATAATAACCTTCAACTCCGAAGTAACCTTTTGTATTTCCATTCTCATCTTTTCCTGCAAAACCTAAAAGATGCGCAGCTGTTGACGCTTCAGGATAATACCTTTCAAACTGTTGCTGAAACCCGAGTCCTAAAAGATCCTCTTTTTCCAATTCATCTTTTTCCTCAGAAGTTACGCCAGATTTCAAAGGTACCCAGAATAAATCTTGATCTAATTGAGCTGAAACTGAAGCTTCATCTAGTTCCAGCATTCGAGCAGCCACTCTAGACAGGTGTAATTTATCTTTAACTTCCTTAGGATTGGCGTATACTAGATAAGTTATCTTATTGGCCGCTATTGGAAATCCATCTGAGGTTTTAATCTCCCCTCTCATTGGTTCAATTCTTATCGATCTACCATACTGAATACTAGCAATTTCCTTAAGCTCATCGGCTTTTACCACTTGCCAGTAAAAAAGTCGTAGGATAATAACCCCAAAAACAATTGTAAAAAATGCGAGGACAATTCTATATCTTAAAATCATTGCTTATATGCAATTGGTCTTTCCTTAGATAAAGCAAAATTTGCTTTGCTTTCTTCGAAGCCAAGTTCGCCTGCTTCAGAAGCGATATGAGTAAGGGAGGTAAGCTCTAAAATCTTTTCTTTAATAATTACGTTCTCCGTTCTTAAAGAATGTGCTGCATCCTCAGCCTTACCTAATTCAACTCCTGAAGTAGTAATGCTATTTGATACGAATGTTCTGACCCCAAATAAAACTACTATGGTTAAAATCAAAAACCCGAGTGTATATGCTTTTTTCATATTAATTTTTTTATACTGAGCTTGACGAACGCACAAAAATTCTCATTTTTGCACTTTTACTTCTACTGTTCACCTTCATTTCCTCATGGCTTGGTAAAATTGGCTTTTTAGTAATAACTTTGCCTTTTCCCTCTTTTTCAAATGCATCGAATTCATGTTTTACAATCCTGTCCTCTAAAGAATGAAAAGTTATCACTACTAGTCTTCCGCCTTCCTCAAGTAAACTAAGAGCCTTAGGAAGAGCCTCTTTTACACTTCCTAGCTCATCATTTACCTGAATTCTCAAAGCCTGGAAAACTCTTTTGCTGCTCGTTGCTTTCGCAAATTCATCTACATTTTTAAATCCGTAAGCTGTTGCTAATGTTAGAGCTAAATCGTCTGTTGTTTTAAATGGCGCAATCTTTCTTCTCTTTATTATCAAATCTACAACCGCTCTTGCTCTTCTTTCTTCTCCTAGCTCTCTAAAAATATCTATAAGTTCCGCTTTTCCTAGTGCATTTACTAAATCTGCTGCCTTAACTCCTAGTCTTTGGTCCATTCTCATGTCCAAAGGCCCAGACTTAAGGTAGGAAAATCCTCTTTCCCCTTCGTCTAATTGGTGGGATGAAACTCCCAAGTCAAATAAAATTCCTGAAACATTTTTAAATCCTTTTTCTGCCGCTAGCTCGTCAATATTTCTGAAATTGCCATAACCAAACTCTAATTTATTTGTATTTATATTTGAGTTAGAAACGTGCGCGATTGCATCGACATCCTGATCGATTGCCAATACTAAACCGCCTTTTTTCAATATTTCAGAAGTATGTCCACCTCCTCCCAGGGTCGCATCGATATATTTTTTATTAGCTTCAACTTTTAATGCTTCTATTGCTTCATCTAAAAGTACTGCTTTATGATAATTCAAAATAACTTTATTCATTATTTGCTTGTCCTGAGCTTTTATCCTGAGTTTGATCGAAGGATACCGAAGGAGATAATTTCTCCGTTATTTCTCCTATTCTTTCTGATAAGTTGGCGCTATACTCTTCCCATTTGTTCGTATCCCAAATTCTAACGTATTTAGCTAAACCTAAACACGAAACCCCGTCGCTCAGATTGGCAAACTTTTTAAGATGCTGAGGTAAAACAAACCTCCCCTTTGCATCTAATTCTACTTCTTCAGCTGAACCAAGCAGGTATGTCTCAATATCTCTTGCTGTTTTATCCGTAATAGGCTTACCTTCAGTTCCTTGAACTAAAATTTCCCACTGCTTTTTCGATATAACTATTAAAGTGCCTTCAAAGCCTTGCGTGACAATTAACTCGTCGCCAAGCTCGTACCTAAATTTCTTAGGGAATGAAATTCTGTTTTTTTCATCAATCTTACTATCATGTCTTCCTATTAACATAAAATCCCGATGTCAGCGGGCCTGCCTTCCTTAGTGATTCAAAGTGTATCTTATTTCCTACTTTTTCCCACTTTGTACCACTGATATCTATTTTGATAAATTCCGTGAAAAGTGTCAATAGGTATTTGACCACAGTAGTGTGAGTGGAAAATGAAGACACTACATTCAGTGGGCTTATAAGAAATTGGTCTTTTTATTGAGGCTAAATATTAATTATCAGCTTGAGGAATTTTCACGACTTTTTGAACTTGGTACTCTTTTCCATCGTTCATGGTAACTTTTAAATTAATAGTCACATCTGATACCACTTTGTCGTATCTACATTTTCCAGCTGAGCAAGTTCCGAACTCTCTAAAATCAGTTTTAGTAATACCGTCTTCTCCGATATTCATCTCTCCGAAAATGCCTTGGTTGGCAGTTCCTTCATCAGTCTCAGCCTCATATTCTATTGTATATTCAACTTTCTTAATATCATCTGCCTTGGTTAATTCAAACATTAGAGCGCGGCCATCATCTCTGACTGTAACTTCCATACCAATATCCTCAGGTGAAAGTTCTGGAAGATCTGCTCCTATATCCATTGAGTCATCATCATTATTTGAAGAGTTTCCTTTAAGAGCTAGCGCCCCAACTACTACTAGTAGAAGAATTACAATTGCAGCGATAACAGCTCCAATTACTTTTTTATCTTTTAATTTACTTGCTTTAGCTGGCTTAGCTTGTTCCATTACACAATAAGGATAACGAATATTTTAAGTGCTTGTCAAGGAGAGAGCATTATTTGTATGTCGTCCTGAATTCATTTCAGAATCTAAACTTTAAAGATGCTGAAACAAGTTCAGCATGACAAATAAATGGAGAAATCTACTTCTGAAGAATTACGTCATGAGCATTACTTTCGCGGTATCCTGCAGCTGTTATTTGTATAAGTTGTGCATTTCTCCATAAGTCTTTAACATTTTTCGCTCCTGAATAAGTATAACCTGACTTAATTCCAGCGCATAATTCTTGTACTATGTTGCCAACCGGCCCCTTATATGGAACCATTGCCTCAACTCCCTCCACATGAATTACATAATTTTCTGATTTTCCAGACTTATCTTTTCCTACCTGTTTTATTTTTTCAGTTTTAGAGGTTGAACCGTTGTACTCTTTATACAATACACCATCAATTTTAATTTTCTTACCTGGCGCTTCTTCAGTACCAGCATATAATGAGCCTGATATCATCGCTGAAGCACCACAAGCCAGCGCTTTTACTATATCACCAGAATTAGCTGCACCACCATCTGCGATTACATATTTATTTTTAAATTTCTCTTTAGCCCTAGCTGCATCCATGATGGCTGTAATCTGTGGTACACCAGATCCTGCTACAATTCTGGTGGTACAAATTGTTCCTGCCCCTACCCCCACACGCACTGAGTCTGCTCCAGCTTTAAATAAATCATAAGCTCCTTCATATGTTGCAATTGTACCAACGATTAAGTCAACGCCCTTAAATTTGTTCTTAATCTGAGAAACTACTTCTAGTGTTCTCGTGGTATGCGCATGCGCTATATCAATAGTTAATCCTGAAGCGCCGGCTTTAAGTAACATTTCTGCTCTCTCGATCGTTCCCTCTTTAATTCCTATACAAGCCACTGTTTTTCCTCCATCTTTTACTACTTTTGCTACCTTTTCTGCTTGAATTTCTGGTGTATCAAATCTTGGCATAAATCCCATTCCGCCAAGCTTGCTCATCGCTATCGCCATTTCCACACCAGTCACAGTGTCCATGTTAATAGAAATTAAAGGAATATCGAGCTTAATGTTTGGAGAAATCTGTGTGGAGAGATCCACCTCTGAACGAGATTCAAGCTTAGACTTATGAGGAACCAAAAGCACATCATTATAAGAAAGTGCTAGTTTTATGGGTTTCATGCCATGTGCATATTACGGATAATCAAATCTAATGTCAATAGTTATTCGAGTTTCGATTCTAGGAAGCTATGGAGGTCTGAGATTTTTAGTCTTTCTTGCTGTGCTGTGTCGCGGTCACGCACCGTGACTGTCTCATCTTCAAGTGTTTGGAAATCTACTGTAATGCAGTAAGGCGTTCCTGCTTCATCTTGAGAAAGATATCTCTTCCCAATATTTCCCCTTCCGTCCCAAACCACCATATAATCTTTCTTAAGTGTGTCAAAAAGTCCACGGGCTTTTTCTACAATCTCTGGTTTGTTTGCCAATAATGGAAATACTGCAGCCTTATAAGGCGCTAGCTTAGGCGAAAGCTTCAACAGAACTCTGCCATCAACTTCTGTGTATGAATCAATGAGCACCATAAGTAGCAAACGATTAAGTCCTACTGCTGGTTCAATCACGTGAGGAGTAATCTTTTCATTAGTCTCTGGGTCCATTATAGTTAATTCCTGCTTAGATGCTTCTGAATGTTTGGTTAAGTCATAATCAGTTCGATAAGCTAAGCCCCAAAGCTCTTTGAAACCAAAAGGGAAATTGTATTCCACATCTTCTGTTTTCTTACTATAAAATGATCTCTCCTTTTCATCATGTTCGCGCCATCTTAGATTTTCTTCTTTTACTCCAAGCTCTTCAATTAAGAACTTAAAAATTCTAGCTTTCCACTCTGTAAACAACTCTTCCCAATTAGATCTTTTAGGATCGAAGAAATATTCTATTTCTCCTTGTTCAAATTCAATAGTTCTAAAAATAGAATTTCCTGGAGTTATTTCATTTCTAAAGCTTTTTCCTACTTGCCCAATACCAAATGGTAAGCGAACTCGAGATGAATCCACTACATTTTTAAAGTTAATAAAAATTCCCTGAGCTGTTTCTCCTCTTAAGTACGCTTCTCCTTGTTCTCCCTCAACAATTCCTAATTGAACTGGAAATAATAAATTAAAGCGTCTAACTTTAGTCCAATCTTTTTCTCCACAAACAGGACATGGGATGTTTTCAGACTCAATTATGGACTGCAACTCTTCATCTGATAATCCTTCAACATTTTTCTTCTCACCCTTTTTCTCAAAATATCCTTCAATTAGATGATCTGCGCGCATGCGAGATTGGCACGATTTACAGTCAATCATCGCATCAGCGAATCCTGCTACGTGGCCTGAAGCCTGCCAAACTTTGGCATGAGAAATAATACTTGAATCAAGTCCTACCATATCAGACTGACTTTGAATGAAGAATTTCCACCATAGATTGCGGATATTTCTTAAAAGCTCAGCACCAAGAGGACCGTAATCATAGGTATTAGCTAAACCGCCATAAATTTCTGATCCTGGGTAAATTATTCCGCGGCGCTTAGAGAGGGCTATAATTTTTTCCATTTCAACCATATATCGCAATGATAACAAATATCTGAGGCTTAATCTAGCTTCTCCTCTTGCTTACTTCAATGATTTAAATCATTGAAGTATTTGTAATAAAAATGAGACTAATTGTCACTGCATTGCTCTCGATTGTCATCCTGAACTTGTTTAAGGATCTAATCTTATGAGAAGTATGGGAGGGATTTTTTAGTTTTAATTTTCTTTTCCATAATTTCTTCTATGTATCCATCGGAGTCTTCTAAATATGCTCTGTTTTCTGGCCAGAAACCCAATAAAGTAAGTAGGTCTTTTTCAAAAGAGGCAATAAGTGACTTAGGGTCTTCAGTGGTTTCCAATTTAAACAAAGTGTTTTGCAATAAAGCAAATACACCGCGATTTTCCTGATGTTCTGCACAGAGTCCATCAATCAGTTCACAAATATAGAACCCATACCCGGCTTTTTTAAGATCTGATTTAAGTTCTGAATAATGATATAAGCTTTCTGTTTCAGTGAGGATCGAGAACTTTCCATCATGAATACCCATTACAGAATGAGTTAAAAGTTCAATATGTGAAGAGCGTTTGGATGTAATCTTTCTGACACCTTTAGCTAAGACTGAGATTTTCCCTTTACTTTTTGTATAAACAGTAAGGATTCGGTCTGCTTCACCGAAGTTCTTTCTTTTTATGACAATACCTTCTACCCTATATGAGTGCATTTTAAAGTTTTACGTTAAGTATCTTGTCCGTATTAAGCATGAATTTATCCTGATCCCTACCATTAACTTTAATTCTATATTCGTCATTAGCTGTTCCAGGCTGCTTCTGAATCATAAGTGGAAGCTCATCTCCTTTAACTTTGAAAGGAAGAGTATAAACTAGTTTTAACTTTCCGATACCAAGAGGACGGATGGTTAAGAATCCTTCAAACACAGTTTTTCCGTGCTCTTCATAGGTACTCATTTTTACCTCAGATCCACTTGAGTCAACCAATTTACTTCCTTTCGGAACGTAAACCCTGAACCAATCTCTCCAAGGAGCATTTAAACAAAGTGCGTTTTCTTTTTCTAGATTACAGTTGGACGGCTTATGTGGATTTTTATAGCTGACTGTTACAGTTTTAGTAATAGTCCCGTCTTTGCCTACAGAATATTCCATATCTACACCCTGATCAGTAAAGAGATTGGATTTAGCTCCTCCAAAATTAGCTTCATTAAGATGGAAATAGTCTCCGTCAAACGGCTTAATCTCTCCTGCCGCATTAACAGCTGAAAGACCTTTCTGGGCATCTTTATTATCAAGACTAAACAAAATATGCTTTTCAGCGATCTGACCAAACATCGTCTGCATAAGAGGACCCCAATACTGAGAAGGAGAAGATTGGAAAGCTTTATTCATAATAGCCAACATCATATCTCCAATAATACTTTTTCTATCTGTTCGAATATACTGAGTTCTGGTACCTGCTTCTTTTTCGAGCTCGTATATAACTTGAGGACAATCACATTCTGGGTCAATCTGAGTAGTAAACTTCCTACCATTAACCTCAATGTCTCCAAGAACTGTCATCGCAGCTACAAGCGCATTTGTATCAATTGCAATTATTCCATCTACATCTACTTTCCCCCCCGCTCTATCGTAAATTTCTCGGAATGATTCCATAGAAGTTTGGAAATCAGGATCCATATTAGAGTCTCTTAAATTTAATTGAGGTACATTGGCAAGATATTTCAAAATAGGCTCTGGCGCCTTATCCTTTTTCGTCACACTATTATCTAACACATAAATATCATCAGATTTTTCTACTTTAATAACACCCTTGTTTACATTAAATATCGCATAAGCTGTGATAAATCCTCCAGTAGGTCGAAGCTCTTTATCATTCTGGAAAATAAGTAGATATTTTTTTTCATCAGGCTGACCTAAAAGATCTGGAAGAACTTTAATAAGCGGCTTAGCTTCATCGATGAAAGTTACACCATCGCTAGAAGTTTGTCTTAGCTTCGCAACATCGTTCTTAATTTTTCCGCCGGCAATAAATGAAGGATAATGATCTGGATTAATTTGCTGAATTTCTGCATCAGCTAACTTAAGATCTGCAGAGATATCATCAATTTTCGGTGTTACCTTATCCATGGTTTTAACTGCTGTTTCAATTCGTTGCTCCGCAGATCCTCCTTCAAATGTGCCTTGGCCTTTTAAGCCCAAAACGTCTGCGTATGGCTCAACTGAAGTAACAAATGTATCAGCCGCATCCATTGCATGCAGTCCAGCTTTTACCCCGTGCTGTGCATCGTTGTAGTAAATATTAGGTCCCGGAATAAATCTCATGACCATAAGAAGATTTAGTTTAGTCTGAGTATCTTCCAAGCTAGCTTTCGTATTCTTAAGCTCTTTTCCGATCAAGGTAATGTCCTGCGCTTTCACTGCGTCCATGGTAATTTTAGCTTGAGCATAAGTTTTTTTAGCAGAAATTGCGAAAAGAAGAGAAGGAATTATTATAAGAACCAACAAAAGGACGAAAATTACCCCCACGACAGCATAAACTTTTCTACTTCTCAGTTTTATCCGCGACTTCTTCTCTTGGGTTGATGCTTGTGAGTCAGGCGTAGAGTTTGTGCTGGCCGGAGCTTGATTTAATTCAATCTTAGAAAATCCGTCCATAAAGAATATTTTACAAGGTAAACTCAAGCTATGTCAAATAATCTAGAGGGCACCTTTTCCTGTAATCATGGCTGAAGGAGTTTTTAAGATAATATCTATATCATATATAATTGAGCGCTTATCTACATATTCAGCATCCATTTTAATTCTTTTATCAAAATTAACTTCGCTTCGTCCCGATACTTGCCAATAACCCGTTAATCCTGGCTTTACTGAAAGCACGATACGTACGGCATCTTTTGTATTTGGATATCTTTTTTGCTGATCACGAAGTTCATCTGGATAATAAGCTCTGGGACCCACCAAACTCATATCTCCTTTTAAGATGTTAAAAAACTGAGGAACCTCATCAAGCGAATGTTTTCTGATAAAATGCCCCACATTAGTAATTCTCGGATCGTCTTTTAATTTATAACTACCTTTTTTATAATCTTTATAAAGTTCAGCAAATTTAGGATTTTCCCTAAGTAAATCATGGGCATTCTCAATCATCGATCGGAACTTATACATCTTAAATAACTTTCCGTTCTTTCCTACTCGCTCTGGAGTATCGGCTAAAATTGGCCCTTTTGAATCAAGCTTAATGGCGATCGCAACGATGAGAATTATAGGGGAAAACAAAAATATCAAACCTAAGGAACAAAATATATCAATCAATCTTTTGACAATTTCATAATAAAAACTTTTTTTAATTTCAATGTAAGGCATAGTTAAGTAAGATGCTCGAGAGGAGTTCCCGCTAGGCTTTCAACCAATTTTTTAATTTTAGGAACTGAGTCTTTCGGACAAACTAATACCACATCTCCAGTGTTAATTACCAACATTTCCTCTAAATCAATTCCTACTGTCAATTGATTTGTATAGTTAAAAACAAGTGTGTCTCGACTATCCTCAACTAAAACTTTTCCTTTAGTTACATTTTCATCAGCTGTTTCTGACAATGCTTCTTTTAACGCTTCCCACGCTCCAATATCACTCCAGCCGATATCCACGGAAATTACTGATATTCCCTCTGTATTGAATTTCTCCAGAATTGCGTCGTCAAAGCTTATCTTTTCAAGAGTTGGATAAATTTCTGCAAGTTTTTGCTCCATATCCTCAGCATTAACAACTATTTGGAGGCTCACATACATTTCTGGAACAAATCTCTCAAACTTTTCAATTAAAAATCCAGGGGTTGTAACGAAATATCCCAAATTCCAAACATAATTTTCATTTTTGAAAAAATCTTCTGCTTCAGAGAGCTTTGGTCTATATTTAAGCTTTTTAAACTCGTAAATTGTTAATCCTTCTTCTGTGGAAATCTTATCTCCACAATGAATCCATCCCACATTTTGATTAGCAAATCTTGCTTTCTGACCTATAAATACGAAGTTGGATTTTCCATCAAGTATTGATTTCTCAGCCACTCTAAGTGCCTGCTGAAAAATTGCAATTTCTTTAACCATGTGATCACTCCATATAATCGCCATCGGCTCATTTGGATCAAGCTTATTGAGAATCGCAGTTGTAAGACCTATCGCCGGACCTACATCTCTCATTTCAGGTTCGAAAATAAAATTATCTTTTGGAATTTCGGGAAGCTGGTCCATTACAATATCTTTATATCTCCCCCCTGTTGCCACATAAATATCTTTTGCATCAAATTCTGGTTGAAGACGGGAAACTGCTTCTTGAAGAGTAGATTTATCACCAATAAGTTTTCCAAACTGTTTTGGAGTATTTTTTCTAGATAATGGCCAAAGTCTCGTTCCTACTCCTCCTGCAAAAATTACTACTTTCATAAATTATTTATATAACTTTCTATATTTTTTTTAAATTCTTTAAAACTAAAATTCTTAGAATGCCTTACAATCTCGCGTTTATTATATCTTCTTTCATCAAAATTTATCAATGCTTCAGATAAACTTTCCACGCTTTGCTGATTAAAAAATTCTCCTGTTATTCCAGGCTTCACGATATCTAACGCTCCGCCACCCTTATAAGCAATAACCGCTTTCCCGTAAGATTGCGCCTCCGCCATCACTAAGCCAAAATCTTCTAGTCCCGGGAAAACTAAAGCTAGACAATTCTCATAGTAGTACGCAAGGCTCTCATCTGTCAAATCCCCTACAAACTTAATATTTTTATTCGCTTTTTTCTCTAGCTCTTCTCGCATAGGACCAGAACCCACAATCACAAGAGATAAATTCAACTGATTAAAAGTCTCAATTGCTAAATCTACTTTCTTATAATAAGTAAATTTAGAAAGACGCGAAACTAGAAGGAAATATTTTTTATTTGTTTTTCTTTTACTTCTAGGCAGATTTAATACTGGCGGAAAAATAATCTCAGAATCTCTCTCATAATATTTTTTTATTCTTCTCTTTACCTCCGAGGAGATAGCAATCATATGATCAGGTCGAGATGCAGCAATTAAATCCCAATATTTTAAATATCGAACTATCGGTGTTGAGAAAAATTTAATATACTTATTCTGAAAGTAATCCTCATAACCACTCCATAAATATCTTGTGGGCGTTAGACAGTAGCAGATATGTTTAGTTTTAATATTTGTTAAAATTCCCTTTGCTGCTTCGCTTGTCACCGAAATAACCAAATCATATTCACTGAAATCAAATGATTCAAAAGCAGATGGCACCAGTCCTGCTATCATTTCATTATGCTTTTGAAAATATTTAGCATTCTGAAGGTATGTAGTTTTTATTCTAAAGACTTTTGCCCACTTAGCATCTTCTTTACTGTATACCGAAGTGTAAAGAGGAGCCTCTGGAAATATTTTATGTAGCGCTAGAAGAACTCTTTCAGCCCCTCCCCATTTGTTTATACGATCATACACCAAAGCAACCTTCATATAAAAATTTTAAAATGGGGCAGTTTATGCTGAGCTTGTCGAAGCACTACTTTCATAAACTTTGAGTGTTTGTTGGGCAGCGCTTTCCCAAGATAATTTGTTTAATTTTTCTTTGCTTTTTTTAATTAACTTTTCTTTATCTTGAGTAGTCAAATTTAACATAAATTCCATTTTAGAAACAAGGTCCATTTCATTATTTAAATCGAAATAAATTGCTGCGTCTCCCAAAATTTCTCTGTGAACTGGAATATCTGAAACTAAAACGGGCGTTCCCAATCTTAAAGCTTCAATAGGAGGCAGACTAAAACCTTCCATTAATGATGGACGTACAAAAGCGATAGCATTTTTATAAAGTGACAATAAATACTTATCATCGACTTTTTCTAATATGATAATTCTCCCACTTTTTATCTCAGCTGAATATTTATCTTTAAACTTTTTATAAAATGAGTCTTCTTTACCTACAAATATTAATTTCAAATTTTTATCTTTTAATTTTAAAAATGATTCTACCAAAACATTACTGTTTTTATGCGGATAAATATTTCCTACGTATAAAAAATATTCTCCTAAATTATTTTCAGACGCATTGCTTAATTTAAAATCATCAGCAGATTCATAAATTACTTGAATTCTAGCTGGATCCACATGCATTATCTTTACAATATCTTTTTTTGTAAACTCTGAAACAGCAATTATTTTTTTAGCATTGCCAATTGCGTGATTTATCACAATTCTATAAGAAAACATTTTAAATCCAAAAAGCCAATATGGAAGAGTTGATGATTCTCCGCTAGCGAAGTGGTGATAAATTAAATCATGAATTGTTACCACGAAAGGTTTCTTGTAAAAAATTGGGGTGCTAAAATATGGAAAATGAACAAGGTCCAATTTTTCTTTATTTAATATTTTGGGGAATTCTAATTGCTCTTTTAATGAATGTGGCTTTATATTGGCGACTGTGATCTTAAAATTCTCTCCAACGTTTTTTCTAATTATCTCTTGATCTTCTGACAAAGCAAACAAAACATAATTATTTTTTTTGTCAATCTTTGAAAGATTAATAACGATATTTTTTATATATCTACCCACTCCGCCTGCAGTCCAAAGTCTTACGTCAATTCCAATTTTCATACATTTTTATTTTTTAAAGATTTATTTCTCTTCATATCAATCCCTAGATAAACAATGCGGTTAAATATTCCTGGATAATCTTTTGCATAATGTTTTTTGTAAAAGATTTTCATTGTGTCATAAAAATACTTGGTTGATTTATTTCTTGTTTCCTCATTTGCTAAGGAAGCGCTACTGCTCTCTTTTTTTATTCCTGAAGAAATACCCTTAACATGCTTTATCTCTACATCTGGAACATACATAATTTTGAAACCCGCTTTTTTAATTCTGTAACAAAGATCGATATCTTCAGCATAAAGGAAATAATCTTCATCAAAATATCCCACTTTTTCTAAAACTGATTTTCTTATTAACATGAATGCTCCAACAGCAGAATCAATTTCGTGAATCGAATTCATATCTTTTTCGGATAAATGATAATACTTATCGTTCTTTAGAAAAAAGTAATAAAAAGATGCTTTTGGGGTGGGGAAGCCTCTGTGAGAAGCTATGTCTATTTGACCATTCTCTTTTACAACCTTGCAGGTGGATAATCCTACATTCTCATGCTCATCCATGAATCTTAACATAAAAGATAATGTGTCCTTTGGAACTTCGCAATCAGGATTAAGCGTTAAAAGATATGGTGTTTTTGCTTTTTTTAACACGAGATTGTGCGCTGCGCCAAAACCGATATTTTCCTTATTTTTAATGTATTCATATTCAGGGAATTTTTCATTGGCTAAATCAAAACTATCATCTGAAGAGTTATTATCAACTACATAAACATCAAAATCCACTTCTTTTTTTAATTTTTGAAGAGATGCCAAACATGAGATCAAATATTTTCCTGCGTTATAATTAACAATTGAGATGGTAAGCTGTTTCATACTTCCTGCGTCTTTTTATAAACACTGTCCATTTTTAATGCTATATTTTTCCAGTCATAATTGTCTTCAATAAAAGCTCTTCCCTTTCTCGCCATTTTTTCATACAGATAATTATCGTTCACTAATCTTAAAAGCGCTCTTGAGTAATCCTCTGGCTTGTCGCAAACAATAATTTCACCACTACCTGCATTTATTCCTTCATTTCCTAAAGCTGAAGTTATGACGGGAGTACCTACCGCCATTGATTCAAGAATTTTGAAATTAGTTCCTCCTCCGATTCTTATCGGAGAAAGTAGTATATCTGCGTCCTGATAAATTTTTTCTGTCTCATCAGGAGCGTTCTCATCAAATTCTATCGTGGAATCTCCCATATCTTTTAAAGACTGAGGAATACTTTTTCCCACAATCCATAATTTTAGATGTAATTTATTTTTATTTTCAGAAATAATTCTCGGCCAAATATTCTTAATAATAAAAGCTACAGAATCTTTATTCTGTATCCATTTAAAATTTCCGATAAATAATATTTTCCTTGTTGCTCTATTTAAATTTATTTTTTTTAACTTATATTTCTCTGTATCTACTCCATTTGGAACAAGCATTGTATTCGCCCCCATTGCTTTCTGCTCTTTGGAGGAAACAGCCACTAAAATATTTGCCTTTTTCCACGCGTGCTTTTCTGCTCTTTTAAGCTTGAATATATCGTA
>CAZGGU010000005.1:0-41522 GCA_964525395.1 uncultured Gammaproteobacteria bacterium
CCCTTAAACGGCGCCACTGGCTCTAACCTCACTCTAACAACCATAAATCAAACATGGACTGGCACTACTACAGTCACAGCATCTTCGCTAACTACTCTTACTACCGGAGCTACGCTTGCATTCTCTGGAGATATTAGAGTTAACGGAAATGACATTCTTGACTCTGGTGGCACATCTAGAATCACCACTGGTGCGACAACTACCTTAACGAACACCACTACTACTCTTTCTGGCACCACAACACTTACTGCTGCTTCCCTTGCCACGCTTACCAGCTCTACAACCCTAAGCATGAACCCAAATACAGGAACTACATATACCATAAATACGACAGGCACAACGCTTAACTTATTTAACACCACAGCTGCTACATTTAATTTCGCTGGTGCTGCAACCACATTCACATTAGGTGGAACCACAGGCACAATGAGCTTAAGAAACCCAACAATCAACGTAGCTAATGGAGGGAACGCTATAATCGCGACCACCTCAAATGGAAATCTTACTCATACAGCTGCAGGAACAGGCCAAATCTTACTCTCCGCTGATTTCAACTCAGGAGTACAAATCGCAACCGCCGTAGTATCCACTCCTTTGGCACCACTTTATATAAATGGTGGTATCGGAAACAATTCCGCGGTAATTATCAATCAGACAAATAATGGAAATATCTTAGTCGCTTCATCTGCTGGCACTACTAGACTTACAATTGATAACACGGGAAATATTGATGCCAACTCATTCATCACAGGAAGCTGGACTATCGATGTAAATTCTCCTTGTAACGGCTCAGGAAGACTTTGTTTTTCTACAAGCGGCACTTCTGCAGTCTCCTTCACCACTGGTGGACAAGGAAGATTTACTGGAGGAACTGTAACTGATACTCCCGACTACGCAGAAAATATCACTGTTCTTGATCAATCAATCGAATCTGGAGATATAGTTACATCAGTAATTTATGATTCAACAGCTGATAGTGTTTATAAAAAGTCTACCGCATCTAAATCCATCAAGGCATATCAGAACGAAATCATAGGTGGTATTTCAGAAAATCCTGGATTCCTAGCAGCTCAAGGTAATGCAAGCTCACTTCCAGATGACAGGCCATGGACAGATAATGAAAGGCCTCTAACAGTAGCCGGAAGAATTCCAGTTAAAGTCACAACCCAAAACGGTTCAATAAATGTAGGTGACCGAATAACATCTTCCGACCGTCCAGGTATTGGCATGAAAGCTACAGAGGCAGGGCAAGTGGTGGGAATAGCCATGGAGCCATATAGTAGTCCCGATCCGCAAGAGGTAAAGAAAATTCTAGTTTTCATAAATCCTGGATTTTATGATCCCGATGTTGTACTTACAAATAGTGGCGATTTTAACATTGCTCCTACAGTAGACTATAATTTTGAAGTTCAAAGAAATGGTGAAAATTTCACTAGGATTGGTGGATACTCGGAGATAATATCGGCTAAAATTAGAGGTGGATTTGCTGAAATTCAGAGAATTAGCGTCCAAACCATCACAGGCGTAACGGGCACTTTCCAAAATATCACCACTGATACACTTGCTATCGCCACATCAAATATTACAATCGCAGGCCAAAGTATCCAAGATTTCATAGCTAACATAGTGGATCAAAGAATTGCTCAAAATCCTGGATCTGGAGAGATCGTCTCCCCACTTGAAACAGATGGAGATAACCTCGCAATTAAACTTAAAACCAATGATGATAAATCTAAGCTTGTTGTGAAAAATGCTTCAGGTTCTGCAGTAGCGACAATAGATGGTAATGGTAATGCATCCCTTTCTGGCCAGCTTAGCGCAGCTGGAGCATCAATATCTGGAACTCTTAGAGCTGACAGAATTATAGCTAATCAGATTGAAGGACTTAATGTTCAGGCATCCACTGTTTCTGCAAACTACATTACCAATAACTATTATATAAGTACGCCATCTGGCGAGGTTCAAAACGCCACTCCTAGTGGATTTTTCAATCAGTCAGCGACCGGAAGTGCTATGTTTGGTGATCTCAGCGCCCAAACCGCAACCTTCACTCAAGGATTAATGTCTTTTGGACCTAGCTCCTTCTTCGAAGCTTCAATAGCAGACCGCTTGTTCGTAGGTAGCCAGCTTTCTCTTGCTGATAATTCCATTAATGTATTAGGCGCAGATCTCAAGATTCAACCTCTCCGCCAAGGAAACGTCTCCTTCATGGCAGGACTAGTTAAGATCGATACTGATGGAAATTTAAATGTCGGCGGTAATTCATACTTCGCCAAAGACGTAGAAGTTAAAGGAAAGATAGCAGCAAATATCATTGCTCCACTCTCTGGCAAAGATCTGGTATTCCAGCTTAATGAAGATGAAAATAATAAAGTACAATTTAAAAATGGAACCAACTCAGCATTCTTATCAATCAATAACAAAGGAGATATTAATGCATCAGGCGCAGGCACATTTGCCAAACTTAACCTCGACATTGTGAAAGAGGTTCAAGCAGTTTCAGACACTGAAGTTATAGCAACTGGATCAGCGGGATTAGCTGAAATAAAAGCTAACCGCGAAGAAGTAACTATTAATAATAAGCTAGTTAATGAAGACTCCCTCATCTACATTACTCCCAAAACTGCTATTCCTAATAATAGTGTGTATCTAATTCGTCAGGTTCCGGGAGAATCCTTCACAGTCGGAATTTCAGATACTATTAATAAGAAGGTTCAATTTAACTGGATTATTATTAACTAAAAATAATAACTAAAGGGTGAAAATTTAGCTATAAAATGTGAAAAATTCTTATCCTTGACATTATACTTTTTAGGTTGATATGGTAGATATACTCATGGAAAAAAGAGCTAAATTTATTAACAGAATTGAGAACATAACCACCTTTTTAATAGGCATCTATTTGGTACTTCTTCCCCTAGCAATTTCTACAGTTTCTACAGATGCATTCATCGTTCCGAAACAAGGACTTATCGCTGTGGTAGTTATCGCAGGATTAGTGCTTCTTGGAGTAAAGAGCGTTTTAAATGAAGGCGTTAGACTAAGAAGAACACCATTTGACCTTCCTCTAATTCTTTTCGCTATCGCCGCTTTCATCTCTGCATTCTTGGCAATCAACCGAGCAGACTCGTTTATTTCCTTTGTTCCATTCTTGTTTGCCATTCTACTCTATTTCGTAATCACCAACTCAGTTAAGAAAACTCAGGATTTTATGTTTATTACTGGCTCTCTTATAGTAGGAGCTATCGCAGTTTCAGCAATTACTCTGCTCTCTTTCTTAAAGATTTACATTATCCCTTTCGAATTCGCAAAATTCCAGACATTCACACCATTTGGCTCACTATTCGATCAATTAGTTTATCTTATTCTTATACTCGCACTTTGTCTCTATATGGCTTGGCCATCTCTTAAAAAAAGAGCTGTTGATAAGTCCCGTCTTATTTATTTAGTAGGTGCTTTCGCTTTAATAATAGGTGTAGCAATTACAGCTGTAGCTACATTTACTCTGCAAAAACCAGCACTTTTGCCTCAGATGACTGGCTTCCAAACAGCGTTCGCAGCTATTTCTCAAGACAATACTAGAGTAGTTCAAGGATTTCTCTCAGGATCTGGAATCGGCACCTTCTTAGTAGACTTTAATAAATTTAAACCTGCTAGCTTCAATATGGCTACAGATTATTTCGGTCAACCAATCTGGAGCCTAGCATTCTTAAGATCTTCAAGCTTCTTCCTTGAGTTATTAGCTACCACTGGACTTCTTGGAATCTTAACATTCCTATTCTTAGTCTGGAGAATTATCAGAAGTAAACCATTATTTGCACCTATTATATTAGCAGTAGTCTTCGCTTTCTTAATTCCATTCTCTTATACAGTAATCGTTTTATTCTTAGTACTTTTAGCAATCTATAGTGCTCAGCAAGGACTTATTGAGAGACAGCGCACGAGATTCTTTGACGTAGAGCTTAAATTGCTTAGTCTTAAAAAGGGAATCTTCGCGCTTGACGATCCTAAATCCAGAAGAGAATCCAGTTATGGTAATCTTTTACCAATCGGATTCTTAGTAGCCACCGTTCTCTTCTCTCTTTTAATCGGAATCCCAACATTCCAATTCATTCGCTCTGATTATTATTTCCAGAAATCCTTAGCCGCAGCTAACGCAGGAGATGCACAAACTACATATAATCTCCAGCAGCTAGCTATTAATACTTTCCCACAAAGAGATGGTTATCATAGAATTTTCTCCCAGATCAACTTATCACTTGCTAATAACATTGCTTCTAGCATTCCTCAAGGAGCAAGTCCTTCAGCTGAACAATCTAATACCATATATCAGCTAATCCAAAACTCTATTAATTACGGAAGACAAGCTACGGTTGTGGCTCCTCAGAATTCAGCAAACTGGCAAAATTTAGCCTCTGTATATAGAAGCTTAATCGGCTTCGGTCAAAATGCTGATTCCTTCGCAGTCCTGGCTACTCAGCAATCAGTCACACTTGATCCAAATAACCCTCAGCAGTACATTAACTATGGTGGAATTTTCTATCAGCTCGGCAGATGGGATGATGCTATTCGCCAGTTTCAAATTGCAGCTAGCTTAAAGCCCGATTTTGCTAATGCTTATTACAATCTTGGCCATGCTTATGAACAAAAAGGAGATTTACAGACAGCGCTTGAACAGTATCAAAAAGTTAGATCTCTTGTGGCAGCTGATAGAAATAGCGTAAAACTGATAGATCAAGAAATTACAGCTCTGCAAGCAAAAATTGGAAAAGCTAATCAAGCAAATAAAAATCAGACTGTGAATTCTAATGAAGTCGATGAACAACCAAACCTAGGCGTAAATGAACCAACCACTAAACTTCCAGTACAAAAAAATCCAGTTAAAATTCCTGGACCAAGTGAAACTCCTACTAAATCGCCTACCCCAACTCCTGAAAATTAATCTGAATACTTTTTCCAATTTTCTGATAAAATATTTAAACTTTTATGTCTAGAAAACTTAGCTTCTTTTGGATTTCTTTTTGTACCATATCGGGCTTAATACTCGGATACTATCTCCACTCTTATTTAGAAAAAAATCCTCAAAATTATTTCAGCGAAGTAAGGCATGGGGGTGGAAAACTCATTAACCCTCTTTATGAATGCGCACCTGATCAAACTTTTGGATCTAGAGAATATAAAAACCTAGAAAATGATATATCTAACTATATCAATACCTCAATTAGCGCAGGTGAGGTCAAGAATGTTTCGATTTATTTTAGAGACCTAAACAATGGACCTTGGTTTGGAGTAAATGAAAAAGAAAATTTTGCACCTGCCAGCCTACTCAAATTACCTATTCTTATCGCTTATCTAAAAGAATCAGAGATAAATCCTGAAATACTTAATAAAAGAATAAAAATTAAAAATAAAATAGATGATCATCCACAAATTATCGAGCCAGAAGTAAAATTGAAATCTGACAAAGAATATGACGTAAATTTTTTATTAAATAAAATGATAGTAGACTCTGACAATCAGGCATTTGAAGCATTAAATTCAAATATTTCAAATAATAAAGTACTTAGTGTTTACAATGACCTCCAATTACCCACCAACTTCAGCAAAGATGACTTTATGAGCGTAAAAGAATATTCTTCTTTATTTAGAATTCTATTCAATGCTTCATACTTGAATAAAGAAAATTCAGAAAATGCCTTGAAGATATTAAGTAATAGCAAATATGATGATGGGCTCAGGAAGCCAATCCCCCCGCAAATTACTGTTGCTCATAAATTTGGCGAGAGAGAGGTTAATAATCTAGGCCTCGTAATTCAACTCCACGACTGCGGAATAGTCTATTACCCTAATCATCCTTATCTCGTCTGCATTATGACTAGAGGGACATCAATTGATAAACAAACTAAAATAACGCAAGATCTATCTAAAATGATTTTTGTAGAGGTAAATAAAAGATATAAAGCTTTATAGATACCACAAAAGCGCCCAAGTGGACGCTTTATGAGATTAATTTAATAATAAATTATTCTTGTGGTTGAGAATCTTCTGCAGGAGCAGATTGCTCTGCTGGTGCTTGATCTAATCCTCCGTCTTTTTGTTTTCTAAAACAATCTGAGCAAAGAACTGGTCTATCTCCTCTTGGCTGGAATGGAACCTGGTCGGTTTTTCCACAGTTTGAACATGTGATTTCAAACATTTGTCTTGGGCCTCTTCCGCCTCCGTCCATTCTTGCCTTTTTTGCAGCTCTACAATTTGGGCATCTTACAGGTGCATTCTGAAAACCTTTTGATTGGTAGAATTCCTGCTCTGATGCTGTCCAAGTAAATGCGTTTCCGCAATCTCTGCATGTTAAAGTTTGATCTTGAAATGCCATAATATTCTAGCTATTAGCTAATTTTCACCTCCTTCGCGCCTTTTGGGTAATAAATACATATTATAAAAAGCTTCGATAAAGAAGGTATTACGCAAGTATGATTTTGAGGATCTCTCCGGGTTGATAAACATTTTTCTTCCCAGAGAACTATTGAGTTTCCATGGGTATCTATCCGCAGTATATAGTAATTGTTATGAAAAAGCAATAAAAAGTATAAAAATTGTGGACCGAAGGAGACTCGAACTCCCAACCCCCTCCATGCCATGGAGGTACTCTACCATTGAGCCATCGGCCCTAGATTAAGCCAAGCAATTACTGTAGAAATCCAAGAGGATTTACAAGCACTCCATTTTGTAAAATTTCAAAATGCAAATGAGGACCTGTTGTTCTACCAGTTAGACCTACATATCCGACGACAGTTCGTCCTGCAACTACTGATTGACCTGGACTAACAGCGACGGAAGACATGTGAGCATAATGAGACTGATAACCATTTCCAGAATCAATATATGCATTATTTCCATATCCTCCATCATAGGTACCGATACTTACACGAGATACTGTTCCCGAATTCGCAGCCACAATTGGCGTTCCCACATCTGCGGTAATATCCAAAGCCATATGGTACCAAGACGGGTATTGAGAAACTCCACCGCGAAGCGGCCAAGCAAAACCTGCAGATGAAACTGAAGATGGGCTTTGAGCTAAGATTACTTGTCTCGGACGAACATATGTTGGCTGTTCAGAAGGTTTTATTCCATCTGGAACCATTAAAGTTTGGCCTGCTGCAAGAGAGAAAGTTTCTGGATTTTCAAATTCATTAAACGGAAAGTCTACGATCTTCTGAGGCTCTGTATCAAATTTTTTGGCAATCGTATATATCGTATCTCCTTGATTTACTTTATATTCAATTCCAGTTACTGGCAGAATATTCAAAACATCCCCAACTGCAATAGTTTCACCTGATATATCATTTTCCCATTTTATGGTATCTGTAGAAACACCGAATTTACGGGCAATTGTTGAAAGAGTGTCTCCTTTTTGTACCTTGTATTCAATCACCTTATCTCTTGGCTTCTGAGAGATATCTGTGGAAAAAACGTTATCTCCGACTGTAATTGACTGTTTTTGAGATGAATTAGCAGTTGGGGTAGCGCTGGCTCCTTCTGAGAATACAGGATAAGTTCCTGCAATAATCGGCGAAGCTAAAACACCAATACCCAGCACGCCCATGGCTGTAAGATGCAAAAAAGGACGGTTATATCGCCCTCTTTTCATTAAAAAAAACTTAACTAGCCTATTCTTATTCTTCTCAAAATGTTCTGAGAAATAAACGATCTTCGCCTTCATATATTTTGTAAAAAAGGCGCTAAATTGTGAGAACTGTATAAAGAATCGATCCAGGGGATTCTTAGCTAAAAGATGATGCTTTTTAGGCATATTCTAAGAAGAAATTGTAACAAAATAGGAGTTTTTAGTCAAACTTCCAAGCTCAAATTTAACCTTTTGCGAGGCTGTCTAGAAATGCTTCATTAGTATCTGTCTCCTGAAGTCTCTCAATCACTGAAGCTGTAGCCTCTCCCTCTCCAAGCATAGAAAGCATCCTTCTAAGTGTTACAGTCTTTTTCAATTGATCTGGACTCAATAAAAGCTCTTCCTGTCTTGTTCCTGAACGCTCGACATCAATTGACGGGAAAATTCTCTTTTCAGCGAGTCTTCGATCGAGATGGATTTCTGAATTTCCTGTACCTTTGAATTCCTCATAAATAAGATCATCCATGCGTGAACCAGTGTCCACCAAGGCTGTACCGATAATGGTTAGTGATCCGCCTTCTTGGCAGTTTCTAGCTGCACCGAAGAATTTCTTAGCTGGCCATAGTGCTGCAGGATCAAATCCCCCTGAGAGAGTTCTTCCTGAAGGAGCCACGGCTAAATTATAAGCACGAGCCAAACGTGTAATAGAATCAAGAAGAATAATAACGTCAACTCCCTGCTCCACTAATCTTTTAGCACGCTCAAGCGTGATTTCTGCCACTCTTGTCTGATTTTCAGGTGGTTCATCAAAATTGGAAGCTATTACATCTCCTTTAACGCTTGAGGCAATATCAGTAACTTCCTCAGGTCTTTCTCCCACCAAGGCTGCCATTAAGTGAGCTTTAGGGAAATTCTGTGAAATTCCTGCAGCGATTTCTTTAAGCATAGTAGTTTTTCCAGCCTTAGGAGGCGAAACGATCATTGCACGCTGACCAAATCCGATTGGTGCGATAAGATCGATCATGCGAGTAGACAAAGGTGATTTTCCAGTAGCTAAAATAAGCTGTGTTTTAGGGTAAATAGCCGTGAGATCGTCGAAGTATTCACGCATAAGTGTCTGTTCAGCTACTACTCCGTTTACTTTCTCTACTTTAAGAAGCCCAAAATAACGCTCTGTGTCCTTTGGAGGACGACCTAATCCTTCTACTAAATCCCCTGATCTAAGCATGAAACGTCTAATTTGTGACTGAGAAATATAAATGTCTCGAGCGGATGGAATAAATTTAGGTCTTAGAAATCCATGACCCTCAGGCTGGATGTCTAGATATCCAGAAACTTCATAAGTCTGCTCTACTGGCTGAGAGTAATTCTGGTATCCACCATATCGATTGTTTTGTTGCGGTTGGTCGAAATTCTGAGCGGGAGCTTCGGCAGCCATGTCTGATTCTGGAGTTTCAGTTTCGTTAATCGGTTGTTCTGCCTGCATTTCAAGGGCAGCAGCTACCTCTTCTACTTTTTCTTGCGGCGATTCTGCGGGTGTTCCCACTAAATCGTCTGCAGTTTTAACTGCGTCATTTTCATCAATTGGATCTAATTTCTTTTTAACTGGCATATGTGAATTCAAATCTCAAAGCTGGCAGATATAAACATAGGATGTGTGAATTGGATTTGCGAATCGCCGCCCCGCGGCTGAAGTAAATGTATTACACCACACCTGAAGCACTTTGTCAATAAGAATTTATGTTTTAATTAAATATACATAAATAGTGCCAAATGCATCAATTTTGCCCCTTTTCTTACAATTTTAGCCTTGGTTAGTACTGTTGACATATCCTATAATGTATGATAAACTTCCCTTCTGAAGTTAGCAATACAGTAAAACGTATTGCTTTTTATATGAAAAAATCATTATTTATTATTCCAGCAGTTGCACTTTATATGACCTTTGCGGGTCAAGCATTTGCTGCCGGAAACTCAACAGTATATGGTGGATACGGTGGATACCAATCTCCTTGCAAGCCTATTTATGGTGGTGGAGAAACATGTATTTCTAAAGGAAACATCTCACTTAATAAAACAGTGATGAACCCCTCAACTAAAGAATTTGTTGATAACCTTTCACTTTCTAATGACGCTAAATATGCTGATGGCCAAGATGTAACTTTTAAACTTACTGTTACTAATACTGGAGATAAAACTCTTAAAGAAGTTCAGGTTATGGATACTCTCCCATCTGCTCTTAAATTCACAGCAGGACCTGGAACTTATGATTCAAAAACCAAAACAGTTTCATTTAAAACTTTTGATCTAAAAGCTGGTGAATCTAGAGATTTTACTATAACTGCTAAAGCATCAAACCCTACAAACCAAGCTGTAGCTTGCGTTATTAACCAGGCTAAAGCTGTTTCAAACGGAAATGAAAGCTCAGATATCGCACAGGTATGTGTAGAAAAAACAGTTGTTACTACTAAAGGTGGAAACCCAGTTATGGATACTCCTAAAGGCATGACTAAAACTCCTGGAACAGGACCTGAAATGCTAGCATTAGTGGGACTTATCCCAGCTGCCGGAGCAGGAATGTTTTTAAGAAGAAAATCAAAGTAAGAATTACGAATTTCATATTATGAATTATGGATCGCGAAAGCGATCTTTTTTTTGCCTAATTCATGCTTCATAATTCTTAATTCAGTAGCTAAACTGGCTTTGTATATCTTTCCCTCGAGCTTTGGATCGCCTTTTCTCTATTCTGAGTGGCCGACTTAGGAAGTGGCAAAGTTTTTGCCAGGAATGGAGGCTGCGTAACTGAATCGATCGCCAGTTTTACAATTGCACGGTAATTCCCTAACGCAAGCAGGTCCTCTTCTTTAAACCTCTCTCCGAACTCTTTAGCCATGTATGGAGCATCTTCTGCTCCGATTAAAAATGACATCATCGTTCCTGCATTACCAAAAATCGCAGAGCGTACATCTTCCGGAATCTGAGAAATATACTGATTAGCCAGAATGAGGTCAAGCCTATATTTTCTAGCCTCAGATAGAATCTTAACGAATGAGGATGTAGCGAAATTCTGGAACTCATCTACGTAAAGATAGAAATCTCTTCTGTCTTCCTCTTTCTGTGTCACTCTATTCATCGCTGCGAGCTGAATCTTAGTAATAGTCATTGCTCCCAAAAGCGCAGCATTATCTTCTCCGAGCTTACCTTGAGATAAATTCATGAGGATTATCTTACCCTCATCCATAGCTTTTTGGAGATCGATAGTAGATTTAGGATTCTTAATGATATTTCTGATTACTGTACTAGAAACGAACTGCCCAACCTTATTCTGAATGGGAGAAATGGCCTCAGTCCTTAGCTTATCTGTATAATTGGCAAATTCATTCTCCCAGAATGACTTAAGAACTGGATCTTGGAGATTAGCCACCACCTTTTTTCTAAAGCTCTCATTAGCTAACATCTCAGGCACCATCATGAGAGTCGCATCAGGCATTTCAATAACCGCAAGAAGAGTATTTCTGAGAATATACTCCAAACGAGGGCCCCAAGAAGTACCATAAAGCTTGTTAAAAATTGCGACAATTCCTGATACTACCAATTCTTTCTGATGAGGCTCAGTATATTCAAGTGGATTAATCGAGAATGCTCTATCTCGGTCAGATGGATCTAAATAAATAATGTCATTTACTCTATATGAAGGAATGTAATCCAGAATCGTCTCGCATAAATCTCCGTGTGGGTCGATGATACAAAAACCCTTCTTATTCCTCATATCATTTATGGCCATATTAGCGATCAACGTAGATTTACCTGTACCAGTTTTTCCAATGATATAAACATGGCGACGCCTGTCATTATTCTTAATACCAAACACAGTAGGCTTATTTTTAAATTCTGTGGAAGCGAAGAAATTAATTTGCTCCTTTTGCTCATCTGTCAAACCTTCAGCTATAGGCAAGTTTGATGGTGGCTCCGAAAGAACAACATGATGCCAGGAAATAGACTGAATAGTAGACAATTTCTCATTTGGGAAATGAAAAAGTGTTGCTAGCTCTTCCACATTTAGAATCTGCATGCTCGGCGCAAACCTTTTACTTCTGTCTTCCATAGCCTTAATCATTCTTCCCTTTTGCCATAAATACAACTTCTTCATACTTATGCTATTTCCTTCAGGATTATTAAATGAGGCGAAACTGTTGGCTAGCTCATAAATTACCTGCTTAGAGCGATGAAGATCATCAGAATTCACTGCTATACGTACTGCAGTTTTGAAGCCATGGAAGGCTATTTTTTCTTCAATTACTTTCGCATTTGGATTAGCATGTTCTGCGCCTGAAGCGTCTTTGGTCTTCTTTTCCGCTGCATGCTTCCCGGACTTCTGCCAACCTGAGCCTACTGGATTCAGTAAATATTGGATAATGATTTTATCATTAGCCTGAGCCTTGGATAAAACGGACAAGATACTCGACATTGGATCTACTTCTTTGAATTCTTTAAAAGTTTTGATCGGATACAAATAACCAGCTGAGAGCTTCATCTGTCCAGCTGCTAATGTATTCATGGGTTTAAGCATCTCAGGCATATAGTCTTTTACGGAAACTATCAATGACTTAGGATACTGCGCGGTAAGCTGACCTTCCACGAAAGTTTTCAAACTTGCTGGGCATGTAATATAGAAATGAATTGTCTGAGAAAAAACACCGATTTCTAAGCTTATAGGAAGTCCTATTTTCCATAAAAGCATGAATCTTTTCCTAAGCCCAGTGAAGCTAGAAAGGAATTGAACCATCGCTTCTGCTGTCTCTTCCCCGTTTCTGGCTGTACTAATCTCGAGTATTACTCGATCTTTATTATTCATGGATACAAATATAGATACTATTATAGTAGTTAAATACGCATTCCAATGCAAGAAATTAAGGTTTTAGAATTATTTGTATTTTCTTACATTTCTACTTAGTGAACTATGCATGCGTTAAAACATCTCTTTTCACAGCTACGAAATATAGCTAGAACGAACAATAAATGTATTCTAGCATATTTCCCCAAAAAATGCATATTATGGGTCTTGACATATCCTATAATATTTAGTATTATACCCGCCTGATCATACGTAATCCATTTGCGGATTATTTTATGGTCTGTAAAATTTTGCACTTTAACAAGGTAATACAGGAAATAAAATAATCAGCTATCGCTGAGCGGTTCTCCTATGCTCTACTCACTTAGACGCACTACACCGTTGCACCCCTATGTTGTTTGGGTGCACGGTGCGGTGCGTTTAGGATGAGAAAAGCTAGGCAGGAGCTGAGTGGAAGAAATTCTTCCCCTCGTCTATAACGAACCGAGTCAGCAAAAAACCCTACAGCAGAGAGGTGTCATGAACACACCATTCCCTATTCGGGATCCGACGGATGATCCCACCTATATTGAGTTGCTTCATGTAGCTCTCGAGGCGCAAGAAGCATTGGAACTGGCAGAGGCCGAACAGGAGCAGGCGCTGAATAATCGCCAACTGCATCCCTACGAGCCCGAGCCCAACCAGCGAGTGAAGCGAGCGCAAGCCGCCTTCATCTCTGCTCATGACAACCTGTTCGAAGCTGTGCGTCGTCTCGATGCATATGCCTCTCGACCAGCAACAGGGCCAGGAACCGTGATTTCAATGGGAGCTCCGGCTTCCAGTGGACTCGCACCTGTGGTAGCGACTGCTCCGGCATTCGCGCCACCTATTTCGTTTGGATCAGCAACCGCTGGTTCAGTCCCTAGTTCGGGGCCAATTCCGGCACCCGACCCCATTCCCCGCGCAAGCGGAAAGACAAGGAGGAATCCTTCGATGTTCGGTCTCACGTGGCCCACCTGGGCCAACCGCACCAACGTCGGTAAGGCGGTTTTGGCCGCTCTGCTGACCTTGGGTGCGATCATCATCGCGGTGCTCGCCATCGCGTTCGTACGCGGCGACTTCAACTCGCCCGCGGCTCCGACCATCACGGCCCCCGCCATCGGCACCGGTACCCCGGGCGGTGGCTCGGGCGGCATGGCCAACGGCGGTGTCATCATCGATCTCTACACCTGCACGGTGAAGAACGAGGATGGCACCACGAGCCCCATCGACAACTGCACCCCTGCCAGTGCGGTCGAGTCGATGGATCCCTACACCCAGCCCAGCCCGGGCCTGAACGACAACGATGTCGTGGAGGTGCCCGGCGAGTGCGGCGTGATCCATGAGTATCCCCTGGAGGGCCTCCCCGAGGTCGCCACCAGCGGCAACTTCATCCACGTCGAGCACTACAACGCCAGCAAGCCCGGCGATCCCGAGGTCGAGTCCGTTCTGGATCACGCCCGCTATGGGGTCAACGGCTTCCTGAAGGGCTACGTCTGGGAATACAGCATCGAGTGCAGCCTTGACGAGGTCATGGCCAAGGTCGATGCCCAGATCAAGGCCCGCCAGGACGCAGGCGAGAACAACGCCGGCCTCGCCTCGCAGGAGGTGACGGACGCGCGCTTCTCGTTCATCGACGACAACGGCATCCCCTGGGGCAGCTTCGATCCGAACCGGGCCAATCCCGATTCGCCGAAGTGCCAGGTCATGAAGGAGTATCCTCTCGCGGGCCGCAGCAAGCTGTCCACGGAAGGCGCCTTCATCCACGTCGAGCACTACATCGGCGGCGAGCCCGAGCGCGAGAGCATCCTGAGCGGCGATTCGACCTGGAAGGTCGAAGACGGTGCGAAGGGCTTCGTCTGGGAGTACGGCAAGGCGTGCAAGTGGGGTCAGGTCCGTGACCAGATCACCCGGCACATCAAGGCTCGTCTCGCAGACCACGCGAACAACGCCGGCTGGATCGCCTGGAACAACCCGGCCATCAACGGTCGGTTCACCGCCGTCCGGTAGGTCGGCCAAGTAGGCAGTCCTGAACATGGAAAGGGAGAATCTCTCGCCCAATCCTTAGGGACTCACCTACTTCTTCATTGAGAGATGAAAAAGAAAGGTCACGGTAAACCTATGAGCAAGCGGCTCATGGTCCTACTCAGGGCGTCCCCGCTCATCCTGCTGCTCCTGCTCTTCGTGAGCACCAGCGCGATGGCGAACTCGCCCTCGACCCAGATCACCAACCCGGACGCCGTCGCGGCGCCCACGGTGAACGTCTCCCCTTCGGGCGGCGGTCCGGTCCCCGGATGTCCTCCTGCCAAACACCTCGGACCTTGGAAGGTCCCGGCAGACGGCGGCAAGGCCATCCGGCATTTCAAGGGCCTGTACGTCTTCAACAACGTCTGGTGGAACAACAACCACCCGTCCGTGATCGGGGCTGACTGGAACCATGGCGCTCCGTCGTGGGACCAGGCACCGATCAAGTTCATGCTCAAGGGCAGCGAGATCCGCACCCGTGGCATGGGCGGCGAGGCGTACAAGTACGTCAACAACGCAGCCTGCAGGTACAACCTGCGGTTCGAGATCCGTCACGGGAGCGCAACCCAGAAGAGGCTGCAGACCCTCGTGAACAAGCAGCTCGTCGTCCGGCTGGACTGACCCGACTCAACCACGGCAGTCTGGAAACGATTTAGAGAGTGCCAGCTCTTTAGCTCGTTAAGCCAGATTGCCGTTCGCAAGGGATAAGGACTCCGAGCCAATAGTCGCACGGCCTGGGCAGCTGTAGCTGACTGGCTCGGAGTCCGACGCCCAACCAAATCATCAGCTAAAGAACCCAGAACTTTAGCTGGCCTGTGGGATAGGGTCCTGGATCTGATCGCTTGGGGTGCTCCCGAGCTGAATCGGTCCAGGACCCGACTCCCTTCTCTATGGTTAGCGCTTGAAGCCAGGACGCCCCGCTATTTAATAGCCGCGCGTTAGCTTAGCGACTAACCAATCCAACCGGAAATAAGTATCGGAGGTGTGGTGATGAACCGCATTCGCGATCAGCCCTAGGCTGAGTCTAATTTTCTAGAGATATTCTCGGAAGCCCGCTGAGCTTCCAATTCGCGACGCCTTCACTTCTGGATGGAAAGGTGCTCACGACAACCCAGCCCAGTTCCCTACGAAGGGAATACCTGAAGAGCTAGAAAGGCTCATTTCCTGTAAAACCTGACCTCAAAAGAGTTCCAAGCTAGTCGGTTAACATCGCGTTGACATGAAGAGCTTAGACAGCTGAAGAGGTTGCCGAGATACGGCAAAAGCAGGGGGACCAATATTGGCCAGTGCGAGACGCAAGTCTCAATCAAAAACCAATACCCCCTGCTCCAATCCCTAAGATATTAAATCTTGATGTTTTGGGAATTGGAGCAACTCTAAAATGAAAAAATTAAATAAATCTACATTGTCAGTAATTATGCCTGCATATAATTCAGAAAGTTATATAGAACAGGCTATCCTTTCTGTGCTTAACCAGACGTATAAAGACTTCGAGTTCATCATAATTGATGATAATTCTACAGATTCTACTCTTAAAATAATCAATAAATTTGCTAGAAAAGACTCTAGAATTAGAGTTCTCCAAAGTGGAAGAAATCTTAACTGCGGTGGAGATAAATGTGCCAACTTAGGTCTTAAAGCTGCACAAGGAGAATACATCGCTAGAATGGACGCAGATGATATTTCTTATCCAACTCGTTTTGAGAAGCAAATCAAATTCTTAGAAGATAATAAAAATATCTTTTTAATAGGATCAAATGCTGATGTCATTAATCATGAGGGTGAAATCATTGGAGAAAAAACTGAGCCACTTTCAAGTGAAGCTATCTATAAAGCATATTTCGGATTCCATCCATTAGTCCACCCTACATGTATGTTTCGAAGTAAACTTAAAAACGGTAAAAGATTTGAATACAAAATTAAATATAGCGCGAATAATGACTACTACACTTTCTTCAGACTTATTTGCCAAGGTTATAAATTCGTAAATATGGATGAAAGACTTATTAAATACAGAATCCATTCACATAATGCGACCTTCGTACACATGAAACATAAATTTGTTAATTCTTTAAAGATTAGGTTATCAATCGTACATAATTACGGATACAGACCTAGCTTCAAAGACGTAGTAATGCTATGCGCTCAAACAATGACAGTTATGCTCTTACCTGAAAGAGTTTTACTTAAAATTTACTTTTTAGCCAAAGGTATTATCTCAAAAGAAGATATTCTCTCTTCTTTCAGGCCTGCACTCTTCAGAAAGTCTTTAAGTATTTAAGCGCTTCCTCTACAATAAATATATGAGCATTCTTGAGAAATTAAAAAAGCCATATATTCTCTTCCCTCTCTTATTAATATTAATTGAAGCAGTTCTATTCGCTGCTAACTATAAACCAGGAACCTTTCTCATAGGCTGGGATAATATCATGCCTGAGTTCAATCTCAAGCTAAACTTTGATCGTTCATTTTTTTCCATCTGGCAGGAATACCGCGGCCTCGGAGTCCTCGATGGGCTTTCCCACGCGGCCAATTTCTTCCATACCATATATATCTGGATTCTTTCTCTTTTCCTACCTGACTCAGCTCTTCGCTATGTCTATATTCATTTAACTCACATCGCGGGTGGAATCGCCTTCTTCTTTTTACTCAGAAAGTTTACAAAAAACGATGTGGCATCTTTCTTGGGAAGCCTTTTCTACATGTTCAATATTGGCGTTATTCAAATGTATTTCGCCCCACTTGAAGTTTTTGCCACGCACTTCGCTGCCCTTCCTTTAATCGCATTATTTGCCATCATTGCCCTAGAAAAAACTAACTATAAAAATCTCTTATTTCTTTTCTTAGCTTGTCTTTTAACAAGCCAACAAGGTTTCGTTCCAACCATTTTTACTGCATTCTCTATCATGTTTTTCTTTATACTTCTCGTCAATGTTCTCAGAACCAGAAGAATCAAATCTACTTTTATCGTTCTTTTAGTAGTTTTCGCAGCTAATGCTTTTTGGGGTGTTCCTTATATATATAGCGCAATTCATACCAGTCAAAATATAGCCAATTCCAGAATCAATCAGTTTTCTTCTGAGGAAATCTTTTACAGGAATCAAAGCTTCGGAGATATAAAAAGCGTCGCAACTTTAAATGGATTCATGATCGACACGATTGAGTTAAATCCTGCGAACTTTACAAACGAATACTTCATGAATTCATGGAGAAATTTAACTAAAAGTCCTATTTATATATGTATTTATTTGGTATTTTTAGCAACTGCAATCTTTGGTATTTTCTATTCCCTTAAAAGGAAAAATGGCCAAACCCTTCCTTTTTTACTCACTCTTTTAACTGCTTTTGTTTTTCTAGCAAATGACACTTTAGTTTTCAAACAAATAAATGAACTTATTAGAACAGGCTTTCCACTTTTGGGCGAAGCATTTAGGTTTCCGTTCACTAAATTTATAACTCTTTTCGCTTTCTGCTTATCCATATTTTTAACCACTGGCTTATCAGCAATTTTAGTAAAATTCAAAAAATATCAAATAATTTTAGCCATCTTAGTTTTCGCGGGACTAACAATCACTGCTTATCCCGCTTTCCGTGGCTACTTTACTTCTCCATTCCTTAAGCTAAAAATTCCGGCTAATTACGAAAAGCTTTTTTCAGAAATGCAGACATTAAAATCCGACGGAAGAGTAGCTCTTCTTCCAGCTCAAACCTTCTGGAATTGGCAGTACAGAGATTGGGGTCAAAGGGGTTCTGGATTTATCTGGTATGGCCTCCCTCAGCCAGTCACTGAACGCGCATTCGATCCTTGGAGTCCCCAAGACGAACAGTTTTACAACGAACTAGCTTTCGCAGTAAACAACCAAGATCAAACTTTGTTTCAAAATGTTATCGAGAAATATGACATTAAATATCTACTCTTAGACAAATCCACTCTTAATACTCTCAGCAGAAAAGAAATTAATTATGACAGTTTGGAAAAATTCCTGGAGAAAGATCCAAGTATTAGTAAAAAATCTGAATATGGAAAGCTCGTTCTTTATGAAATAAATAAGCCAGTAAGTACAATTTATTCCCTGGATGCTGAATCAACTAAGGGAGTTTATCCTAACTACAACTTCGAGAAAGAAGATAGCATTTATTCTCTCACCGGAAACTACATTACTGACACTAAAGATCCAAATGTTCTAAATCTCTTCCCCTCTCTTTATTCAGAAAAGACTCAAGGAGATTTAGAGTTTTATTTCCAGAATAAAGCTGACGAATATATTCTTAGTCCCAAAAACAAAATTCCTTATGACTTGTCGAATTATTCACTCCGCATCCCGTCTCTTTTTCAAACAGAATTTTTAGTTCCAGTAGAAGTTTCTTTGGAAGATTCTAGTCTAGTTCTTAAACCACAGTATCCGGAAATTAAAATAAATGGCCAAACACTTAACATAGAAGAAGAGCCAATAATTCTGCCAATTTCTATTTCAAATCCGAACTTAGCCATCTTCTTAGAAACTAAGCAAAATATTTACTTTGATAAAGATGGAAATAAAATCGCCTATCTATTAAACCCTGCCGAAAATACCATCGAAATCAGAAACGAAGACGGTGAAACAGAAGAGATTTATCTTGATACTTCAGAAATTACCCGAGAAACCACCTACAATTTTTTACCTGAAAATAAAATTAATAATGTTCAGATCATTCTTCCCAAATCTAAAACCACTATTTCCCAGAAAGACATAATTAAAAACAAAAACTTTGAACTGATCAAAAACAACACGGGAAAATTCTCAAGCACTTATTCTGAAGCAAAATCACAAGTTAAAGGAAACCAGGCTGTGTTAGAAGCAGTCGACGGATCAAGCGAACTTAGTTTCTATGCTCCAGATCTTTATCACCAAGGAAGCTATATCATGTTTGCCAAAAGCGACTATCTCTCAGGCCTCCCAATGAGGTTCTATGTAGATAATGATACTGAAAATAAAGCTGAACTTGAGTCCATTTTCCCTAAAAAAGACACAGAAATAGCCTTGGTTATTCCTAAAACTAACAATTATTTCAAAGGCTACGGCTTCCACTTTATCGAAAAATCTGTCGGAAAAGAAAAAGCGAGCGGCAAAATCAGTAATATCGAGGTTTACCCATTCCCCGCTAAGCTTATTAGAGGACTTCAGATAATTGACACAGCTACTTTGGCAAATCCAAACAATTCAAATCCGAAGCTAAAAACTGAGTACAGAAAGGCAAATACTGGCTTTTACCAAACCTTTTCCAAGCCTGGTGAATATATCGTACTCTCTCAAGCAATTGATCCTGGCTGGGCTGCATATGAAGTTAAAAGCTCAAATGAGGCTCCAACAACGATAAATGGCCTCCAAGAGACTCTTCCTTTCCTTTTCGGAAAGAAGCTAGAAAATAAAAAATTAATCAACAACTGGGCAAATGGTTGGAAAACAGAAAACGGTGGATCTACGATTATTGTCTATCTTCCTTCATATCTTCAATATCTGGGACAGGCGATCACTATTGGAGCCTTATTACTCCTGTCAATCTTGGCAATTATTCATCGAAAACACCAGAAAAATGGCTTAAATACGTGATTTTTAGCCTTGTCAAACGTTAATTTGAGGCTAAAATGTGTCGCAAAATGGTTTGACATGCCCAAACCACTCTGGTAACATTTGTTCTTAACATCACATATTCTGCCCCATAAATAGATATTGGCCCTCTATGAAAAAAGCAAACACAAAAGCATTAGTATCTGTTATCCTGCCGGTTTATAAATCGGAGCAGTACTTAGTGGCGTGCCTAGACAGCCTCATTAACCAAAGCTATTCAAACCTAGAAATCGTGGCTGTAGTGGATTATTTAGGCGACGATAGCCTCAAAATCCTTAAACAATACCGAAAAATGGATAAAAGAGTACGTGTGTATAATAATCTTCAAAGATATGGACTCGCTAGCACCCTAAATAGGGCCGTAGGACTCGCTAAGGGCGACTTTTTAGCCTTCATGGATTCTACAGGCGTAGCTGATAAAACTAGGCTTTCTAAACAAGTACGATTCCTTGAGGATAATCCTAAAATAGCCTCAGTAGGCTCACAAATAGCTACAATTTCAGACACTAACAGACGTATTTCTGAATCTGAATTTCCCCTAGCCCATGAAGAGGTATTTAAGCATATAATTAACGGCGAATCATTCAAATTCGAGTCTGCAATGGTAGCTAAAACGAGGATTCCTAAAGATGTGATTAAATTTAGCAAAGATATGCCTTATCCTTTCCTTTTTTCCGATGTTTTCCTAAAAATTGGTCAATATGGTGAGCTAGCTAATCTCCCTGAAGCTTTAATCAAAATTAGAGACTCTAAAAAGACAAAATCACTTAGACTTGATAAGAAAATTAGCTTTGTTAAGCTCCTTGTAGAATCGACTGCTAATTACGAAAATAAGCCCTCAATTAAGTCTATTTTCTCTCCAATTCTTCGCCAAAGCTAACCTCAATTTTCAAAAACTTCAAAAAATTATCAAAAATCATCAAAGATTAATAAATTATTTCCTTTTAATTTAATGGTAAAAATGTCCCAAAGTTATCCACATTATTTTTTACTATTTTTTTAGCTTGCCAAACCAATCTATTTAAGCAGTTGTGAACTACAGGCTATTTAATCTCCAGCCTATATTTTGCTATAGGTTTGACACTATTGACAGCTTGTGCTAAAATTCGAATTGAAATGGTAAATAACTTTTTAAGGCGATTTTCATACAGATTTAATAAAAATGAATCTAACACGAATTCAGATTCTAGAACTAGAATCGCTCGTGAACAATTTAAAAAGTTAGTCGAAAGAGGACAAGATCTACCAGTAGTTCTTTTATAAATTGAGGCTAAAAAGACAAAAAAAGAGCATCGCTTTCGTTACTCAGGATGATAAATACAAGGTACGAAAAGCAATGCTCTTCAAATAAACAGTTAGTTCTTCAGGCAGGAATAAAACTAACTGACAAGTAAATTAATATCAAAGAATTTGTAGGGTTGTCAAGAAAAATTAACGAGGCCAAAAATAGTTAATTGTCTTGACAGCGTTAGATAATTCATCAAAACATATTTGTAGATTTAACATTGTAGGTTGAAATGGGATACGGGCATTGGGCAGGTGCTCGTATCCTTTTTGAGCTTGCAATGTTTTTTTATACCCTACTCCCCTGAAGCTCCAATTAATTCAAACAAAGAAGACTACTTGCTTCCAATTATTACTAAAATATCGGAGGTTGGTTTTACTTCTCCTGTCGGCAAAGATCCAACTTTTCCATTTAAACTTTTAGCAATCTCACTTACTAATGCCTTATTTTTCCCCGAAATATCAACAACTAATGTTTCTGAAAAATCCGCAGTCGCATTCCCAGTGGATTTAATTTCCACTTGATCAAAATCAGCTGCAATCTCTGATCCTTTGGATTTAGCCAGACCAACCGTCTTGGTGCCGTTGTAGACAACGACGGTTACCTTCGCAGATGAAGTTGGTTTTGGGGAAGCTTCCACTTGAGCGCTGCTTGAAGAAACAGGATTATCAGCTACCGGCGGATTATAATATGCTACTTCAATAATTTTATCTTCACCTGGCCGATAAATAATTGCCTTTTTATTTTTCGTATAAGCTAAAACTTTGTCGCCATTCTTCGCATTCTTGAAAAAATCTTGACCTTCAAGCTTAGAAACATCTGAAACTGTCGCCACAGCAGGAGTTTCGTCTTTGGGTAAATCCATAAGCTTCCCTACTTTTTCAGTCAAATCCTTAATTTCCATTTCTGCTGAAGCTGAGGAAGAAGATGAAGCTTTTTGTTTATTGAAGAACCAAAATCCCCCAATTATCAAGATCACAGCAACTAATAAAACTGCAATTATTAAACCAATTTTTTTAGCTGGAATTCCGTTGGCTTTTTGCATTGCTATAGAATAGTTTTTTGCCACAAACTTGTCAAGAAAGCGTACTTAGCATAATATTAAATTAATGCCTAAATTTAAGAAATTATTTCTCCTATTTTTAATCGCCTCAATTCTCTTTCCAAATCTTGTCAGTGCCCAAGAAGAAAGAAGAGATTTAAATGTTACCGCTACAGTTCCTGCAGATCCGTCGGATTTCAATGTTCAAATGGTGCAGCTCACCTCAGGTGATGATTTCCCTCAAAACACTAACATTGAATATGAGATTACATACGGCAGCGAACTTAATACTCAGGTCAATTTTACTCTTGAAGCACAGTGGTATGATGGCGAAACTGAAGATCAATCAACCATAGTTAGCGTCGTTGATTACCTTTCTGGAAGTGCAACTAATGCATACGGAGGTGCTGTACCTGTAATCGATACTGTAAACAAAAAAATCACCTGGGAAATAACTAATTTCCCTCCTAGCACGAGTCAAACAGTCAGATTCAAATTAAGAACTAATGCAAATTATCAAGGTAGTCAAATAGTTACTTTTAAAGTCGCTGGAAGAATTGATGGACCAGGTTTTGTTACACCTGATTCCAATGCGTTTAGTACTTATCTTTACAGTGCCTCTCCGACCCCTACGCCTTCGCCTACCGCATCAAATCCCTCTCCTGGTCCAACTAGTTCTCCCACGTCTAGCCCTTTACCATCAAATCCCGAAATTCAAATAATTCAGATAAGAACGATCTCAGATAATTCTGCACAAATCTACATTCAAACCCTGCCTGCTACTAAATCTGTTATCAAGTATGGAGCAAGCATAAAATCACTAAATAAATCAGTTAGTTCCAGCACTTTCACAACTGACCAATTCTTAACCTTAACTGGCCTTTTGGCTGACACGCAGTATTATTTTCAAGTAACTAGCACCACCTCAGCTGGCAAACAGATAACGTCAGATATTTATACTTTTAAAACTGCTATTAACTCAGAAATTCCGACTGTAAATTTGGATAGTTTTGTCGCAACCAGCAACGAAACAATTCTTACTCTACTTGGTGATTCTGGATCGGAAGCGCAACTTAAAAACAACTACATAGTTATCCCTACTGGCACTGTTTTTCAATTTAAATTTGCTCTCACTGCTCCAAGCGGCGCCAAGGTCCAAGCGGTCATTAGAAAGAGCGATGTTTTAGGAGCCAATACCTTCGTGAAACAACAAGAGGCCAGTACTGAAATAGTAAATTTAATAGAAATTGAGCCAGGAGTTTATGCTGGAAATCTGCAGACTAGTAATAAATCTGGAAATTATGAGATTTACGCTAGAATTACTGATAAAAACGGCAATATCATCGAGCAAAAGATTGCCAATCTTCGAGTTATAAAGAAATTTACTGCTCAAAATAAAACAAATGGCAAACCAATTGAAGGCGCCAGAGTTCTTTTCTACATTTTTAATGAATCAACTGGAAAATATCAGGTAATACCCGCTTCTGCTCTCTCGGAAGGAAATCCAGTATATACGGATAAATCCGGTCAGGTAAATACAGTTTTGCCTCAAGCCAAATATAAAGTTGAGGTTTCAAGACTTGGATTTAAAGATCAGACTGTTAAATTTACGATAGGTATTAAAAGTGGTCAAGATTTCCCGTTAATTCAGATGGAAAAGGAAGGATTTAATTTAATCTCAACCATTAAGTACTACCTCAAAACAACTAATGATATCTTCCTCTTTAACACGCAGATTTATGCTCAAATTCTTACTGGCTCAGCTAGATTCTTTGATTTAGTAGCTTTCGTAATTCTTTTAAGTCTAGTTCTACTCGCGCTTTTCGCCTTTTCCCGAAAAAATCATATGCCTGTCACTTCTTTTAAATCTTATTTCTTCTATCTTAAGGATAAGAATGCTAGAAATGAGCGCTACATTCACGGCGTAGTTTATGACGAGCACGATATGCCAATTTCTCAGGCTAATGTTTACTTAACAAATGAGGTTGATGAAGCTATTATCTCGCATACCAAAACAAATAAGAATGGTGAATTTTTCTTTAAAAAAGGCAAAGATAAATATCTGATCATGGTTATGAAGAAAGGATTTAAATCAACTAATCTCGTCAAGTATGAAGAGCGCGATCATGTTAAATTTAAAATTAGCCTAGAACAAGAAGGCGGAGTAAGAGAAATCGCACACAACTTCAGCCACATCATCGAAACATTTTTAGGCATGGGGTTTGAGGTAATCCTAATTGCCTCTCTACTCTTCGAAGTTCTATTTTTAAATACATTTGGAATACTTAAAACATTACCATTCTTAGCAATTTCTGGATTCAATTTACTCTTATGGACACTACATGTAAAACATAAACACTGGGAAAATTAATCTACTCTAGACACGTAATCATAAACTATTCGCGAAATATTACTCATCCTCTCCCTTGCCATCTGCTCACTGCCGATTGAAAACATACAGAGTAAATAAGGACGTCTAGGGACATATACAATTCCGCAATCACGATATCCTTCATTGCCCTCATCATCTACGAAGTCACCGATTTTATGCGCAACAGGGATGTCAGACGGTACTCCAGCAGCCAACTTATCAGGAAAATTGGTCTTAGTCAGCATATCAAGCATTTTTTGTGAATCATCTCTATTTATTAAAGAAGAAAAATATAAAGCCTTTAAGATTGAGGAGTATGCTTTAGCTGAAATTAAAGCACCTTTGTCATCGCTATTCAAATCTATATCTAATCCCTGGTAAACCTCTTCAAAATCCTTTTCACTCACCAGCGGAACGAGTGCCTTTGCTGCTGTGTTATCTGACTCCTCTAAGGCAAGCTCTACCGCTTCTGAAGCTTTAATTTTCGTACCAGCCCCCCTCCTCCAGAGGTTTCCGAAATCCTTATCTAGAAACTCCTCTTTGAGAATAATTTCTGTATCTCCTCTATTAAGCCTTTCATTCGTATGATAGTATGCCATCACAACGGGGACTTTGAACAACGAAGCAGCATGAAACTCATTTTTCTCGTTTACGCCAATGGAAGTACCTGTCGGCAAATACTCGAAATAGAAACCAAAACTATCACCAAAAGGCTTTGTTTCGCTCCGCAGCTGTCTTCTTAAAGCCAAAAAGTTAATTAATAAGTCTTGAGGGAGATCGAGAAGTACACGCTTAGATATTAAAGGATATTTCTCATAAAGTGCCTGAGCCTCACGAGATTCTCCCTGGGGAGAATATCTTAAATAAATAATGGCTAATCCGAAATTTGCCATCAAACTGAATACTAAAATTACAAGCAAAATGTAACTTTTGCGCATAAAATAAAGTTAACTCTCTAAGCGACGTGCGTCAAGAGGAAAAATAAGCGTAAGCTTTTCACTTAGCCTTAAAAACCAATCTAAACGTTTTTATGTAAGAAAACAGTTAAGGTTTATAAAACTAACCAATTTAACTATTTACTAATGTCAAAACTCTCATTTTACTGACCACGTTGCTCCCTGCTTTAACATCAGATATTAGCTCCTAGCATATTGTGGCTATTGCGGATTTAACTGCAATACCAATATATAATTTCTTAAAGATTCAACTATTTTGTCTAACATATTTTTTACTTTTTAGGTTTTCACCTCCTTCCTCACTAAGATTCCGCTGAGCTTACTAGTCCACCATGACACCCCCCTGACTCCCTTGATTCCCCACTGACCCAATGATTCATTGATTCCTGCTGATCTTACTTGCTTATGGCCCACTCTGATCCTTAAATCAACCATGATTCCCCACTGACCCATTGCCGACCACCAATATCTCAATTACAAAACTCATGAACTATTCTTTTGTCTGACTGCTGCCCCGGCGGGGCTTAAGATTGCTAAATTTCCAAATCACCTGGACTCGTGACTCTCTGATTCCACATCCCTCCTGATTCCCATCGGTGCTCTTCCGAACCGAGCAATCTAGCTTCCGCCAGCAGCTAACAGCTGTTTATTTTTAATAGTATGTTTTGTTCATAGTTTCGTAATTTTCTAATTAAGACCATTCGGCCAGTGGTCCAGTTATTAAGCGCAAGAGAAATAACCAGACCACCGCCAAATCAAGTAATATTAGTTCGGTCCTCTACTCTGTATTGATTTAGCATCCTTAACTCTTAGAGCTGTCCAGTTAAAGTAAATGTCATCTTTAGCTTTCTTATTAAGCACAATATTAAAGCCTTTTGAAGATTTACCGACGATTACGAATGAATATTTCTGATCAAAATATTTATCAATCAATGCCTGTTGATCCAATACATTTCCCTGCTCATCCCTCTTTTCTTCAAATGAAACTGAAGCATTAATAACTGGAGTTTGTTCAAATTCTTTATCGAATTTAATTTCAACATTATTTGCATCTGTTTTAATAACTGCAGATCCACCTGCATCATTATTAAAGACAACTGCTTTTTCGAATTCAGTATCATCTTTAAATGTAGTTTTACCAAAGAAGGTTGAGATACCGTTAGCAATAAAATTATTCGTGGTGATAGTGTCTACCACAGTCAAGATTCCTTCGAAAAGACCATTCTTCTTAACTCTGATACTGTCTTCAAAGAGCATGAGTCCGGCAGTATTTAGACTGCTCAAAGATGATGAGTTTTGAGTCACTGTAGCGCTCGCAGAAGAAGCGGAAAGCTTTTCATTAATACTTTCAAGTAATTTATTCTTAGTCAATTCTGCGGCTTTTGTAGCGTCCTCTGTTTGAGCATTCAACACTGCCACCTGTTTCTTCAAGTCAGTAATCTCCTTTGACTCTTTATCAGACTCAACTGCACCCGACTTCAATGCTTTTTGGAAAAAGTCGGCTGGAAGCTCTAGCTCATCAACTTTAATCTTTCGAGCAATAATAGTATCAGCTGTAATCTTAGGAGTTATCACTTCAAGACCTGCAATTACTCTATCTGTAACTACAGAAGATTTACCATCTACACCTTCGGACATTAGCTGAGATAATGCGTCAGAAGCAAATGATTCTGAAGTAATATCTAAGCTAGCAAAAGTATCAGCGACATTACCGTTGTAAGAAGTTGATTTGATATATGCTGTGATTTTTCCTACGCCTTCTTCATCATAATCAGCCATAGCCACACCTATCACAACTCCTGCTTTTTTAGCTTTCATGGCCACCCCGGGAGTAGAAGATGATGTTAGCGCATCACCAGATTTAATTTTTCCATTTTCTGTTGAAACCTTTACAGGAACTCTTCCCGCGAGTGCTATAGGAATTGCGCGACCACCATTTATTTCTCCAACATTTTGAGAAAGCCTAAGAGCAGGACTCTCTGAATAAATACCGATAGTAGAATAATCATAAGCGCCTTCAGATTTCTTAACGAATCCTCTTTCATTAGTATCAACTGAAACCAGATCCCCTGGCTCAAGCGTTTCATCACGAGTAGGATAATCCTCAGCTACGTCATAAGAACCGTTATTTGTAACCAGATTGTGGCTAAATACAAATGCTCCAGTATTTCCTTGTCTATTATTTAAATTAGCGGAAAGAGAAGCTACGAAAAAGATCTGTCCTAGGTTCTCGTTAAGATTTTGCTCGCCTCCAGCTATCCCAGAATAAGCATTAAACTTGATCGCATAAGATTGATCTATTGATGAGGAGTACTGGTACCCTTGAGTAGATGTTCCTTCCAGAATACCTGCAAACAATGAATTATGATTGTACTGAATCAGTGTCGAAATAGAGTCAATGCCAGTAGTTCCTCCACCCTGAATTTGACCTGCAGTATTCTGAGAGATCAAGGTCCAATCTCCCATAGCGCCATTAAATCTATAAATCTGTGCTGAATTTGATTCAGCAGTACCTACATAAAGCCTGCCATTGTATATAGCCATCGAACCAAAACCATCAATGTTCGATGTGCCCGGATTAGCCATTTGACCCGTGGCAACATTTAATCTTATGAACGTGTTAGTAGTCGTAGTAAGCTCATTAGGTGACCACATAATAACGTCTCCAGTTGAGCCAAAGTTAGATAGAGCGAGAACAATTCTTCCTGCATAGACAATAAGTTGTCCTTCGTCTGAATTGGTAACGGTTCCAGCAGATCCATTTTCAGTATTATAGATAGAATAACTGGCTGTTGTTGTTCCTCCGTTTAATTGCGGCCACTGACCATTTGCACCAGGCACACCAGTCCAGCGCAAGAAATCTGCATCATTTGCCTTTTTAGTCATTAAATACAAACTTCCTTGATACGATACCATCGAGGTTATTGCATCAACGTTTACTACGTTTGAAGTAACATATGTACCAGCAGTGGTACTGATGATTATCCAAGATGTACCCGACTCATATCTATAAACTTCAGCTTTTGCACCCTCAGCAGTACCTATATAAAGCTTGCTTTGGAAGATCGTCATACTTGATATACCATCAATTGATGCAGTTCCTCCAGAACGTATTGTTCCAGCAGTGGCTTGCGAAACCTTGGTCCAGTTCGTAGATCCATCATATCTATAAACTTCAGCTGCATTAGGTTCTGTAGTTCCTATATACATACTCCCATTCCAAACTGTCATTGAAGAGATCATATCGATATTTGCCGTACCGCCTGAAGCAACTGTTCCAGCTGTGGACTGTGTTACCTTAGTCCATGTAGAACCTCCATCTAGCCTATACACCTCAGCCCCGTTTGATTTACTAGTGCCAACATATAAACTTCCGTTATATACAACTGAAGCCGATATTGAGGCAATTCCAGTAGTAGAATTTCCACCTATAGTTCCAGCCGTTCCAGTGATCTGATTCCATTTCTGCATATCGGTAACTGCAGTAGTTGGTCTATTATTCATAATTAAATCTCCTGAAAAAGTAGCTATTGGTGTACCAGCGTTCATTCCACCGAATACGAATTTAGCTGAAGATGTTGAAGAGCCTCCAATTGCAAAATCGGTAGTTGTGTTTCCAATCCATGTAAGACCATTCTGCTGATTAAAGTAATTTGTTCCAGAAGCGCCACCGCAACCTGTACATGAACTAACAGTTATATTTCCACTTCCATCTACTTGGAATTGGGATGCGTTTCCTACAGTAAACAATGCGTTTATAGTAGAATCTCCTCCCACATTTACATTACCTGCGTTATCAATTCTCATTCTCTCGGTAGCAGATGAAGCACCATCGGCAGTTGTACTAAAAATAAGTCTTCCTGGCATATCATTGGTTCCAGGTGTACCGTCAACTTGGGCCAAAACACTAGCTGCCGTGATGAAATTTGCCGTGCCATCAGAACCTAAGAAATTCAAATTTCCGATTGTATCTCCGCTATTTAAGATTGTATTTGTTCCTACTGTACTATTTCTGCTTTTTGCCAAATAAATGTTATTACCTGTTGCATCAGCGCTATATCTGATCGCGCTTAAGGCATCTGCAGTGCCTCGCTGATTAATTCTTCCTGTACTATTAACTGTGAAATATGAAGTTCCAGATTTAGATGCAGTAAATAAATCTTGATCCTCTATCTGATCAAAAATAGCTAAAGCTTTACCCGTGAAAGGCATGGAGGCTGGCCTGGTCACAGATAAGGCAGATGCAGGGCTTGTGGTTCCAATGCCTAATAAACCTATTTGAGTAAGCCTCATTCTCTCTATATCATCAGTCGCAAAGATGATTGGGTCACTTGAACCTGCTGTATAAAGCACTAAGCCATCAGTACCGCTGTCTGTGTAAACATATGCTCTATTCTGGAGGAGAATATTATTACTTGAATAACCTGTTCCACCCACCCCAAAGCTTGCAAGACCTGTACCATTCCATGCATTAAAGTCTGCATACGCATCTGCTCCACCATTCGTATTAGATATCCAGGCTTCAGCGCCCCCGTTGAAATTCCTTTCTATTTCCAGAAGTTCCACTGGATTACTTACTCCAATACCCAACCTGCCGGCTGCTCCATTTTGAGGCATAATTATCATATTTCCAGCAACTGAAGCAATGGCAGGACCACTGCCAGCCATACCTGTCACAGCAAATTTCGCCGAAGATGTAGCAGGTGCTGAGGAACCAAAACCTAAGAGTAAATCTAGTGTTCCATTTATAGGAGTTAGCAAACCATTTGAAGCATTAAGATTCCACCAGTTTGTTCCAGATCCACCAGATCCACATGATCCCCAAGATGCGGTTGCTCCTCCCGTAATACATTGACCGGATCCCGTTACTCCCCCAAGAGTAATAGCACCAGATGACATCGTAAGTCCAGTAATTCCAGACAAGGCACCACCAGTCGTAACATCAAAAGCTGAAGAATCTAGACTAAAATTACCTGCTCCAGAAAAAGCAAAGGCACCTGTAGTCTGAGCAAAGCCTGCAATTCCAGACAAAGAACCAGCATTAATAACCAAACTATTAATAGTATTAGATGAAGTTGCTGCAGAAATAGCTCCATTTGTATCTATTGTGAATTTCGTGGTCCCAGCAGCTGAAGCCACGATGAGATTACCACTATTTAAATTATTAACAATTAATGCAGCATTATTTCCAATACCATTATTAACATATAGTGGAGCAATTGGCGTAGCAGCAAGAGCTGAACCAATCTGCACACCTGAATTAAAATCAGAAGTCAAAAGCATTTGACCTGATCCATTCGGTGTTAAGGTTAAGTTAGCATTAGAGCTTGTGGTAAGAAGTGGCGAAATTAAAGAAGTAGTGCCTATTAATGAAGTTCCCTGAAAAGATCCGTTTGTTACCAAATTTCCTCCTGATGCTTTGATTAGCGTAATACCGCCAAAAAAAGTTAACCCTTGATTATCGTCAAGAAATGTAACTCCTCCCCCGGAAACTGTTAATTTATCTGTTGGAGTAGTTGTTCCCACTCCGATATAACCTGATCCATTTCTTGGGGAAAGAATGATATTGCCGGTAGTATCGCCACCAATTGTTAAGGTGTTATTTCTTAATGACTGTATTAAACCAGTAGAGCTTAGAACGATACCATTTCCATTTCCACCAGAAGCTGTAGTAGCCGAAAGAGAAGCAATTGGAGAAAGAGCTGCGGTATTATTTAATATTGCAAACTTAGCTGAAGTAGTGGCTTGTCCCCCGAGCAAGAAATCCATGGTTGAATTTATAGGAGTCAGCGCTTTACCATCAGATGAAGTCGTCCACCAATTTGTTCCCCCTGATCCACAAGATCCCCACGTAGCGGCTCCAGAACCCCCTGATTGCAAACAATTCCCAGCAAAACCATTGCTACCGTTCAAATTAAAGGGCCCTTTGATATAAAGAGTATTCCAGCTTGAAGTAGATGAACCTAAAGTGTAAGTATTATCTGTCGCTGGAATAAAATCACCTACTACCGTAATGTCTCCAGAAGTAGCTTCCCCTAAATCCAATACGGCTCCGTTTGCTCCTGTTATATCTCCACCTGAAACAGTAAAATCACCACTTGTCGAAAGATTTCCTGTCACAGCAATAATACCGTCGTTATCATTGTCAATCTTTTCTCCATTCGTGAATGTGATATCCCCACCTGTTCCTGAAAATGTCAAACCAGTTGTTCCGGCGAGAGTTAAATTTCCTGATGTTCCTGTTAAAGAAAATGCTCCGGCGATTGATTGACCAGAAATATTAGAAACTATAACTGTTCCTCCTCCAGTGGAAGGAAAAGCAAATGAAGTTGAATCAGTTCCAGATAGAGTGAGCGTGTTTGATACTGTAAAGGTTTTGCTGGCTGCAATATTTAAAGTGTTTCCGCCATTATTCGTAACAGTAAGCCCATTTACCTTTTGTGCATTGAATGCATATGGGACTGAAGCAAACCTAACTCTAGTTCCCATCGCTTCTCCGTTAAAGGTAATATCCAGATAGAGACTATCGGAATTGAAATCCACAGACGACAATGAAGTTAAAGAACCAAGTGCTACCCGGAATATTCCGTCAGTCACGGCAACCTGATTGCCTCCTGTCCAGTTTTCAGTCCAAAGAAGTGTTCCCGAAGAAGCTGCATCGTATAGACGAAAAGTGAAATCATAATTACCATCAGTCACATTCGTGCCTGCCGTTTTATTTACTACTTTTCCCTGGAAATTAATCGTAGGGTTTATTCCAGAAGCTGCCTGGGCTTGCTGAAGATAAGTAATTCCCGAAACAGAAAAAACTACAAAAGCTATTGCCAATACTCTTCGAAACTTTGTAAAATGAATTTGTGATTGTTTCATAACTAATATTACTTCGTAATATTAGTTAAGCTAAGTTTAGTACTAGGCGTCAAATATTTTCACAACATGTATACTATTGCATAACTTTGCATAAAATTGTATACATTAATAAGGGCAAATTTTTCATAAACATGGACAACCTATTTAGTGTAAAACAAGCAGCCTACATACTCAAAGTACATCCTTTGACCGTGCGTCGATACATAAAAGATGAACGTCTCAAGGCTGTGAAAATCGGTGGAAGCGTCAGAATAAAAGAATCTGCTTTGGCTGAGTTTAACAAGGATCTGATACCAAACAGATCTGTATTTAAGAATATAAACAAAAAGGCAGCCTTTAACACCTTTACAGATATCGATCCCCTTTTTCAACTTCAAGGAAAAGGTGCAAGCTTAGATATTCCAAAATTACTCTAGCTGAAAAATAAATATGGCAACACAAAGTAAAAAAGTTTTTATTGAAAGTGACATGCTTTATGCATTCATTAACCGTGCCCACACTAAGCACGCACAAGCTGCCGCATATTTTCGTTTCTTTGCTCAAGAACAATACCAAATCTTCGCAAGCTACAATGTGCTTGAAGAAACTTATAAGGAAATATATGAAAGGATTAGCCCATCTTTAGCTAAAGATTTCCTAAGAGGCATTTCGCTTAGCTCAATTAACATTCTCTACCCTACAGAATCTGATCTTAAAGCAGCTTTGAAAACGCTAATCAATTATCGAAACACAGAGCTGACATTTAACGATTCTCAAACTGCAGTTATGGCAGACAGAAATCACATTAATCAAATTTGCACCTTCAAGTATTTGCATCCGCTTTTTGGACTTTCAGCATTTGTATTACCTATATGATTAAATATATCAAAATACTTAGTATATTATCAATAATAGTCATTTTTATTGGTCATCAGATCGTTTTTGCTGGACCCAAAAGCACTAACTATGAATTAGTAGAATATGGCTTTGGCGCTGGAGGAACGAATACTACGGGCACGCAGTCAACCAACTATGCTCTATTTGGAACAGCGGGTGAAGTAGATAATGGAAAGCTAGATTCGACCAACTACAGCAGCCTTAATGGCTTGATCTGGACCATGCAGGCTTCGGTTTCAGCAGCGCCTACTTTTTCAAACCCAAGCTCTAACTATGATAGACTTAAATTTACCCTAAACAGCGCAATAGGCCCTGCTGACACCACATACGCAATTGCGATCTCCACAGACAACTTCGTGTCTAACACCAACTATATTCAAAGCGACAATACGATAGGACCTACTCTCGGCTCTGAAGACTGGCAAACTTATCCTCAATGGGGTGGCACATCTGGTGCTTATGTAACTGGACTCTCTGCCAATACAACATATTACATTAAGGTTAAAGCTGAGCAAGGAAATTTCACAGAGAGCAGGTGGAGTTCTGCTTCAAGCGCGACTACGTCTAGCCCTTCCCTCACCTTCGGCCTCAGCGCATATACGCTCACTTTTGATAACCTGGGTTCAGGAAATAGCTATACTGACAGCACTAAATCAACAACGCTAACGACTTCCACCAATGCCTATAATGGCTATATTATCTACGGAAATGTCACACAACCCTTGACCAAAGGCGCAACGACGATTGCAAATTATGCGAGCCCAAATTCTGCGCCTACAATATGGTCAGGAACTGGATTTGGCTATACGACTAATGACTCTAACTTAACTGGCGGCACGCCTGATAGATTTACAAATGGTGGTCCTAAATATGCCGGATTCACCACCTCTTCTCCCGGAGATCCTGTGGCTGATGCGGCTGGCCCAGTTCTCTCAGCTATTGTAAATCAACAATATGATATCTCTTACAGAATAACAGTAGATGCGGCTCAAGCAGCAGGCACATATACTTCAACTGTTCTTTATATCGTAGTGCCTGAATATTAATATGAAATTCTTATTTTTCACAAAAATAATTCTAAATAGATCAAAGTGCTTCAGCTTATTTTTTAGCTTCATTTTACTTAGCGCCCTTATCTTAATTCTGCCAGGTCTTAAGCCCGCTCAGGCGCAAACTGGCAATCAGATGCTTCGAATTTCACCTCTTATTTTCAATATTAACCTAAGTCCAGGTGCAACTTATAATTATAAGGTAACTATTGAAAACTTAACTAGTGCTCCTCTCCCTGTAAAAGCTTATTTTGAAAACTTTCGCACCACTGATGAAGAAGGCGGATATATATTTGAGAATAAAACTGCCAACCCCCTAATCAATTGGTCAAGTGTAAATCCTAAAGACATGATTCTAAATCCTAAAGAGAAAAAAACTGTTGATCTTAAAATTCAGATTCCAGGAAAAGTTCCTTTCGGTGGATATTATGGCATTCTCTTCTTTGAACCAATTGTTGGAAATAGAACCAATCAAAAAACCCTAGTCTCAGCCAAAGTAGGAGCACTGCTTTTGGCCAACGTCGGGACGCTGACTAAACCAAGCGCACAAATCCTAGACTTTTCTATACCTACTCTTTCAGAATCAGATAACCTACCACTTCTTCTTAGGGTTCAAAATAATGGCTTAAACCATTTCAGCGCTAAGCCAATTCTCAAGATAAAACCAATCTTAGGCAGCGAAGAAAAGATCTTTCTTGAAGAAAAGTTTGTTTTTCCAGGTAAAGTCAGACGTTGGGAAACATCGATTGACCTTAATCAAAAATGGCGAGGAATTTACAAAGCTGAACTTGCAATCTCCACTGGTCAGGGCGAACAAGTTTATGAGACTAAATATTTCATCTCTCTACCAATATCAAAAAGCTTATTAATATTACTTATAATATCACTAACTGCTTTTATCATTTTAAGACGCCAAAGAGTAATGAAAGCACTATCGATTTTGCTTAAGAATAAGGGCTAAATCCTCTTGACAAACAACTTTATTTATCCCAATAATAGTATATGCGTTCAATCGGTAAATTCTCAAAGGTAAACACCAAGCTCCTTGCATTACTCTTCCTTTCTGTAGTTATTACGCTTACTGTGCCTGCATATTTCATTTCAACCTCCAAAGCAAATGCGGGAACTTTTACACAGGCAAAGGTAATGATTGGAAATTCTCAAGCCTCTGCTGTCACCTACTATAATACCTACTTTACTGTAGCGAATACGACAGCAATTAAGCAGATAGACTTTAAATTCTGTACTCAAGCAGGAACATGGACAGATACTTGCACGGCACCAACTGGTTTCAGCGACTCATCAGCGGTAAGAGCTGCAGATAATATTACAGGAACTGGAAGAACTGACTCTCAGCCAGCAGCTAATCAATTTAGAACTGTAATCACTACACCAACCACCCAATCTCCATCAACAGTGAGCTATCAGTTGACTGGCGTAACTAATCAATCTACTACTAACGCCACGATGTATGTAAGAGTTATTACTTGGTCTGATACTGGAACTACTCAAATTGATTACGGTCAGATGGCTGTAGCGATACTAACCTCTACTTCACTCGCCGTAACTGCAAATGTTAATCCTAATTTAACTTTCTCATTAGCAGCAGCTACATCAGGTACAGTTAATGGAGCCACTATTACGGTAACATCTGGAACTTCTGCTTCTACCATCCCACTAGGAACATTAGCATCTGGAGCACCATCAATTGCAGCACATGATGCGACGGTTTCTACTAATGCTTCTAACGGTTATACAGTTACAGCTTCTGCTTCTGCTACTCCGCCGCTTGTTTCTGGAGCAAATGATATAGATGCATTCACTGGTACTAATGCCTCTCCAACCACTTGGTCTTCACCAAACGGTACTTCAGCAAATGTAAATACTGGTTATTTCGGCTACACCACAGAAGATTCAACCCTAGGAACGGGAACAGCTGCGAGATTTACCACATCAGGAGGAAATAAATGGGCTGGAACAACTACTACCGGAATGGAAGTCATATATAGCGCTACAGGAGTTTCATCAGAGACAACTAGATTAGGATGGCAGGGAGAAGTTAATGCTCTTCAACCTTCAGGCTCATACACTGGTACAGTTGTACTTATAGCAACTCCGACATATTAAAATGAATAAGGCTGCGCTTACAAATCTGCCTCTTAAGAGAAAGTTAGTACTGCTCACAATTCCACTACTATTAATAGCTGCATTTACTATCCGCTTTACTGTCGTAGGACAGCAAGCTGATCAAGGATTAGAGATTTCTCCTCCGTCACAAGAAGTTCAAGTCGATCCAGGACAGAATATCACCATCACCTCTTCGATTACCAACAAAGGAACAAATGCAACTCCAATTACTGTAAGAATTGAAGATTTTACTGCTGTCGGAGATGAAGGACAAGTAGAACTTACAAGCGATGAGACTTATTCGATAAAAAACTGGGGGAAAGTCACGCCCAATAAATTTACACTAAATCCAGGCCAATCCCAAGAGGTTAGGGCCACATTCTCAGTTCCAAAAGGTGCTGCTGGAGGAAGATATGGATCATTCGTATTCCAAGTGGCAGGAAAAGGCAGCGGAGATGCTGCGGCCCTTTCTCAAGAGATCGCCTCATTATTCTTAGTCAGAATCTCAGGACCAGTAGATGAAAAGCTGACAGTTCTTAGCTTTGATGCTCCTAGGTTTTCTGAATTCGGACCTGTTCCGATGAGTATAAAAGTTAAAAACAGCGGAAATGTCCACGTAAAAGCTTATGGACTTATTAATGTAAAAGACACGTTTGGAAGGAAAGTAAAAGATGTAATCGTTTATGAAACCAATGTTTTCCCAGGAGCAGACAGAGTCATATCTGCAAGCTTGCCAAATAAGTTTTTACTAGGCAAATACACTGCGACAGCAATCATTTACTATGGATCAGATCAGAAAGACACATTAAATGCAGAAACTACATTCTACGTGTTCCCTGTTAGAATCGCAGCTGTAATTCTAGCAATCATAGTCCTTCTCTTCTTATTCAGAAAGAGAATAAAGAAGGCCTTTAAAGCACTAGCCGGAAAATGATTAAGAAAATCGCAATCATAATTGCAGTCTTCGGACTGGGTTTTTTCACTCACGCACTTCTAGTCCCCAATCTTTTCTCTCAAACACCTGACCTTGAGGCAACTAAAGCCAAAATCTTAGGCGACAAGACAGATCCAAATACTCCTGATTCTACTGTGACCAATAAATCTCTTACTATTACCTCCTTTAAAAATGAGAAATTCCATCCTTCCAAAATATTCATGAAGCAAGGCTACTACATAGGAATAAAGAATGACGATCCAGATCATCTTATGTGGCTACTCTCAGAAACCAAAGAATTAACTACACCTCGAGGCTATGGACTTAGTGAGCAAATTAAACAAAGAATGGATAAAAAGGGAGAATTCGTAGTTTACGAGAAGAATTCTGAGGCTCCGCTTACCATTGTTGTTCAGTAGAAGCTAGATATTAAAAAATAATTCCTCTAAATAACGAACAAAATTAAAGATCGATCTTCCCCTCTTGGATTATTAATTACCCACCTGAACAGCGCTCCAGTTGAACTTCAAATCCTGCTCAGCGGCTTTATTAAGGATAATAGTGAATCCTGTTTCAGACTTATCCGTAACTGCGACCACGTAACCTGAATTTAATATCGCCTGCTTCTCAGTATCAGTACCGTCAACTGTTAAAGTCGTATTAATCAAAGGCTCGTTATCAAATTTCTTAGTAAATGTAACTTTTACTTTCTTAGTACCCTGGGAAATAGAAGCTGCACCAGCTGCATTTGAAGCAAACTGAACATTATTATCAAATCTTACTTTACCTTTAAAGACTACGTCATCGAAGAAGTTAGCTGTGCCAGTGACTACCAATTCTCCTGCCTTAAGAGGATCAATTACCGTAAGCATTCCTTCAATCAAAGTATTTCCAGAAACATGTAATTTTTCAAAGTCGCCATTCTCACCCTGAGAAGCAATATTTTCTGAATTTAATGAATCAATTTCATCTTGAGTTTGGTTAATCTGAGACGTAATCTGATTAATCTCAGCACTAGTCGTGGAAACTCCAAGCACTGAATTTAGCTGATCAATCTGAGACTGAAGTGAAGTAATCTTAGCTTCTGTTTCAGCTGGAGTAGATCCATTATTTTGAGCTCTTGAATCAATATACTGAGCCAAAGTCTTATCGCCGATTCTTACTTCATCTGTTTTTATATTCAAAGAATCAGTAGTTATCGTTGTGACTTCGATAATGCCAGCTCTAAGTTTTCCAAATACACCCTCATTATACGCACCATTCCTCTTAATGGCTTTATTGTCTCGCTTAACTAAACCTAAGCTTGTAGCCGGATCAACCTCGAGGTTCAAGTCTCCAGTATTAGTGAGGTAAACATCCGGATCATAAAATCCTACCTTAATAAAGACTAAAATCTTGCCAACTGTATTTGGATCCGAATTATCATACGGCTCCATAGCTATACCGACAGTCTGCCCTGCTTCTGTAGCTTTCATGCCAACTCCGGGCTTGGAAGAAGACGTGATTCTATCTCCTACTTTAATCTTTCCATTTATACTTGAAACTTTAAGCGGAATTCTTCCTGCTACAGTAAGCGGTCTTTCGTTATCATTCCAGCCACGATCTGGTAGATCTCTCAGATTAGCTTGAGCCGCTAAAAATCCAGGATTTTCAGAAATTGCGCCAATAATTTCTCCCTGATATTCTTTATCAGACTTGGACGCAATTGATCTTCTATAAACATTCTCTTCGCTACTGTCATAAATAACTGATGTAACGATATCTCCAGATTCAATTGAAGAATCAGTAACAGTAATATTTTCTGCATAGTCAGGAGTTCCAGTCACAAAACCATTGGTAGCTCTTCCCTGACCACCAGAAGTAAATGAAACTTGACCAGTCCCCGAATAGTCAAAACAAAGTCTTCCAGAACCAGCGCAGGTTCCATTTTGATCAATTGTCCAGTTTGAAGTGACAAAAGATCCTGCAGTCATAATTCCACTTGCTGACAAATCACCTGTTACATCCAATGCTACTGTTGGCGCTGAATTGCCAACCCCTACAAATCCTCCATTTGGCTGAAGCAAAACATATGATGTAGTTCTGGTAGCATTTGTTGTTCCCTGCAAAGATAGGTTACCATTTGCTACATCTGAGCCCGACACCACAGCATTATCTGCCGTAAATGTCATAGCAGTTAATCCACCCCACGAGACACTTGATGAAGTTGTAAGCGTAGTTAAGGCTGTAGCTGAAAAGGAAGTACCGCTTGTCATTGTTAAGTTCCCAGCTCCAATCGTGACATTTCCCGATGTATCTAGAACAAATCTATCTGTGAAAGTATTTGTAGCTTCAATCCCGGTAGCGTTTGACTGAGCTATTGCAAAAGAGTTTCCTGAACCATATGTTAATTTACCTGCTCCGCCAGATTTTTTAGTGAAACCAATTCTATTCGTTGTATAGTCCCAGCTAAAAAACGTATCATCTGTAGCCCCTCTTAGGTTTCCATTTACCGCTATATTGGTCGCTGTTAACGCGAGTGTTCCAGCTGAAGCATTGCTTATAGTCGCTGAATTTTGTAAAGAAATATCCGTACCAATTGTTCCAGTTAAATTAAGCCCTGTGGTCACAGTTCCAGCAGTTCTTGAGAGAGTAAGAAGATTGGTTACAGTTCCAGCAGCAATATGCTGAATGAGAGTATTATTTGCTAGCGTACCAGCTGGATTATTAGTAGTTGCAGTGAATGGATTATATGCTGAAGATGTTGCAGCTACTACATCATTAGTGGTTGCAGGCGTAAGTGCTCCCTGAGCACTTCTACTCCAGTATCCAATCGTACCTGTAGTAGGAGCAGTAGAAGTTAAATTCTTAGATCCATCTGTATATATTGCGGAAGAAGCAGATAAGCCTGAGAAGTTAATAGTTCCAGAAGAAGCGATACCTGTAGCTGCTGCGATTGCACCTGAGGAGTTAACCTGGAATTCTGAATTATTGCCTACATTGAACAGAGCATTGGGAGTAGAGTCTGTCCCGATTCCCACATTCCCATTTGCTGCAATTCTCAATCTTTCAGTTGATGTACTAGGAGTAGTATTGGCATAGAAAATGATATCTCCGCCTTGATAGTTATATTGTTCAAAATCATTTCCAGACATACCGAAAAATGCTCCTTTACCAGCGCCTCCATTATTTAATATCTCAAGCCACGAAGTACTTGCATTGTTCTGAACGGACAGAGCATAATTGCCAAAACCGCTATCACCCACAGATCCGCTTGAGCCCGCAATTCTTGCTCTTCCATTGGAATCAAAAGGAACAACAGGATTAGTTGTATTAATACCTACATTCCCATAACCATTGCTTGGCATTACGATTAGTCTTCCAGAAACTGAAGTTTGAGGAGTTGATCCAGCAAGACCAAGCACTGCAAATCTAGCTGAAGCAGTAGATGTTCCACCTAACAAGAAATCCATAGTTGAGTTGATAGGAGCTAACGCTTTACCATCAGATGAAGTAGTCCACCAGTTGGTAGCAAGTCCAGCACCACAAGAGCCAAATGTAGGAGTTGTTCCACCAAGCAAGCATTGGGAAGATGTACCTGCTGTAGCTTGAGCGAGTACTCCTGATCCATTTGTGTAAAGCACTCCTCCATTTGAATTAAATGTGGAGAAAGTAATAGTTCCACTTGAAGTAATTCCTGTAGCGGCTGAGATAGCACCAGCAGAGGTAACATTAAAGTTACCGTTCACATTAAACGCATCATCGGTCTTCAATGTATCGGCAGCAGATCTATATAAATTTGTATCTCTGGAAGAACCAAAGGCGATGCCTGAAGCTGCAGTAGTATTATCTGCATTTCCAGATAGCCAAAGTGTCTGCGTACTAGCCGCATCTATTCT
>CAZGGU010000005.1:41622-52432 GCA_964525395.1 uncultured Gammaproteobacteria bacterium
AGAGTATTGGTTCCTCTGTGCTGCGCCAAGTTATATAGCCCAACAACTGAAGCATTTGAAAAAGATTGAGAATTTCCGGAGTTAGTTCTTGATTCATTATAATTGGCTACATATGTCGCCGTAGAAGCCCCAGTAGGGTTAGCTGTAACCCTATTAAACTGCATCTGAGTGAATCCAGATGTATCAGTTTTAGTTTCCTGAATTTCAAATCTATTGGTAGGCGCGGTAGTTCCAATACCTACGAAACCGCCTGAAGTATTATTATTTGGCATAAGCAAGATATTTCCTGTGGTATTTCCACCAATCGTCAAAGTTTGATTATTCGTTGCCTGCAAGGAGCCCGTTGAAGAATCAACTACGAAACTTCCAGCTACTGAAGCAGTTTGAGATCCTCTTGCATTATTCAGACCAAGTACTGCAAACTTAGCAGAAGTAGTTGCTTGGGAACCTAATAAGAAGTCCATAGTACTATTAATTGGTGTCAAAGCTTTTCCATCAGCTGAAGTAGTCCACCAGTTGGTTCCAGTTCCTGTTCCACAAGATCCCCATGATGCAGTCGACCCTCCGAGGAGACACTGAGAAGAAGTACCTGTGCTAAGTCCATTAGTACCCAGTGCTATTCCACCAGCTCTAGTGATAGTAAAGATTGGTGTACCAGAAGCAGAAGCTGTAAAAATATCTTGTTGTTCTATTTGGTCAAAGACAGCCAATGATTTACCTGTAACAGCAAGTGTTAACGGATGAGTAACATAAAGTGCAGAATTTATAGAAGTCGTTCCCACTCCTAATTTGCCATTAACTACTAGATCAGCCGTTCCACTGCCTTCGTCACTTGAAATTCTTAAAACACCAGCTGCAGAACGCGAAATAAATACATCCGGAGCTACAGAAGTAGCATCCGACGTAGAAACCCATGATAGTGAAATATTATTTGACATAACAAAACCTCGTTGGGCTAAATTTTGAAAGAAGAATTTAGGTACACCTGCAGTTGTAAACGCTACGGAACCTCCTGCAGTCGACCCAAAATATAAACCAGTATTAGTCGATCCAGTAAGTGCAATATCTGGTACGGTTTTTGAACCACCGGGTACTAATATTTGCCCGCTACCAATAGTTAAAGCGCCATTCGGTGTGCTGGTTCCTATTCCTAGTCTACTATTTACTGTATCAAAAGTACTAAAAACAGATCCAGCTTTATTACTTACTTGAATAAGCCCTGTGCTCGATCCACCTAAAGTCAAAGTCTGTCCATTAGTTGTTGCTAAATTTCCTCCTCCTGTGAGGAAAGTATTATTATTCGTGGTTCCAGCGGAAATGGAAGCTGTAGGAGTCCCCGAATTAACTCTTATAAATGCGAAGTCTGCTGAAGTGGTAGCTTGACCGCCTACTAAAAAATCGAGGGTTGAATTAAGTGGAACTATTGCACCGTTTAATACTTGGAAAGGAGATTGATTTGTTCCTGTTGCACAAGATCCAAATGTTGGAGTTGTTCCACCAAGCAAGCATTGAGACGAAGCTCCTGCACTTGTTTGACCAATAAGCCCAGTGGTTGAAGTGTATAAAATACCTCCTGCATTTGCATATGCAGAGGCTGTTAACGCTCCATTATTGGCAATAATAAATCTTGTCGTTCCTGCAGCTGATGCTGTGAAGAGGTCATTGTCTCCCAATTTATTTACAATCAAAGCAGCCTGCCCACCGGCATTTGGAGAAATCGAGATATTACCATTTCCTGCATTTGCTCCCAAAGTAATTCCACCAATATTTGAAACGTTTAATACTGTATTTCCTTGGGCGATTATCTGAAGTGGCATGGCAGTAGAATTGGCCATGGTTGAAATTTTCAAAATAGTTGTATTGTTTCCGCTCGATGCTGAATTCTCACCAATGGTAAATGCTGTTCTATTTAATGATGCTAATGACCAATTCCAAACTTGACCATTATCTCCAGAGTTAATTGTATTGGCGCCTGTAGCAGCTGTAATTGCAGATAGCGCTGATCCTGATCCAGCACCACATGCTGCATCTGTTGTATTACACAGTACTTTCCATTGTCCATTCTCATAAACACTAATTTTTCCCGTAGAATCTATAGCCAGAGATCCATTGATGGCGGAAGGTAACGCTCCAGATGCCTGATCAAGTACTAGAAAATCTGGATTAGCAATTCCAGATAAACCAGCTGAGCCAATAAAAACATAGCCTGAAGCCAAAGTACTGGATGGCTCAAGGTTAATATTTCCCGTAGAGCTTCCTCCTATTCTCAAACTTTGATTCTTTGTAGTCTGGATTGATGCAGTATTGTCTAGAACAATTGAACCAGAAAGTGAAGCTGTTTGAGAACCTCTTGCATCATTCAAGCCAAGGACTGCAAACTTAGCTGAAGTTGTGGCTTGTCCACCAAGAAGGAAATCCATAGTTGAGTTAATTGGAGTTAGTGCTTTTCCATCAGATGAAGTAGTCCACCAGTTAGTTGCTAATCCTGTTCCACAAGATCCAAACGTAGGAGTTGTTCCACCCAGCAAGCATTGGGAAGATGTTCCTGCTCCAGTTTGGGACAATAATCCAGAACCATTAGCAAAGAAAACTCCGCCGTTAGTATTATAATTAGACAACGTCACTGCACCTGAGACAGCTAAAGTACCAGTAAAATTTGCTGCATTTGATATAGTTTGACCATTAATAAGTCCTGATGTAATAGTTCCGATATTGACTAAATTTCCTGATGCATCAATCCTCTGAGTTCCAGCGCCAGCGCCTGTATTTACACCTGTCGTTCCATTCACTGTTGTTCCAGTAATCGTATTAGTTGTGGAAATAGTCCCAAATCCTGAAGCAATTGAGCCACTCGTCAATGCGCCAACTGAAGTCAAAGAAGAAGTCACTACGCCCGAACCCAGAGTTGTTGGATCAAGAACAGTAGTGCCATTAATCTGAATTGAGGGTGTTCCAGCAAGAACATTTACGAAGCCAAACTTAGCAGAAACTGATGCAGTTCCGCCAATCAAAGCATCCACTGTAAGGTTAGTCGGATAGATAACTCCTGTACCAGTTGTCCAAACACTGTCTCCTCCTGAGCCTGTTCCGAAGGCTTGCCAATTGGTCCCATTAAAGTAAAAAACCTGGTTGCTACCAGTATCATAATATAACGAACCAGCTCCAATTGCACCAGGCGGAGCCGCGAAATTCCCAATCCGTATCTGCCCCCCCCTGGCATAAATATTTCCTGAAACGTCTAAGGCTTGCCCCGGATCAGTGTTGCCAATACCAACAGATCCGTTGTCATAAATCATTGATTGTGATGACAAGGAGTTTCCTGAGGAATTCCACTTTATCAAATAATTCGGCGTTCCAGCTACTGCACCAAACGCACCTGAACCAGTAGCAATGATTACTCCGTTCTGTGGACCTGTAGAATTTAGTTTATTTCCTGACAAGAAGATAAGGCCTCCTTTATTCGCAAGCGTCAAATTCGCACCAGTTCCTCCGTTAGCAAGAGGCAATATTCCAGTGAAGGGCTGAGTGACATAATAAGTGTCTTCTGTATAGCCTTCAATCTCGCCTTTTGAATTATAATAAACTAAATTTCCAGGGCCAGTTCCAGGAACTCTACCTCTTAGGTAATCAGCGTTTAAGTTTTTGATTAAGCCTTTATCGCCTACCTTCAAAAGATCAGATGTAGCGAAATCAATTGGAGTAAGTGGAACTAGTTCATTCTTTTTATTGAATGCAAAGATTTCATTGATATTTCTAGGTATAACTTTCTCATACTTTTTATGATCTACTACATCAATTATAGCAAGGGAGACTCTAGTGAAAGGCAAAAGAACACTTCGGATGAGACTTTTAGCAGCGCCTGGCTGTTCATATTTAGGTTCAGAAATCACGGTCAAAGTAGAGCTTGCACCAAGAACATCATAGCTATTTGAGCCCGCAGTGGATACGTTTGGTGAGGCAATAAGTTTATTCCCATTTGAATCTACGAAGCCCATAAACTGAGCTGTTTTAATTGGTGCTACCAAGAATGAAGAAGTGACCCCGAAAACTATGATTAAACATATCAAAACAGCTAAAACTGCTCCTTTTGCAAGCCTGGACCTCCAGCTAACGAGACTGTCTAAATCATTTTCATCTTCGTTTATGATGCGCACAATTTGATCTACTCTGTCTTTTTCGCTTGAATGAACTTCAACTGTTTTAGCCTCAGCAACTTCTACATCTTTCTCAAGTCTTTCTAAATTTTTCTTAGTCTGGAAATACTGGGAGCTTGAAAATTCTTCAAGCTCAGGAAGACGATAAACTCTCTCTGCTCCTACTCTCTCAGCTGGAAGAATTCCACGCTCATCAAGGCGACGGAGAGTTGTGTGAGAAATACCTAAAAATTCTGCTGCTTCACCAATAGAAAAAGTTTTAGAAGCTTTAAAATTTTCTATGTCTTGCAGTGCGAAATACCTATTCTTTCCATCAGGTCTCCTGGAGACAATTTTTCCTTTTTCATCCCAACGTCTAAGTGTATCGACAGATACTCCTAAAATCTTAGAAGCTTCGCTAATCGGAACTAGTATTCTTCCTTGGGAATCTTTAAAATTGGGCAGTTTATTAGTCATGATTACCTATGCATTGGTTAACCCCTGCCTAGGCAAACCATAAATAATTGCTATAAGATTATTACATACCAATCCAGCTTTCATGTCAAGTAATAAAATTACAAACTGAAGCTAAACTAAATTTTTGATTACTCAAATTGCTCAATATTTTTTCACATGCGTTAAAACGAGATTTTTTGAGGCTATTTTTATGTTCTATTTCATAAGTGAATTTAATGCATCATTAAATATCATATCACGTGCTATAGGTTTATTATGTTTTTGCGTTTAACTAAGAAGATTATGCTTTTATGAATTATGATATCAGGAGGTCTACTGCAAGCAGGACGAGAAATGGACAAGAAAAGGTAGGGAGTTCAAATGTGCGGAAAGTTTTGCGCAACTTTTTCTTCAAAAAGCGACAGATGGGAATTTGAAAAGAGCGCTATGAAGAAAAAACAAATTATATCTTCTTAGAAAACAAAATTTTACCTGCACTTGTCTGTATCACACGTGAAACTATTACATCAATTTCTTTCCCCACATCCCCTGACCCATGCTCCACTACTAGCATTGTTCCGTCATCCAAATAACCCACACCTTGGGTCAAATCTTTTCCTACATGTAAAACTCTTATGTGAAGTGCCTCTCCTGGAACTGCGCGAATTTTTAGATAATTCGCCAAAGTATTGATATTAATTGCCTTAACTCCAGAAATACTGGCCTTTTTTTCCAAGTTAAAATCGCAGGTGATAAGTCTACCTTTATGGGTTTTCGTAATTTCAATTAGCTTTTCATCTACTTCCCTCGGTGTTCCTTCACCATTTTTATCAGGAATATGCATTACTTTTATAGCTTTTGATCTCTTAAGCTTATCTAATAGCTCCAATCCCTTTCTTCCCCTCTCCCGCTTAACCATATCCTGTGAATCAGCAATATGCTTTAACTCAAGTAAAATACTCTCAGGAATTGCCACTACGCCAGCGACCAACCCTAGATTAATGATGTCGAAAACTCTACCGTCTATAATTGCTGATGTATCAAGAAAAAATGCATTTTCTATTTTCTGCTGCTTTTTAGGACGTGATTCTCTTTTCGGAACACCAGGCAAACGACTTACGACATTTTTTGCTACTTCATCTGCTAAGGCCTGCACAAGCTTTGCTGGTAAATTCACAACTGGAAGCCCTGTTCCCTCTTTGTGAGGAACCGGAGTTTTAGGAGTTTCTACTTTTTTAATAGTTTTCCTCTTAACCTTTTTATCTTGTGTTCTATTTTTTTCTTTTGCCATTTTATAATAATTTAAACCGACGTTAGTATATCAAAATACTGATAATAAGTGCTGAGCAATTTACTTATTTTTAGCTAATTTTTCGAGCACTTCATTAAGAGTTTTAAATTTATCTGTTCCAATGATATTAGTAAAGCCAAGTTTTTTCGCTTCTTTAGATCTTTTCGCAAATTCTGCTGGTGGACGCAGTTCCCCAAGAAGTCCCACTTCTGCAAAAGCAACAGTCTTCCCCATAGAGACATTTTTAATACTTGAAAAAACAGCAAGACAAATTGCTAGATCTGCTGCCGGATCTGATAATTTCAAACCGCCCGCGACATTTACATAAATATCCATATTTTCTATTGGAAGCCTGGCATGTTTTTGCAGAACTGCCAATAAAAGCTCCAATCTCTTAGAATCAATTCCGGATGCAACGCGTCTAGGCATAGGAAATTTAGAATAAACTGCAAGTGCTTGAATTTCGACCAGAAAAGAACGTGTTCCTTCAAGAGTTGCTGTTAAGACTGACCCAGATGCATTTAACTTTTGGGGACTTAGGAATATTTGTTCAGGATTTTTTACCTCAGTCATTCCCCCCGCTTCCATATTAAAAACACCTACTTCATCCACTGGGCCAAAGCGATTTTTTAAAGATCGCAAAATTTTAACTCTAGTAAACTTTTCGCCTTCTAAGAAAAGAACGGTATCTACCATATGGGACAAAACCATCGGACCAGCGACCATCCCCTCTTTCGTCACATGTCCTACTATAATAATAGGAATGTTTAATCTTTTTCCCGCTTTTATAAATTCCATCGCTGCATATCGAACTTGCCCCACAGATCCAGAAAGTCCAGTCAGATTTTCTGATTCCATGGTCTGAATAGAATCAATAATGACTAAATCTGGATTAATGTTGCCAATAACATCCACGATAGTGTCCGTATTACTTAAAGATAAAAGTAAAAGATTATCGTTTTTAACCTTCGAAAGACGGTCTGCGCGAAGCTTAATCTGTTGCTCAGATTCTTCACCTGATATGTATAGTACTTTTTGATCTTTCTTTGATATATTTAAAGCGAGCTGCAAAAGTAGCGTGGACTTTCCAATTCCTGGATCTCCAGCAAGTAAACTCACAGATCCCGGCACTATTCCTCCGCCCAAGACGCCATCCATTTCTAAAAAACCTGAGGTAAATCTATTCTTTTCCTCAAATTTTATGTCAGCTAATTTTTTGGGGGTTAAGTCGGAAGAAGATGCGATTGAGGTTTTAGTTAAAGATTTCTGGTTTTGGTTAGCTATTTTGATTTCCTTTAAAGAATTCCAAGTCCCACACTCTGGGCACTTTCCCATAAATGCCGGTGAATCATATCCGCATTCTGAACAAACATAAGCTGTTGATCTTTTCATAAATTGAGGCGCGATGAGGAATCGTGTGAGTCAAACCAAAACTTTACTGGTGCGAGCGAGCCGCTCGTTCCAAATTCCACCACCTACCTATATCCCATTGGTTTTTCTTTAAGAACTGGTGATACTGTGATACGATGTCTTTTTGTATCAATTTCAGCAACAGTTAACTCTACTTCGTCACCACTATTATATTTAGTACCAGGTGCAATTTTATCTTTTTTAATAAGTCCTTCGATTCCATTTAAGTCAACCAAAACTCCAAGAGAAGATGTAGACTTCACAGTTCCTTTAACTTTCGAGTCAACTTTTATATTTTTGACTGCTTCTTCAAAAGGATCAGCAGTTAAGCGCTTGACTGAAAGGTTTATTCTTTTCGCTTCTTTATCGATTGCAATTACCTGAGTTTCGATTTCTTCACCATTATCGAAAAATCCTTCAGCTGTTTCAGTCCTGTCCCATGAAAGTTCTGACAAATGAATAAATCCTTCAATTATTTCTCCATTTGGAGATTTAAAGGTTACAAAAACTCCGAAAGGTGCAGAATTAGAAACTTTGGAATTTAATTTATCTCCTACTTTAATTCCCGAAACGATTTTCAAGAAATCCTCATCTGTAGTTGCTGCTTTTTGAGAAAAGATTATTTTATGGAGAGAGCGATTTACTTCGAGAATTACTGCTTTAAGCTTAGTGCCAACCAATTCAGATGGAGCAACCGAAAGCATTGTTTGGGAATTAGGAAGAAATCCAGAAACTCCTTCAGGAGCTGAGACTAAAAATCCACCTTTAGTTACTTCGTCAATTGTTACATCTAGAACTTTAGCTTCGTCTTTAAGCTTTTCAATCTTTCCCCAAACCTTCTCATCCATGAATTTTCTAAGTGAAACTACTGGATTTCCCTGATCTGATTCTGGATTTAACACATAAACTTCTACTGAATCACCAACTTTTAAGGTAGAAAGGAGTGATCTAAGAAGGCTTTTATCTTTTTCAAGAACTGATGCTTCAGTTTTAGCACCAATATCTACGAGAACTTCAGAAGATGTAAGCTTAGTAACTTTTCCGACGACCGTCTCGCCTTTTTTAAAAGACTTAATTGAGGGCTGAGCTTTGGCCATCAAATCGGCCATAGATGTAGCGTTTGCCATTTGTAAAAATTCCTTTCATTTTATTCATAAGAGTATATCACTGATTCGAGGTCAAAACAAGGCGTTTTATCTGGTGGGCTTAGTAGCTACGATCGCTTGAAGTGTCCAAAATCCTCTTCGATATGCTTCTTCTGCAGCCAAAATTCCATAAAAGTTACTCGTTACGTCGCTAAGTTTTGGAAAAATTTTAGGTAAAACCTTTGCAAATGGAGTTAGTCTTTTAGTTCTGGGCAAACCAAACTCGAAGTTTTGCTTCAAATCCGTACCGTGATCATCATGTTTTACATTTCCGAAACCAATTTTTTTAAGTAATTTCTCCATAGAATCGGGCGTTTCCAAGCTTGGGACTGCGAATCCATAGATGAATTCATCGTAAATTGGTTTTTCCTCAGCCGTAAATTCAGTCTTGATTGCAAACCAGTCAGACATTACTACCCTTCCACCAGGCTTAAGAATTCTATAAATTTCTTTAAATAAAACTTCTTTATCAAGGCCGTAACAAAGTGCTTCTATTCCCCAAACCACATCAAAAGAATTATCTGGGAATTTAGTTTTATTAAAATCCATTACTTCGAATTCACAAAGATCTGCCACACCTTCTCTTTTTTTATACTTATTTGCCTTCTTTACCTGAACTGGACTAATTGTTATTCCAGTTACATGAGCTCCAATGTTTTTTGCAATCCAAATCGAAGAACCACCCACGCCGCATCCAGCATCAAGAACTTTATCATTTGACTTAATGTCAGCCATTTTCGCCAAAGTCTCATTTACTCTCAGAATCGCGTCCTGATGATTTTTTATATCCGGGTCATAGTAGCCGAAGTGAATTCCAAGTGATTTACTCTGATGCCAGAAAACTCTATAGAAGATTGTGTTGGCATCATAATACCTTGCTACATCTTTCGGGGTGAATGAAGAAAATACTCTCGACATGTGTAAATTATAAACTATTGTCCGCGAAATGGAAAACTAATTATTTTTCCTGCATCTCCTGTCAAATCCTCATCTTGAACTGTAACATTAGTATCTGGTGAAAAAATTTGTTCAGGCTCCTTCTCGGAATCATAAGGCGCTACCATTAATTTGTAAAGCTGGTGCTCTTCAATAGGAATTAGCTCTCCACCTTCTGCTGATAGCACAGCAACTCTTTCATCTTCAGCTTCAATAGCTAAGGCTGCAGCTTGAAAAGCAATAGCCCTTTCAAGAGCTCTGTGCAAGTCAACCCCCAGCTCAATTGCGGAATAACTTAGATCTTTTACTCTTTCAGGATCAAGCTCAGGAAGACCTAGCTCTTCTTTTTTACCCATGCTTGTAATATAGCATAATATTTTAATAGTAATTATTTTCTAGAGGAAAGTAAGTGAATATGATATAAATCTCTTATGAAAAAGGATATCAGCTCGTCCTCTCAAAAATGGGATCACTATTGGAAAAAAGAAATAAATAACACCCAGGCAATTTACAACAAAGTTGCTGAGTTTTATAGGAAATATATTATCAAACCAGCTCTTAATTATTTTATTAAAATATACTTCAAAAAAGGAAGTAAGCTCCTCCATGCAGGCTGCGGAACTGGACAAGTAGATACTGACCTTATCAACTACTATAAAATTACAGGTGTTGATATTTCTAAAGAAGCATTAAATATAAATAGAAATTCGAATTTAAAATCTATTCGACTTGTTAAAGCCGATGCAAAAAAAATGCCATTTAAATCAAATTCATTTGATGGCATTTACAATCTTGGACTTATGGAACATTTCACCCAGGAAGAAATAAATAAGACTCTTAAAGAGTTTAGGCGAGTATTAAAACGGGATGGGAAAATAATATTCTTTTGGCCTCCTATTTTTGGAATATCTGTATTATCTTTAAAGCTCATTCATAATTTTTTAAATCTATTTTCGAACAATAAAATTGTTCTTCATCCAGATGAAATAAATCTACTCAAAAACAAAACACAAATTAAAAACATACTCGAAAAAAATGGTTTTAAACTAACTAAATTTTATTTCGGTCCGAGAGACATGTTTACCCACTGTATTATAGTTGCGAAAAAAAGTTCTAAAACAGATAATTAATTATGCTAAAAAATCTCAAGAATTTATTCCTAAGCGATCAAGTTAAGAAAAAACAAAGATATATTTTAATCGGTATCATCATTACCCTCTCCTGCATAGTCTACCTAAACACTTTTCAAAACACCTTCATCATGGATGACCGTACCATCTTTTTCGATTGGCCTGAGGTCAAAAATTTTGAAGCCGTAAAACTTCTTGAAGGCTCTTACCCAGAAAGATATAGCTTTCATCCTGTTTTCAGACCAATCAAAGGCATCGTGCACGCCACGTCCTATTCTCTTTCAGGAAATAATCCGATTTTTTATCATT
>CAZGGU010000006.1:0-13687 GCA_964525395.1 uncultured Gammaproteobacteria bacterium
ATTGACAAATTATGTTGATCTGGTAAACTAAACTCTCAGAGCTTATCAGCCAGTTCGGCAGAGAACCTCTGATTTTTTATGGCCCAAAGGGCAGATGCCAATACCATAAATCAAAAATTTAAAGGCAAAGACATTTTGTCTTTAGATCAATTCTCCCCAAAAGATATTTCTCTCCTCTTTAAAAAAACAGACAGGATGAAAATCATAGCTAAAAATGCAAAACCATCTGATCTTCTAAAAGGAAAAATAGTTTCACTTATTTTCTACGAACCCTCTTCTAGAACTTTTAACTCACATGCTGCAGCTGTCAAACAACTCGGTGGCTCTACTATTGAGGTACTAGATCCCCAACATTTTTCCTCCGTAAGTAAGGGAGAAACCCTTGAGGACACGATTCGTGTTTTTGAAGCTTACTCTGACATGATAATTATACGTCATCCAGTAGTAGGGACTGCAAAAAAATCAGCTGATGCTGCTGAATTCGTTCCTATAATCAATGCAGGAGATGGAATAGGGGAACACCCAACACAAGCTTTACTTGATCTCTATACAATTCATGAGAGATTTGGGAAACTAAATAATTTGACGGGCGTCATGGCAGGGGACATGCTTAATGGTCGCACGGTCCATTCACTCTTACGTGGACTTTCCAAATACAGAGGCAATAAAATTTATTTACTCTCTCCAAAAGAATTAAAATTACCTTTAGATTTAGTGGATCAGTTAAAAGAAAAAATCGAAATGATTGAAATCTCCTCGGAAAAAGATTTACCAACTGATGCACATTTCTGGTATTGGACTAGAGTGCAAAAAGAAAGATTTAAGAGTTTGAAAGACTATGAAAAAGTAAAAAATACTTTTATTCTCAACAACAAACTAATTACAAAAAAAGCAAATAAAAAAACTATTTTTATGCATCCGCTTCCAAGGGTGGGAGAGATTCTAGAAGAAGTAGACCTAAATCCCAACGCTCTCTATTTAAAAAATGAAACAAGAAATGGGATGTACGTAAGGATGGCATTAATAGCTCTAGTACTTGGGAAGTAGCAATATTAACCAGTTAACTCGTTAACGCGTTAACAAATTAATAACCCTATGAATAAATTAATTTTAGAAAACGGAAAAGTATTTGAAGGCAAAAGCTTTGGTGCAGATATATCCAAAGCAGGAGAACTCGTTTTCTCCACTGGTATGATGGGATATCCTGAATCTCTTACTGATCCTTCGTACAAAGGACAGATTTTGGTACTCACTTACCCTTTGGTGGGAAATTATGGAATACCTGATAAATATCTTTGGGAGTCTGGAAATATTCAAATATCTGGTTTAATTGTTTCAGATTATATTGATACTCCAAATCATTTTGAAAGTAAGCAAACTCTCTCTAGCTGGTTAAAATCTGAAAATATTCCAGCACTTGAGATAAAAGATACAAGACTACTTACGCAATTAATCCGCGACAACGGTTCTCTCCTCGGAAAAATAGAGAACGGAAAAAAAATAAATTTTTATGATCCTAATAAAGAAAATTTGGTAGAAGTGGTGTCAACTAAAGAAGTAGTTAATCAAATAAAAAACAAAAAATACAAAAACATAATGCTTATCGACTGTGGCGCTAAACGAAATATTGAAAGAGCATTACTGGAAAGAGATATAAATTTAATAACAGTCCCTTGGGATTTTGATTTAACAATAAACCAATTGGATTTTCAAATAGATGGAGTAGTAATTTCAAATGGACCAGGAAATCCCAAATTTGCTAAAAAAACAATCGAAAATGTTAAAAAATTACTTGATTTGGATATTCCAATTTTAGGAATTTGTTTGGGAAATCAAATCCTCACACTTGCTGCAGGAGGAGACACTAGCAAGCTTAAATACGGTCATAGATCGCAAAACCAACCTTGTATTCTTGTGGGTTCAGATCGTTGTTATATTACTACCCAAAACCATGGCTTCCATGTAAGTCGCGTTCCAGAAGGATTCAGAACTTGGTTTACAAATGCGAATGACGGCTCAATTGAAGGGATCATTCATAAAACCAAACCCGTAATGTCAGTACAATTTCACCCAGAAGCCACCCCCGGCCCACATGATTGTGAATGGATTTTTGACTTTTTTATTAATAAATTATGAAATTTAAAAAAATATTGATTTTAGGAAGTGGAGCACTGAAGATTGGAGAAGCAGGAGAATTTGATTATTCTGGCTCTCAAGCCATTAAAGTTCTAAAAGAAGAGGGTATCAAATCTGTTTTGGTTAATCCAAATATCGCTACTATCCAAACTTCTAAATATTTAGCAGATAAAGTCTATTTTTTACCAGTTAATCCATTCTTCGTCGAAGAAATAATCAAAAAAGAAAAACCGGATGGAATCATGCTTTCATTTGGCGGCCAAACGGCTCTTAATTGTGGACTAGCATTAAATAAATCAGGTGTTCTTAAAAAACATAATGTCGTAATCTTAGGAAGCCCTATCTCAGCAGTAGATATTTCTGAAGACAGAGCAAAATTTGCCAAGCATCTTAAAACTTTAGGAATTCCCACACCCATTAGTCAAAGCGCTACCAGCTTAGATCAAGCGAAAAAAATAGCTAAAGAAATCGGATATCCTGTCATGATTCGCGCAGGATTCGCATTAGGCGGTCAAGGTTCAGGAATTGCAGCAGATGAAAAAGAGTTAACCAAGATTTTAGAGACAGCTTTTTCTTTCGTGAAACAAGCATTAATCGAAAAATATCTTCATCATTTTAAAGAAGTGGAATACGAGGTAGTGAGAGATAAATTTGATAACTGCATTACTGTCTGCAACATGGAAAACATGGATCCATTAGGTATTCATACTGGGGAATCCATTGTTATTGCACCAAGTCAAACTTTAACTAACTATGAATATCACGCACTAAGAAGTTCTGCTATTAAAATAGTCAGAAGTTTAGGGGTGATAGGAGAGTGCAACGTACAATTCGCACTTAGTCCTAATCCTAAAAATGGAAAACTAGAATACTATGTCATTGAGATGAATGCCAGACTTTCACGCTCTTCTGCACTAGCGAGTAAAGCAACTGGCTATCCATTAGCATATGTGGCTGCCAAACTTGCCCTTGGATATAATCTTACTCAGTTAACCAATAAAGTTACTAAGGCTACACAATTCTGCTTCGAACCATCTCTAGACTATGTAACAGTGAAGATTCCTCGCTGGGATATAGAGAAATTTAAAAATGCAGACACGAAAATCGGTAGTAGCATGAAATCAGTCGGAGAAGTGATGGGAATTGGTAGAACTTTTGAAGAAGCATATCAAAAAGCAATACGCATGCTTGATTTAAATTTCGAAGGAGCAGTCAATGAATCTTCATCTGAGAAATTAACTCTTAAAGAAGTAAAAAGTTTTCTAACTAACCCGACACCGAATAGAATGTTTGCTCTCACCAAAGCAATCTACATGAACCAATCAATCAAGAGTATCTATAACCAAACAGGAATCGACCCATGGTTTCTATATCGCTTAGAAAATATTGTAAAAACAGAAAAAGAAATTAAGTCATCCAAGATTTTAAACAAAGAACTTATATTAAAAGCTAAACAAATTGGAATTTCAGATAAGAGAATAGGGGAGCTTATGGGCAAACAAGGTCTTGAGATTAGAAAATTTAGACAAAAAAATAATATCAAACCTAGTGTGCTTCAAATTGATACGCTCGCCGGTGAATTTCCAGCACAAACGAATTATCTTTATATGACTTATAACACATCTCATTCTGATGTTAAGCCCACTGCCAAAAACGGTGTAATAATTCTGGGTTCTGGTCCATACAGAATTGGTTCTTCTGTAGAATTTGATTGGACATCGGTAGAAACTGTCAATGCGTTAAAAAGAATTGGCAAATCTACAACTGTGATTAATTGTAATCCCGAAACTGTATCTACTGACTATGACGTTTCAGACAAATTATATTTTGAAGAACTTACCTTTGAACGCATTGCTGATATTTATGACTTTGAAAATCCTGAAGGAATAGTAGTTTCAGTAGGTGGACAAACTCCTAATAATAGGGCAAGTGCACTTGAAAAATATGGAGCTAAAATCTTAGGAACCAGGCCATCAAACATTGAAAGAGCGGAGGATAGATCTAAGTTTTCTGCACTTCTTGATACTTTAGGAGTTAGTCAGCCAGCATGGAATAAATTTAATAAAACTGCAGAAGCAATTATCTTTGCCGAAAAAGTTGGTTTTCCAGTTCTAATTCGCCCATCATTCGTTCTCTCTGGAAGCAATATGAAAGTAATTTATACTAAAGAAGATCTTAAGGCATTTCTTAAAAAGATTTCGGTGATTTCCAAAGAATTTCCTGTTACGATTTCCAAGTTTATAATTGACGCCAAAGAAATTGAAATTGATGGAGTTGCAGAAAAAGGAATAATTAAAGCTTTTGCTGTGTCAGAACATGTGGAAAATGCAGGGGTACACTCAGGAGACGCGTCAATAATTTTTCCTGCTCAAAAAATTTATATTGAGACTTTTAAAAAACTTCGTTTTATCGCAGAAAGTCTTGCAAAAAATTTAGAGATATCAGGTCCTTTTAATATTCAGTGCTTGGCCAAAGACAATGAGGTTTCTGTAATTGAAATAAATGTCAGAAGTTCTCGTACATTCCCTTTCATCTCGAAAGTCACCGGAGTTAATTTTATGGAAGAAACGGTCAAAGCATTCTATGGAAAATCAAATGGCGAGCGAAATATTGATCTGATGAAATTTAAATTTGTCGCAGTAAAAGCTGCACAATTTTCATTTGCACGCCTCACTGGAGCCGATCCTGTGCTAGATGTTGAGATGACATCTACTGGGGAAGTGGCATGCTTCGGAGACGATATAGAAGAAGCATTTCTTAAAGCAGAATTATCAGTAGGTGGAAAGATTCCTACGAAAGGGATATTTATAAGCCTTGGAGGTGAAGCAAATAAAGTTAATTTCCTAGATGCTATTCCTTTATTGGCTAAACTAAATCTTAAGATTTTTGCTACAGAAAAAACTGCTAAATTCTTAAATGAAAATGGTCTTAAGACTACCCCTTTATTCAAACTCCATGAAAATAAGTCTCCTAACGTACTCGCTATTTTTCAAAACGGAGATGTGGATTTGGCCATAAACATTACCGATCAATATCATAAAAAAGATGTTAATGATGATTATTTTATAAGGCGATCAGCGGTAGATCATAACATTCCGCTTTATACAAATCTTAAAAAGGCAGAATTATTCATCAAAGCGATTGGTACGAAAAAACTAAAAGATCTACCCATTAAATCCTGGGATGAATACTCATCCCACCTCAAATAATATATAATTGGCTTATGGAAAATAATACTATTCGGCTAGATAAGTTTTTATCCAACAGTGGCTATGCATCGCGTAGAAGTATAAAGCAATTTCTCCGAGAAAATACAGTTACAGTTAACGGTGTACGCGCAAAGGAATCTGGACAAAGAATTAATTTAGACAAAGACGATATCAGAATTAATAATAAAAAAATCAAGAGAGAAGGGTTTGTTTACTATCTATTAAATAAACCAAAAGGCGTAGTTTCCACATCAGCTGATGAATTTGATAGGAAAAATGTAGTAGATTTAATTGATACAGATGTAAGAGTTTATCCAGTAGGCAGACTTGATAAAGATACACATGGATTAATTTTACTCACTAACGATGGGGAACTAACTCATAAGCTAACTCACCCAAAGTTTCATGTCCCAAAAACTTATTTGCTTAAAATTGAGGGAAGAGTAAGTGAGGGGAAATTAGAAAAACTCAGAAATGGAATAATTCTTTCTGATGGCCTAACTAGTCCTGCATTAGTTAAAGTCAAAAGAGAAACTGAACAAACTACAGAACTAGAAATGGAAATATATGAAGGTCGCTATCGACAAATTAGGAGAATGTGTGAAGCAATTCATTTACCTCTACTAGACCTTCAAAGAATAAAGTTTGGTCCGATTAAAATTGATAAACTTAAACTTGAACATTACAGAGAATTAACAAAAAACGAAGTAGATTTACTTAGAGAATCCACTAATGGAGATCGATAAAAAATTAACTAAATTTAAAACTTTTTTACATAAAGAAATTTATCTCAAAGATATATTCAAAAATAGCTTTAAATTTTTCTTATCAAACAAACTCTTCATATTAATCATATTTTTATTTTTTTCTCTAAGAATATTTAATTTAAAAATTCTTCCCATCTTCACAGATGAAGCGCTGTATTTGAAATGGGCGAATATGGCAAATTTCGGTTATCCCTATGAATCACTCTTTGATGGAAAACAACCTTTTTTAATTTGGATCTTCAGCTTTTCTGATAGATTCATCTCTGATCCTTTAATAGCTGGAAGAATGGTAAGTGTACTTTTTGGATTTTTATCAGCTATCACACTTTATTTAATTTCAAATAAATTTTTCAATAAAAAAGTAGCGCTACTATCATTTTTCCTATATACGATTTCGCCTATATTTTTATTTTATGATCGAATGGCGCTAATGGAAAGCGCATTAACATTTATAGGATTATTTTCTGTATACTTATTTACTAAAAATTTACAAAGAATTAATTACCTATATTCAGTGGAATGTGGGGTAATTTTAGGTTTAGGTCTTTATATTAAGTCTAGTGCAATAATTTTTTTAGGAATTATTGGTATAATTTCAGTTTATTTAATTTGTTTTCAACCAAACAAAAAGCAATCAATCTTTAACCTATTAATAATTATATTTTTTACTATCTTTACTATTTTTCCTTTAGCACTGCAGCCTAGGTCTCTAGATATAATACGACTGAACTCAAGATATGCATTTAGTATTCCAGAACTATTAAATACTCCTTTGAGCGTGTGGGAAAATAATTTTCAGATATTATCCAACACTCTTTTTTGGCAGACTTCAATTATTGGATTCATTTTTCTGTTGTTCTATTTATTTAAATTCAAAAAATTTACACTCGAAATTAAAATCTTAATTACCTGGTTTCTATTGGGCGCATTAAGCTTCATTTTGCTTTCAAAAGTTTCTATAACCAGGTATTTTGTCTACTTTATTCCCTTAATGTTTATTTTTATCTCTGATTTTTTGATTGAATTAAAAAATAAAAAAATATTTTCTTTATTATTGGTGCTTCTTGCACTTCCATTAATATATTTAAGCGTACTACAATTAAATTCTCCTCTTAAATATTTTTCTCAATATTTTCAAATCACAAAAATTTCTAATGAAAATTATGCTGGAATTCCATCTGGATATGGAGTAGAGAAGACAATAGATTATTTAAAATCTAAAGAAAATAATAATAAAAGAATTAACATCGTTACAAGAAACGCTTCCGGCAATCCAGAAGATGCAATCTATATTTATTTTACTAATAAAAAATTTACAAAATATTATGTAATAAATTCATGTAATGAAGCTAAAAACTTTCAAGAACATCCAACTTATTTTGTCGTATCAAATTTAAATTATCCTGAATTTAAGAATTGTCTAAGTTTAGAAAAAAAGTTCTATAAACCTGATGGCAAAAATTATGTGGGAGTATATAGAATTATTAACCCAAAAAATAATTCTTCTTCAATTAACTAAGAAAGATATTATAATAGATTAATGTTAAGCCTTCTCAGAAAACCGACCAATATTCAAACGATTTATCTATCTTTAGTCGCTGGAAATACTCTGGCCACTTCTTTTATCTGGGGAATTAATACAATCTTTCTGCTCTCAGCTGGACTATCCAATTTTGAAGCGTTTCTAGCAAATGCGTTCTATTCGGTGGGTTATGTCTTATTTGAGGTTCCAACTGGTGTAATTGCTGATACTTATGGAAGACGAATTTCTTATCTGCTTGGCGCATTAACGCTAGCCATTTCAACTCTTCTATATTTTTATATGTGGCATGTTCAGGGACCGTTCTGGGGATGGGCGCTGTCTTCTTTAGTCTTAGGTCTCGGATATACTTTCTTCTCAGGAGCAACTGAAGCATGGTTAGTAGATGCACTAAAAGCTACCAATTTTAAAGGAAGTTTAGATTCTGTTTTTGCGAAAGCACAAATAGTAGGTGGGGCTGCGATGTTAATGGGCGCTATATCTGGAGGAATAATTGCACAAGTAACTAATTTAGGAGTCCCATATATTCTTCGCACTTTTGTTCTCTTGATAAACTTTGCTATGGCATTTGTCCTTATGCAGGATCTTGGTTTTAAACCAAGCAGACCTAAAAATCCGATTAACGAAATGGGCAAGATTGTAAATAAATCTTTTACTTATGGATATAAGAATCCACCTGTTAGATGGATAATGCTCTCAGCCCCTTTTGTAGTGGGGGTAAGCTTTTATATTTTTTACGCACTGCAGCCTTTCTTACTTGAACTCTGGGGAGACGACAAGGCATATGCTATTGCTGGAGCAATAGCAGCTCTCACCGGACTATCTCAAATGGCAGGAGGATTTTTCTCACCAAAAATCAGAAAGCTATTTAAGCTTAGAACTAGTTATCTACTAGCTGGTACTTTCGCAACCGGTCTACTTTTAATTCTTGTTTCATTGGTCAGCAACTTCTGGCTGGCTATTATCGTAGTATTTCTCTGGGGACTTTTATTCGCAGCTCTAGTTCCTATCAGACAGTCTTATCTGAACGGACTTATTCCTTCTGAGCAAAGAGCGACTGTTCTCTCATTTGACTCTCTCACTGGCTCAGCTGGTGCGATAGCGATCCAACCAGCGCTAGGAAAAATAGCAGATGTCCAAGGATACCCCGCATCTTATGCTGTTTCATCAATCTTCCAGTTCGCTGCTATACCATTTATCTATCTAGCAAGAAGACAAAAACCCAAATCAGATCCCATAAATGAGTAGTAATCTTATGTAAAGTTGACTTGACATTTTTTAAAATATCTTTTATTCTAAAATCAGGTGGGATATGAATGAAGAAATTAAAAATTCCGTTTTGGATCTTAGACAAAATAAAAAAATTACACAAGAAGATCTAGCAAAACAGCTTGGAGTGACAAGACAAACAATAATTGCAATTGAAAAAGGTAACTATACTCCATCTGTTTTATTAGCTTTAAAAATTGCTCATTATTTTGATACAAAGGTAGAAAACATTTTCACTTATGAAAAATAAATATTTAAATGAAACAATAATTTCCACTTTATTAATCGGACTTTTATTAGTTTTTATTAATCCTTTAGGTTTATTGATGCCAACTACGCTTGTAAGCATGTTGATTATTTTGTTCTTAATTTTTTTTGGATTATTCACAGCTTTAATCTGGAAAGAAAAAGCAAAAGATGAAAGAGAAAAAGTTCACAAATTTTTCGCAGGGCATTTAGCCTTCTTAGCAGGAAGCCTAACGCTAGTATTAATTATTGCTTACCAAGAATTTATTCACGACCTAGATCCTTTTTTAGTCTATATTCTTATTATAATGTTGATTTTTAAAATATTAGGCAGAATTTATGCAGATAAGAATTTTTAAATATGAATAAAAAAATAATAATTATTTCAGGAATCATTTTAATAATCCTAATAATTTCATTTGGTTCAATTTATCTACTAATCTCAAATAATAAAAACCATAAAATGGTATTGCATGATGAAATGATGAATGAACCAACTACAATGATGAATGAAAATAAGATGGTGAAAGACGACAACAAAATGACAGATGAAGGTACGAAGATGATGGAAAAATCGAAATACGTAGAATATTCTAAAACAAATTTGGAATCTGCTAGTGATAAAAGGGTTTTATTTTTTTATGCCTCATGGTGCCCCACCTGCAGACCAGCTGATGTTAATTTTAAAGCCAATATTTCTAAAATTCCGGATAACGTTACGTTGTTCAGAGTTAATTATAATGATCCAGAAACCAATCAAGAAGAAAAAGATTTAGATAGAAAATATAACGTTACATATCAACATACTTTTGTTCAAATAGATGCCAAAGGTAAAGAAATTACTAGATGGAATGGCGGACAAATAGATGAACTATTATCTAATATAAAATAATGCTTATACTTATCTTATTTGCGTTCCTAGGTGGAATAATTACAATTCTTTCTCCATGCATACTTCCAATATTACCAATAGTCTTAGCAGGGAGTTTCGGTTCAAAGAAGAAACCAGTAGGGATAGTATTAGGTTTCATTTTAAGCTTTACAATTTTTACATTATTTTTAACAACAATTGTGAAAGTTACCAATATTCCAGCTGATATTTTAAGAAATTTTTCCATCATTGTAATATTTTTATTCGGTGTCAGTTTATTAATTCCTAAATTTCAATATTATTTAGAATTATTATTCTCAAAACTAGCATCAAAATATAATTCGACAGGAAACCATCAGGGATTTCTTGGGGGTATTTTAATAGGACTAAGCTTGGGTCTTATTTGGACACCTTGCGTTGGACCTATAATTGCATCAGTTATCACATTAGCAGCCACGAGCACAGTAACTTTTGACGCAATACTAATTACATTTTCTTATGCCTTAGGCACAGCAATACCAATGTTTGCAATAATGCTTGGTGGCAGATCATTATTGCAGAAAGTTTCATGGCTTACATCAAATACTGATAAATTACAAAAATTCTTTGGAATATTTATGATCATAGTTGCATTAGCTTTGTTTCTCAATATCGATAGATCTTTCCAATCATTTATTTTGGATAAATTTCCAAATTACGGAGCAGGTTTAACCAAACTCGAAGATAACAATATCGTGAGAAACGAACTCAGTAGTAAATCAGACAATAATTCTCATTCAAATCTTCTCAACGAAAATTATCCTTCACCTGAAATTGAAGGAATTTCTAAGTGGATTAATTCAGATCCGCAAAAAATTAAAGACTTAAAGGGGAAAGTAGTATTGGTTGATTTCTGGACTTATACTTGCATCAACTGCATTAGAACACTTCCACATATAGCAGAGTGGAATGAAAAATATAAAGATAAAGGACTAGTGATTATCGGAGTTCACACTCCAGAATTTGAATTTGAAAAAAATACTAGTAATGTGGAAAAGGCGGTTAAACAATTCGGAATTACTTATCCAGTGGCGCAAGATAATGATTATAAGACTTGGAATAATTTTGATAATCTTTATTGGCCAGCCAAATATCTGATCGATGCCAAAGGAAATGTGAGATATACGCATTTTGGAGAAGGAGATTATGATAAAACCGAAGAAGCTATTCAAACCCTTTTAAAAGAATCAGGAATCGATGTGAAAGAAGATATTAGCCAAATGTCAGACGACACCCCAAAAACTCGAACTTCACCTGAAACATATCTTGGTTCATCCAGAATGCAATATTATTATCCCAACGGATCCACAGCTAATGGTGAAGCCAACTTTATACTATCTAATAATATTCCAGTAAATACATTCTCGCTTGGAAATCGCTGGAACGTCATGAATGAATATTCTAGTGCGATAAAAAATGCAGTGCTTAAATATAATTTCAGCGCGAAAAATGTTTATCTAGTGATGAGGAGCAAAGATGGATCACCTAAAAAAGTAAAAGTTTATGTCGATGGAAAAGCAGTAGCATCTAACGCTGGTAAAGATGTTATTAATGGGGAAGTCACAGTAACAGATGACAGACTATACAATTTGGTAAATTTAAAAGGGGTAGAAAATAGAGAACTTCTTCTGAAATTTGAAAGTGGAGTAGAAGTCTTCGCTTTCACCTTCGGATAAATTTCTATTTAAATTGGAGAGTTTAGGCGCTTTAGGATTAATAGGTTTTTGTTTGATCTGTCGCAATTGACAGCAAACATCGACTTTTCATCGGTCAGCGCCTCGCCCTCTTTAGCCTTACGGCTACTTCATGAAACCAACCGGGACGTGGAACTCGTAGCTCGTCGAGCAGCGCTCAAGAGCGAACAAGCTCGTCCAGCTATACTTGAGCACCCAGCTACGCATGGTGACGCTTGGCGCCACTTCAGCGTAGACAACGACTCTTACATCGCTGCTCGGAACTTGCTCCGTATGCTTCTTGCCCTGCTCGTCGATCCACGTGAAGCAACAGCTTTCTGCTGCCCCAGAGATCACGATCAAGGCCTCACCCTGTGTTGAGGCTTCACCTCGCGAAAGACCGCGCACCGCAAATCCCCTAAGGGATGTGATGCGATAGACCTGCTCGCACTTGATCTGCGGAAGTACATCTCCGAGAACTGATGCGATATAGCCTGCGATCAGGACAGCGAAACACGCTGCCAGAATGCTCGAAGCACCTGCTCCGATAAAGGATATGATCACATCCCAGAGCGTCACCGTCGTCCAGCCATCCATGCTGCGAAAGAACGCATCATAGCCGACTTGCAATCCGGCGTACCCAGCGATGATCGCGAGCACTACTATGAGACCCACTGTTTTCCCTTTCTTTTGGCTTCAGTTAAAGAGCGTGCCTCTCAAATTAGCTTTCACTTCTTTGAAAAGCAGGCACAAAGTATAACAGAAAGCGAAAGAAATGTCAAACTATAGGGTATATAATTCTCATATAAATTCGAATTTCGACCACTATTGATTCTGTACTAATAAACCTTATGAAGATCTACAAACAATTTAATATTTTATTAGACCTATAGTTGACATTTTGACTTACTTTAACTATAATTCACAGCTATGAACGTTGAACTTGCATATCAAATGTGGCCAGAAGAAATGAACTATTCACCTGAACAAATTGAGACGTATCGCGCTGCTCTCGCTCCATACAAGGAATCCTTATTGAGGCTCAAAAGCACAATGCTCAAAGATGATGAAAATATAGGAATATCTAGAGAAGACCTAATTTTACCTCAATTCACAATGGGCATGACCACTAGAGATGGATGGAAACTTCAAGTGAGATATTTTGAAGATACAAATTCAGTAGAACTACATATTTTAGTTGAGGAACATAGATCGTTTATTGATGGTGAAGATATAGTTTATGAACATTACACCAATCATCCTGAAGAAGGAAAACATACTTCGCATTTTAAAACTTGGGATGCAGGTGAAGTGCCTGTAGATTTAGATGCGTATATGAGGCTTGCATGGTTAAAAGCGACTTCAATTAATAGATATACTTCTTTACCGTTGGTCTGGTCATCACGTAGAAATGCACAAGATGAAAAAGAAAGACTTGCTAGGCTTGAAGAGACTAGAAGAGTAATTGAAGAAATTAAAGATAGACGAACTCAAGAGATTGAATTAGTGGAGGACAAACCCATGCCTAATATTTTTAGCAACGAAAAACCATGGGAAGAATCTATTACGGGAGAATGGAGTCCTGATTCAGGAATTTACAATTTAAGAGATCTTCCAATCTCAGAATTAACGGAACTTTTACTCTCTCATCCATATGCCATTGAGACTGCTTTAATTGAAATGCATGGTCATGGAGATCATAAGAGATCAGTGGAGTTAGCTAGATCGTTGGCTAAATCAAATCCTAACATTGAATTAAGATTAAGAAAGAACTTAGGAAAAGCAGCATATTATTTTCTTGATAAACCTATTGAGGAGTTTGAAGCCAAAGAAGAACCAAAACCTAAGCCTCTAAATTAGTGTGCTGAGAGTGTGAGTCGAACACACATAGCCTGTTCTTCAGACAGGTGCCTTGACCACCTTGGCTATCTCAGCGC
>CAZGGU010000006.1:13787-38843 GCA_964525395.1 uncultured Gammaproteobacteria bacterium
AGTGGACGGTGCAGGGATCGAACCCGCGACATTCGCAGTGTAAATGCGACGCTCTACCAGCTGAGCTAACCGTCCAATCATCCAATTATAATGTATTTCGAAGCTAATATCAATAAAATAGAGTGGAGCGCTTAACCCCACTCTATTTTCCTAAGAATAGTTACTCACCAAAGTAAACTCTTTTTACAGATGAAATTTTATTATCATCTATTGAGCCAATGTCATACTTAGTAGTACTTAATAGAATATAATCTCCTTCTTGATCTTTTTGGAAATAAAACTGCGTGAAGTATGGCCCTTCAGGCAAATCTTTTACCCATATGGATGAAATACTATTACTAAATGTCTTAGTGCTAGGTGCTCCTTTGTATTGAGGTAGCTGAGATAAATCATCCCAATAACCACATAACCTTGCTCTTGCACCACTGAAATTGTGGTCTACAAAAACAGTTGCTTTAAATCCTGGATTGGGATCATCACATCTATCATCTACGGGTACATCAATATAAACGTTAGGAGAAACTTCTTGGGATACCCAATGCCATGAAGGGTGGTTGGTAGCTAAAGCTTGAGCTGCAGAACCTGAAAAAAGCACTAATGCTGAAGCTACGAGAAAGGCAGAGAATATTTTTTTATGCATTTTATTCACCTCCAACTGCACTTAAGGATGGAGGAATTATGCTACCAAGCGCAGGGGATTGCAAGCAAAAACACCAATTCTTACATATTAAAGATGTGCGGATGAGAGGACTCGAACCTCCACGCTTTTTAGGGCACAGCCACCTCAAGGCTGCGTGTATACCAGTTTCACCACATCCGCGCGTGCGCTCTGCGTTCATTTTATCATTCCTGAGGCTGGATGGGAAGATGTTGCGTGGGCTCGTCGGATATCCCTAAAAATCTCTCTATCAGCTTTCAACTCTCTTCATCAGCAGCTCTTACCTCGGGGGACCTCATATCAAACTGAACGAGTTTAATTCCTAAATCCTCAAGCATTCCGGCATAATCACCATCATTTTCTACTGTTTCCATTTCTAACCAATTCTGAGTTCCTTCTTCTTCATCATATTCTTCCTCTGGAAGAGTCTCTGTATATCCTAACTTCATGCCAAAAAATTCAGAACCTCTAAAATCAGGCGTGTATACCTCAGTTACCTCATCTTTTACTAGTCTGGCGAATGTTCGCTCATCAATATCCGAACCGACTCCAGAATAAAAATGTTCAAAGGAAGTAAATTCCTGTAGCCTACCATTCAGTACTCTATATAACAGCAAAAAAGTTTCCTCGCGTTCATAATCAGCTTCAGTATATTTAAAAACTATATATTTTCCTTCAAGAGGATGTGGTTCTCTAGGTTCGCGTTCTATACTCATGTGAGGATATTATCATACGTTTGTTCGTGAAGGAAGCATTTGGTGCCCGGGGGAGACTCCCTATTTCGCTAAACCTTCACAGGGTAAACGAACTTACACGCGCTTGTCCTTCAAAGTGCCCCAAGAGGGACTCGAACCCTCACATCATTTCTGATACTAGCTCCTGAAGCTAGCCTGTCTACCAATTTCAGCATCGGGGCACGACGGAGGATCTACCAATTCCGCCACTCGGTCTCAATTGAATTTTAACAGAAGATAAATTAAGTTTAAAGTTAAATTCTTCGGCGGGAAGTAGCAGAGTGAATTTGCCTTGCGTTCCATCGTGTTTGATTATAAAAAATTCTTTTCTCTAAACGAGGCTGATAAACAATATCCATCTGTGAACGCGACTTTAATTGAGTATCGGCAATAGGTTTAGGATTTATTCTAGGGGGAGAATGGTCAATTATTACATCTGACTTTAGCATTTGATTAAAAATATCTGAGCCAGGGAGCAATTGGTCTGGGGCAATTTTAGCTGCACGAGGATGAGGAGGTGAATCCAACTTCTGATCGCCTTCGATTACTGTAGGGTGGGGCACATCTCCCTGAATTCCGTCCAAATTCGGATCCAGGAAGAGGCCGCTTTCTGCAGTCGCCACAAAAACATTTTAAATTTTAAAATCTAAAGAGAAAAGATGACAAAGTGGGTCAGAAATAATCAAATTGAAGATTGTGCTCGATTTACGGTATAATGAAAGTCCATTGGGAAGTCGTCTAATGGTAGGACAACAGACTTTGGATCTGTTTATTCTGGTTCGAATCCAGGCTTCCCAGCCAAGACGGGCACCCTATGGTGACCGTATTCTCTATTTAGATTGAAAGGCCTTGCTAAAAGCCACTTTTTTAGGCAAAAGATTCTAACCGTGGAATCTTTGATAAACTGTACGTATGAAAAAACTTAATGATTATAAGGATGAGAAGTACAGATACATTACCACTCTCGAGAGTGAGTATTACCCTGATTATTTAGCACAAGCAAAATTATTTTATGAACCCATCTTGCTTCGCTTCGGAGAACTATTAAAATCTGCAAAAAACTCGACAGATCTTTTCTTGGCAATAAATCAGGAACCTCCCTCTTTTCGAATTCAACTCCTAAGAATATTCCGAAAGTATGTTTCCCCAGATACTTCAGTTGAGATGCTTAAAGTAAAGAATAAGGCAAATGAAATAATTGAGCATTTTGGAAATAAATTTAGAAATATTGCTGAAGTAGTCCAGCAATTTAATTCCCGCCCACAAGACGATGAGGTTTTGATTGCGATATTACATGAGTATCAAGACAGAGGGAAAAAAGGTTATGATTTAACAGGAAAATTCTTTGTTTGGTTTGAGGAAAAATTCTCAGCTTCGAGAATTGCCATCGTAACTGAAGAACACAATAATGAAGTTGAGATACTCCCACACAATCAAGAAAATACTGCATTAAAGCTTTCTGGCCCTATTGGTGCGGGTAAAGATATCTTACTTGACTCTATTCTTGAAGATTTTCCTAAGAAAACTCCAGCAGATTTTGTTATTTGGGACAATAAGGACAATCCTTTAGTGATCGGATTTGCGAGATACGACTCTGATAGAGGTGGTTCACAAGAGGACGATAGAATAAAAGGGAATAGCGATAACATTACTGATATTTTGTCTTATGCAAAAGCCAAAAATATAAATCTTAAAGTAATACTTCTTAATGATGGCCCAGGTTTATTGCTTGGTTCTATGTGGAACGATTATTCTGCTTTAGAGGAACGTGGGGCTGGAAAAGTAATGGTTCTAACATTAAAAATGTTAGAAGAAAGATTAAATTACGAGTGGATTGTTTCTTAATCAACAATCTCTGGTACTTTACTCGATGCTAGTAAGGCAAAGGGTTCACATTCAACAATCTTTTCTTTATCCTCAAACAAACTAAGGTTTTTCATTTGTGATGCTTTGATCTTGGAATCACAAAGATTTGTTAATCTTTTTACGGTTGTTTTGATAGCAAGTTCACTATTGTCAATTCCTATCCATTTTCTATTTGTTTCTTCAGCTACTGCTAAGGTAGTTCCGGATCCACAAAAACAATCAAGAACAATATCGCCTTCATTAGATGATGTCTCTATGATTCTTCTCAATAAATCAGGATTTTTCTCCGTCGGGTATCCTGTTACTTTAATATTTTGATTATGAGCATCCTTATAGTTGAGCCAAATATCTTGAACAGGCACCCCTTTATCTTCATCCGCGTAAATTCTTCTGCGTGGATTGCCAGTAGGAGACCAATAAATTCTTCCTTGTTTATCTAATTCCTCCAGTTTCTCAGGAGTGAATTGCCAGTGTTTTCCAGATGGAGGATTCATACCTCTCCAAGGGCTTCCTGTTGCGCCATTTCTGACACCACTTGCATGAATTGGTACAAGCGCAAATCTGCGGCCAGTAACTTTATCGACTTTAGGGTATCTTTGTTCAAAATTATAAATTCCTTGTGACTCATAAGGACGATTCCATGTATATTTGTTTGATTTCGTATAGAACAGGATGAAATCTTGTATATTCCCATATTGTTTACTCGTGAAGTTTTTAGGATTGCATTTTTTCCTAGTTATCCAACTACGAAAGTTTTTTTCACCAAAGACCTCATCCATAATTAACTTTATCGGAAAAGACATGTTGTCATCTAGATGTACATATATGGACCCATCCTCGGCAAGAATTTCTCTTAACAAAATGAGTCTTTTTCTTATGAATTCTATAAAGCTTGCACCCGTAAGCAAGTCATCGTAAGCATGATGCTTCGATTTACTTTCAAACTTCTGCTTGGTGGAATAAGGCGGATCAATATAAATTAATTTAACTTTATTTTTAATTGTCCCGTCATCGATAATACTCTTGAGTATTTCAAGATTGTCTCCATAGTATAGAGAGTTAATGTAATTATGATTTTGTATTGACTGATAAACTTTTATTAAATTTGTTTTCGCAGAAGGTGTTTTGGTAAGAATATCATTTAGAGATGATTTTCCTTGGTATCTAATTTCATAGCTATTCGAAGGTACAGCATTCACTTTGCTTATATTTTCAGAATTCATTAACGCTACGATATCTTTTGTTCTGAATCTTCTATCTTTTCTCTCACCAATTCGTACAACCTGAAGCTTTCCTTCTTTTGTCCAATTCCTGAGAGTGTTTGGGTGTACGTTTAGAAGTTTACATGCTTCACTTAAATTTAGTAATTCATCTAGATTGTTCATAATTTTTTACAAATCATTACATAACTATACAAAACCTAACAAAGATGTGCAATCTATTTTTCATGATTAAGGAGAATGTACCATACGTTTTTGAAAATCTTGTTTATCAACCCCCTTGACAACGGGGTTGTCACGGAGGGGGGTATTGATGTTCGATTAGACCGTTAAATCGGTCTATTCTTTGCATCGACACTTTTTTCTGATGAATTTCAAAATGCCCCTTGACAGGTTTTAAAAAGCCCTTGCAAATCTACGCTAGTTAGCGTAATATATTACTCATGAGAAAACCTTTAACCTCAACACAGAAACGAGTCCTGTCCACAATCACAGACCTGACACACAAGAAAGGTACGCCTCCTACCATGGAAGAGTTGCGTGCTGCACTCGGCCTTGGAGGCATAAGTTCTGTACAAAGGCATACGGATGCTCTTAAAGAGAAAGAGTATCTTGAAAATACTCGTGGTATTTCATTTCCCGACCCAACAGACAAGGTTCAGATTCCTTTAGTAGGGAATGTCGCTTGTGGAGTTCCATTTTTAGCAACTGAAAATATTGAAGCATATATACCCTATGATGCTTCGCAAATACGAGGATCATCGGATGATTATTTCTTTCTGCGAGCAGTTGGTGACAGTATGAATGATGCGAGAGTTTCAGGAAAGACAATTGACGATGGTGATTTTGTTTTAATCAAAAAGCAACAAACGGCTGATCCTGGCACACGAGTCGTGGCTCTTATTGGTGATGAGGCAACAATAAAAAAGATGGTTCCTGAAGATGGTCATGTTCGTCTTCAACCAGAATCAACTAACCCCCGAAACAAGCCAATACTCTTATTTGAGGATTTCTCCATTCAGGGAGTGGTCCAGGATGTTATCAAGAAAGGAGGTCAGTAATATGTCAACGAAGAATCAAGGAAAAGCATGGACACCAGCACAAAACGCGCAGTTGAAGCAACTTGCAAAAGGTAATACTCCTACACGCGTAATCGGTTTAAAAATGGGTAGAACGCCCGGAGCAATACAATCACACGCAGGTGCATTAAATATTTCCCTCAAACCCGTTAATCAAAAACCTTACAATAGGCAGGGAAAATAATTATGACTGTTCTTAAAGACAATAAATTTTTGAAATTGCCCAGATTAGATGGGGGTTCATTTAGTGGAATGGACAGACTTATGATTCCACATAATTTACTTTCGTTGAAAAAGGTTGAACAAAGAGAAGATAACGGAAATATAGAGATTATTACCCAGGCCGTTGATGGCCCTGAACAGGTGCGAGGGGGAATAAAATTTATTGACGATGATCGCAGGAAAAAAGATATTTTATTCTCCTGGCTCCAAAAACAAATAGGTAAAAATATTGAGACAATTTATAATTCTGAATTTTTATTTGGAGGTCAAGAAAAAACATGTCCAATTTGTGGATCAGAAATGTTTCAAAGTATGGAGCCAAAAGTGGCTAATCTAGCAAATGCTGGGAGTAAGTTTCCGAATCAAATTAGACATTGGCGATGTAGTAACAACAATTGCGGCTACAAAGAAAAATATGAGATATGAGTCTTTAATAACAGTCGATGAAAAAAATAAATGGCTTGAGCTTGAAGTTACACTTGGAACAAATGAAGTTTTAATTAATCAGGATCTATCAAAACTGCACCGATTTCTTAAAACATTTGATGACCTTGAAAAAACTGCAATAGAAGCCACTAGTGGTTTGAGTCTTAATTTAGACAGCCCTCTTTCTTTAGATGACAATCCTCAGTTGTTGAAATTATTACTTATAAAAAAGTTTATCGATCAACATGCGCTATCGGTTATAAGGGAGGCCAGATCAAGCCCGGGCTTATCTGAAAAAGCTATTTTTTTAGATCTTTCTGAGGGATTTTTTCAAAGGAATGAATATCCAGAAAAAATATATGTTTATGCTGTTTATCGACAAAGAGGTACGCCTAATACTTGGTTAAAAGTTATCGGTGATTTAACGCCTGAACAAGTCGAGCAAAAACTTGAGGATAAGGCCAGAGGACTACAGTCTTATATTAATCACCACCTAAATGTTTCTCGAAGATTTAGATTCAAACAAACAATTGGCAATCTTACTATTCTAGTTTTCTCAAAGCCAATACCTGCAAAAGTAATTAAAGGTGAAATAAAAAATTTGGAAGCTCAGAGAGCCACCTACACAATGGTTGTTTTCGATAAAAGTGAGAATAAATTGGGTGTAGTTACGGGAAGTAGAAGAGAAATTCAATTAATTCAGAGATATATCCGTTACCGAATGTTGCCGGACTCGATTGGCACACCCCGTTCGGAAGTAGAAATGGACAAAAAGGAAATTCTTAAAAATATTTTAAAGTCTAACTCCGATAAAGCAGTCTCATTAAGCACCGCTACTTTCAAAACTACCCAACTTCCTGACCAACCAGCGATTAGGCTAAAAGCAAGTGAAGGTACGTCTCTGGACAGTACTCTGGGTACATTAAATAATATCTGGTCTGATCTAGGGATAGAGGCTTTAAAAAGTGTCGATTACCAATTCCAGGGTAGAAACATAAATATATATGTTTACGGCGATGATTGGAAAAGGATTTTTATTAATACCTCAGCAAAAAGAAAATCCACCTTATTAGAAAATCATGTTCTTGATGATATTAATGAACGACTTGGAACAAATATAAAAGAGACTAGTTTTATCATCGAGAATTTGACTGACCTCTATATTCTTGAAAAATTACTTAACGACAAACAGGTAGCGACTTTTCCTCCGGTTCCTAAGCAAGTCGAAAAACTTATTGTCAGACTTATTAGCGAAAAGATTATAAAAAAACCTACGAAAATTTCTAAGCGAAAATGTTTAAACTGCTATTCATTCTCTTGGAATGATTGGCAATGTCCAAATTGCGATAGAGAATCTATGGTGGTAATTGGTGAGGCGATAAACATTGATTTAATAGAGGGTACTATTATTCGCAAGCTTTCTAACGTTCTTCAGAGTGATTTTCCAAGTCTTCAAATTACCTTAATTCCATATAAACAACGGAGAAATTATAAGAAATCTGTTGTTAGAATATACGACCCCGTAAAGAATCTCTCTGTATTTGCATTATTAATTTCTGATAAAAAAGATCTGCCTTTTGTAGAAGATTTACTACATGAAGGGTTTGGAGTCATTGCAATCGTAGATCCTGAAATGTCTGAAAAAACAGACCATTTGCAAGGAATTGGGTGTGACCTTGTAGACTTGCATGCAGTTATAAATAAAATCATTAATGGAGGCGATGTTCCGCCATTGTCTGTTCATATCAAGAATCAAAACAGGAGAGTTTTAGAAAGAATTTTTTCTAATTTAAGAACATCGATTGACCAACTCAATAACAGACCTGCAAATTACAACGAGGACATGTTTGAGATCGATGTTACAAACCTACTTCAAGCTTTAGTTCCCGACGTAATCAGATTGGGAACAGAATACAAAGGCAGGTCTGTGCCAGATGGCTACTGTGGTTATGGATACCGAAATTCTGCTCGACGAAAGAAGCGACTGTTTGGATGGGATGCGAAATACAGTATAAATTCAAACTATAGATTAGGTGGAGCTGACTTTAAAAAACAAAAAAGATATTTAGATTGGCTATGTTCAGCAAGTAATGAACCTTATAAGATGGGGACTTTAGGGATTTACGCTTTTGTATCAAATTTTGATTCCCCTAGCGGTTTCGAGACAACTCTCACAAATTTAACTACTTGGAGGGGCTTTCCTAGTCAATGCAGACTTGTACTATTACAAGATAAGTTGCTTGTCAAAATATGTGAATGGGTATTTGATCATTGGCAACAAGTAATTGAGAATAATTCTTTAATATCGGAAGTTATTTTTAAATGGTTTAGAAGAAAAACAACAAAACCATTTAATAAGCTTTCCATAGAGGATTGGCCAAAATTGGAAGATAAATTGAATGCTGTATTAGCCTAATATTATGAATAATTCAACAAAATTAGTTGATCGAAAAATAAAAAGCATTTTGAGAGATCTAGGAATAGCCCATTCTAAATCTGAAAAATTTAATGCAACTAAACCATTAGACCCTTACGAAATTAAAAAGCCTACTGATATATATGATATGGCATTGGCTTATGAGAGCGAGGAACGTATTCTTTTGCAGTTAGAGCTTGCTTATAGCGAAAAATACCCAGCCAACTACTCGTCTGAGCAAATACGTAATATCGAAGATGAGATACAGAGATTAACACGAAGAATTCGGGCTTGGCAAAATCGACAATTTCCTAGCCAATATAAGGACTAATAAGCATGAGTAACATGTTAACCTTCAAAATTTCGATACCAAATGAAGATGGATTTGTTGGGAGGGAATGTAACAACCCCGAATGTAAAAGGTATTTTAAAATTCACCAAGAATCTTTCAAGGACAACATGTATTGCCCTTATTGCGGAGAATTATTTAATAAAAATGAACTATGGACGCAAGACCAATTGAATTTTGCTAAAGCTAAAGTTATAGAAGAAGGAACTGCCCATCTAATGGGTAAGATGGATGAAATATTTAAAGATGTCTTTAGAAATACGAAAAATATTACTTATAAATCTTCTGGGCCATATCAAAAAAAGTATATTGCTCCACCAGTTGAAAAAAAGATGGATGTTCAGATTCAATGTTCAAACTGTAAGGCAAAGTTTCAGGTTTATGGAACTTTTGGTTACTGTCCATGTTGCAAATACGACAATATCTTGATTTATGACACCAACATAGCAATTATTTTACAAGAGATTGAATCTACTTCGGATAAGAATAGAGCTCTTCGCCATGCTTACAACGATCTTGTCTCTACCTTTGAAGATTTCTGTAAAAAGAAAAACGCGACAGGAAAAACGTATAACTTTCAAAACTTAGATAGTGCTGCACAATTCTTTAAAATCGCTTCTAGTAAAAACCTCTTCGAAAATATTAGCAGCAGTGAAGCTGAGATCATCAAAAGATTTTTTCAGAAACGGCATGTCTACCAACACAACCATGGCACTATTGATAAAAAATATATAAGTATCATTCCGGCGGATACTGAATTACTAAATACGGTGGCTATTCTTGATCTTAATGAATTAAAGGATGCAACAGTAGTGTTAAGAAAAATGTTATTAAATGTGATTTAAGACATGCAGTATCTTAATGACGAACAGCACTATATAGATCGTTACGACCTTCATACCATCGAAGAATGCCTCGATAATGTAAAAATGTTTCAGGATATTTATCAAAAAAGCCTGACTAGTGAAGAACTTAAAAATATTTCTCAAGAAGACAAACTCCACGATGCAAATCTCATGCTTCATCGAACCCTTTTCGTTATAAAAGGCAAAAGGTATGAGAAGAAACAAGAAACTATCCAAAAATGGATGGAAGAAGACAAACTAAAACAAGATAAGCAAGACTACACTCCAACTCCAGAAGATATCGTTTGCCATCTTTGTAATGGTTCAATGTTTTTTAATTCTTCAAAACACCTTGATTACTCATACGATAGTCCACTCATGCGCATGATGTTTCTTTTTAAGTGCAGTAAATGCGAGAAACAACAGTGGGTGTATGACGATGGTGAGATTCGCATTTCAAAACCCGATCTTTGCCCTAAATGCAAAGAAGAAATAGATGTAAAAGTGACCCGAAAAGGTAAAGTTATCACTTGGAAGCATAAGTGCAAAGCTTGTGGCTTCTCAAAAACTGAAGTGGAAGATCTTGGCAAACATGATGAAGAACATAAAAAATGGGAGGAAGAGCAAAGGAAAAAGGAAGAAGAAGGCAAAAAACTTCTTGAAAAGTACCGAGAAGAGTTTTGTTTAAATGAAAAGGACGGGATAGAACACGTTGAAACCCTCGAGGCACTCGAAGTTGGGAATGAAATATATGAGGAAGAAAAACAGAAGTTCGATGACAGAGCTTACCAAACGGCAGTCAATCTAAAAAGACTTACTGTTCTTGAAATCGAGAAACTACTTACAGAAAAACTAGAAAAGGAAAAATACGTTAAGTTCACGCTGGATAAGCCAGATATGGGAAGGTTCGTTACGATCCCCTTTAATGTTTTGGATGCCAACTCAACAAGAAATCCTAATATAAGTGAAGCTACCCTCAAGAAACTCTTAAAGGATATGTTAGAAGATACTAACTGGAGACTGATGAGTGATGGGATACGCTACCGCCTAGGATATCTCTCTGGGACTCTGAAAGCATACGAACAGGAAGAAGATTTACTTGACTTGGTAGGAGCTAAAAAAGAAGTTAAAGCTCCAAAATCAAAAATTGATCCAGAAAAACGAGCGAAATACATGAGCCACAACCTAGTACAACTCGCAAAAATGTCTGGTGAGTTTGACGGAATCGAGGCAACACGGAAACGAAGACTCGAGAAAGAGCCAGAAGGATTCTTCCTCGACGACGGTAAGGGTCCATATACTTGTGGAATCTGTGGAGAGTATTACTACGGAAAAGACATTTGGTGGACATTAAATGGCTTATGGTGCAGGAATTGCTGGAATAATATCAAGGCAGGGGTTATTCCTCCACTGAAACACAGATACGACAAGGATAATATTTACTTCCAAGATTGGCAGATAGAATCTGACTTTGGAGTACATCCAGCTACAAGAGGCAAGTTAAAAAGAGAAGGATTGTTAAAAGGCAGAGAGTTGAAGAACGAAAAAGATCAGGTTTACTATACTATTTACCTTGTTTCAGAAAACAAAGAGTTTCTCAAGAAATACCCAAGAAAAGATAAAACAACGCGAGAGACAATTGTCGGTAAAGACGGCAAACCTATTGAACTATAAGAAATGAGATAATTGGTTTATGGCTATAGACAAAATTAACATAACCGTTTTAGACGAAGAGAATAAATATAGAAAGTTTCTTAAGATTATTCCATATAGTTCTGGTGGATTCGCTATATTGTTGCCGAGCTTTGTTGATTCCCAGACTGGAAGGCTTGAGAGAACACTTGTGACTTATGAAAACATGGGCACACATATCGAGACTAAACGAGATGAATCTCAACAATACAGTGCCAAAGATATAGTGAAATTCTCTTATCATCCGGATGGTTTCGTTCAATTCTCTAGTGCTACCAATAATCGAATAGTGTCTGGACGAAATCCTGATGGGACAGCAAAAGGCTTGGGCGTAGTTAGTTGGCCATTGAGCAATCCAGTTTCAACTGGTCCAAGCATGTCGATTACTTTTTGGGGTTTAGATAGATTTGTAGAGGATACGTCAGCAAAAATAGATAAACGTTTTGTCTTTGATATAAAAGAAGCAGTTAAACATCCCAAAGCTACTTTTAAAAAAGATTGTCCTTTAGCCTATGCCATGGCTATGTATATAATTCCAAACTCACTAGATGGAAATATTATTGATAATAATGGAAGAAAGACGGCTCATCTGGCCATGATGCAAGGCTTACCCGATGGAAGTGCATTTATGCGACTTCGTGAGGAGGTTAGGATTATAGAAATACCAAATCAAGATTACAGAATTGGAATATCTTGGTTTTCTCTCCCAATAGAAGCTAAATCAGATTTTGGATATATGTTCTTTGGTCCCACCGATGGTAAAAGAGGCCTTGTTGCTTCTTACCCAGCGGTAGATTATGGAGAAAAACTATTGATGAAGGATCTAGCATTTAACCCTAGCGAGCCAACCGAATAGTTGTCGAAATGGCTATCTATATCAAAGTGTATCATCATTTTAAGACATCCTTTTTATACTGTCTCATTTGTCTCGTTTAGCCTGGATGTGAGACAATCGTTATAAGGATAAGAAGGTTCTAGACCGGAGCGCTCAGCCAAACTTACGATATAAAATGTTTTCTGCTATAATTGACTAATAATGAATATTAACTTTCTAGCCGCAATTATTGCTTCATTTACAGGACTCATTCTCGGGTTTCTTTGGTATTCTGTTATCTTTGCTAAACCATGGCAAAAATTAGCAGGGGTATCTGAGACTCAAATGAAGAAGGGAATGCCGATTAGAGCTCTTGGATCATATATCTTAACTCTTATCATGGCTTTTACCCTTGCTGCGTTTATTGGCGCTGAGCAAACTCCACAATTTGGTCTTTTTGCTGGGCTCGCTGCAGGCCTAGGTTGGGTTGCAATGGCAATTGGAACTAATTATATATTTGAACACAAGCCATTTAAATTATTTTTAATTAATGCTGGATATAATGTTGTGCTTCTTGCAGTCATGGGGCTAATCATTGGGTTGTTTTAATTAGCAGCTTGATTTTGAAACTCACTACTAATACATCGAAAGCTTTATTTTACCCATATCTGCATAATTAATTCTCAAATCTACCTTGAATTCTTTGATAGGTTCCAATATGTTGAAATACGATATTAATATATTGACAAACGATAAAAATTACCTTATCATTATTTTATGAAACGCGGATCTACTCTATTTCTCAAAGTTGCGATTATCATCATTGCGGCTATTACAATTTTTAGCTTAATCATGTTTCCCCAAACAGAAGGAAGAGCTTCTAATATAAGTTTAGCTAAAATTTACTTAGACCCTTTAATTCTATATGGATACCTTGCTTCAATTCCATTTTTCTTCGGCCTCTATCAAGCATTCAAATTATTAAACTTAATTGATAGAAATAAGGCTTTTTCTCAAAATGCTGTGATTGCATTCAAAAATATGAAACTAGCATCAGTCGCATTAATAATTTTTATTCTCGGCGGCATACTCTTTATTCACTTTTTAGCAAATGGGAACGATCCAGCTGGTCCAACCATGCTAGGACTAAGCACAATATTTGTAATTTCTATAATTGCCACAATCGCTGGTGTTTTTGAAAAACTTATCCAAAACGCTGTCGAGATAAAGTCAGAAAACGACTTAACTGTTTAATATGATCGTTATAAATATCGATGTCATGCTCGCCAAGAGAAAAATGTCCGTAACTGAGCTTACTGAAAAGGTAGGTATTACTATGGCCAATCTTTCTATTCTTAAGAATGGGAAGGCCAAAGCTATCCGCTTTTCTACACTAGAAGCAATATGTCGTGCGCTTGAGTGTCAACCAGGAGATATTTTGGAATACCAAGAAAGAAAAAGTGATGAATAAATTTTATAAAAAGAACAAATCCTTAATCAGGCCGCTGATAATTACTCTTGGAATATTACTAATTCCACTTATAGGAACGATGTTCATTGAAGGTTGGGTATGGGGACCAGTGGATTTTATAGTTATGGGAGTTTTAATTTTTGTCACCGGCTTCATGATCGAATTTGCTAATAAAAAAATCAAAAAGACAAATCACAAACTCCTAACAATTGGAGCTATTCTCTTTGGACTACTTCTAATTTGGATAGAACTCGCAACCGATGGAGTATCCAATTTTTTAGCACTGTACTAATATAAATCTTTTAAGTCTTGCAATTTTATTTCCCAACTGTTTATAATGGGCGAATGGATCCTAAAACCAAGAAAAACGCCAAATCCAAGAAAGCAACCAAAAAATCATCAAAAGCTCCAGTAGTCAATTCTTCTTCAGCAATTGAAACAAAAACAACAAAATCCAATCTCACACCTAAGAACAAAAAGCTGATTATAGTCTTGGCTGCAATAATTTTCATTATCGTCGCACTTGCCCTTTACTACAAAAGCTTATTCGTAGCTGCTACAGTAAATGGTCAGCCAATTACTAGAATAGCAGTAGTAAAACAGCTTGAAAAACAAAGTGGAAAACAAACACTAGATGCACTAGTTACTCAAACTCTTATTCTCCAAGAAGCTAAAAAGAGAAATATAAACATAACTCAAAAAGACGTTGATACAGAACTCGGAAAAATTACTAAAAACGTTGAAGCACAAGGCTCAACTCTGGATCAAGCACTAGCAGCTCAAGGAATGACTAAAAATCAATTAATGGAGCAGATTAAGATTCAGATCGCTCTTGATAAAATGGTAGGGAATGATTTTAAAGCGAGTCAGAAAGAAATTGATGAATTCGTAACTCAAACTCAAGCACAACTTCCCGAAGGTTCAACCACCACAGCGGCTGAAATCCAATCACAAGCTAAATCTCAAATCGCTCAGGAGAAGAAGCAACAAGCTATGCAAGAACTTATTGCTAAACTCCAAAAAGAAGCCAAAATTAAAACCTTCGTAAGCTACTAATCTTTACATTCCTCAAAGTCTTTGTCATGATAATTATATGAATAAAAATCTGGTAAATATTGTGGGATGGTACGGAGCATTCGCTACTTTGGCAGCATATTTTTTAGTAAGCTTTTCTATTTTGGGACCTAAGGATCTTGTTTATCAGCTTCTTAATTTTACAGGTGCAGTGGGACTAGCTACCATTTGTTATTTCAAGCGCACCTATCAACCGCTTTTCGTTAATATAATTTGGCTTACAATCGCATTATTTGCCCTAGTTAATATTTTCTTGTCCTTAAGATAATGCCAAAAAATAAATCCAAACCAATAAACACCAAGAAGAATTTCGAGCTTGCCTTAATTATCACCGCTGTTACGATTGGAGTAGTAGCAGCATCAACATATGCAAACAATCCAATTGTTCTTCATCAAATACCGCTTCTCAACCTTATCCCTTAAATGCTTTAGCAATAAGATTTAAACCTAGAATTAAAAAGAGTATAAATAAAATCGAGGCATTGTGATAAAGGAACCAAGATTTCAAATCTTCCAGTTTTCCATTAATTTTATCTCCTAAAATAAAAAATCCAAATACAGGTAGAATAATAGTGAAACTCGCAATAAAGGTATAAATAATTAAAGCAATTATGGCCTCATGCAGAGAACTAGAATTCTGACCAATCATTACTCCCGAAGATACATCAATAATGGTGTTTTTAGCATTAATAGTCACCAATCCGAAAGCAATTAAAAAAGCCATGAAAGGACTCATATTTTCGATTGCGTTCATCCATTCAGGCTTTTTCGGAAGAACACCCGGCTTGGGACGCATCGTCCACTCTTTTACTGCTAAGCCGACCAAAACTATACCCAAAAACAGATTAAGTAAAACTACGTACTCTGGCTTGCTTGCATCAGTATTTAACGGCTTATTAAAAATAATCATAAAAGCGCCAACATTAATAATCACCGCTAACATCCAGCCAAATAAAAATAACAAGCTGTTCAGTTTGGCTTTTTTACTTAGCAAAAGAAGAACTAACGCAGCAATTGGTAGGGGAGAAAGGGCGACAGCTACGGCGTGTGGAAGAAGAGAAGTAAATAGCTCCATAATTTATTATGACCAAATTCATTAAGTAGTGTCAATTAACTGGGCTTGAAACTTCAACTGCTGGGGAAACAGGAAGAGGAAGTGCACAGTTAGAATCTGCTTTTTCCCCTTTAAATCTAGCGCTTATCCAATCTAATGTATCATCACTTGTTACATTAGGGAGCTCTGCATGACTCACGTCTTTGTACCAAAATGATGAAAGATTAGATCCAGCTCTACAGCTTTTTTTCACATAAAGCGCTGTGGCGCTTGGCAGGACTACAGTATCAGCTAAACCTTGTAAAACCATAACCGGTGTCTCTAAAACAGGCTCAGGTGACTCCTTATCGAAAGCTTCATACCAAACCTTATTTTCAGTGGGATTGGAAATAAAATATTTCTTTCCAAGCTTTGAGTTAAAAATAGCTCGTGCTCCTGCAGCTGTTATACATAGATTAGCTATTTCTTGATTCTTTTTCTCAGTCATACCAGGATCAATAACTGAAGTGGGAAGCTTAAATCTATCGACCCATGAAACATAAATCTCAGGAGCGATTGCCCAAACGAGCGGCTTATCGTACTGTGTAGCAAAAAGTGCATTTAACTCAGTGGCAGGAGCGGCGGCTACTGCGCCGACTAAATCAATATCTTTCGCATAACTCTTATTTAAGTTTGTAGCGAAAAGGGTGGAATGGCCACCTTGTGAATGTCCGAAAATAGCAGCTTTTTCACCAGGATTAAACTGACTTAAATTTTTAGCAGCTCGAATCGAATTCAACACATCTCTTCCTTCACTTTCACCTACTAAGTATTGCTTTTGGCCCTCAATTCCGAGCCCCGAATAATCAGTCGCTACGACTATCCATCCTTTTTCCATCATCATAGTTAACCAAGGCTGCAGAATGGCCGTAGGAGCAAGAGATTTGGAAGGAGCACAAGATGCACCTAAGCCTACTGTTCCATGCGCCCAAGCCACAATATTTTTGTCTTTCATTTCTTTATTCGACACATAAATTACTCCTGAAACTGGAACTAGAGTGTCATCTGGAAGTTGACTAACATATAGTAGTCTGTACGCCTTTCCTCCGACGATAGGAGTTTTAATTTCTTCAATCTTTAAAACATCACCTGGTTTTTTATCTTTTAAATCCGAGGGCGGAGAATAGAAAGCAGCAATTTTATGCTGATAAATCTTAACCTCAGCTACTTTGTAAATTACAGGGCCAAATATTAAGGCTAAGACTACAAATACGAAAATAAGAATAAATATTAATATTTTTCTTTTTTTACTTTTTTTCTCTTTTATTTTAGCCATAATCAATTCTAACATTTTTTCTTCATAAAACCCATTAAAAAGACTTTTTAGTCTCGTGAACTTGACAATTTTTATGCCTTATAGTAGCATTCACAGTCGCAAATCTGCCAACTATTCGTAGTTGGCTTTTTTCGTTTTTATGGATAATGGAATAATAACAGGCGCGTTATTTATAACGACCTTACTTAGTCCAGCGCCTACACCTGCACCGCAAATACCATCTCAAATCATTCAGATTCAGGAGATGAAGGACTATCGTGTTAAAGAAGACGATACGCTAGCCTCAATTGCTGAAAAAGAATACGGATCAAGCGAACTTTGGGTAAACATTTGGAATGATAATGAATTTATCGAAAACCCAGACGTAATTGAAAAAAATTGGGTGATTAAATTAAAAACTAAAAAGCCTTTTTTGAAAGAGACTCTGAAAGAATCATTGGAAAAAAAATTAGAAATAAATAAAAAAGAGGTTATCATATCTATTACGCCGACTCCATCTCTAGTTCAAACCACGAGCACTACAACTGCTTCCACTCCTGTACCAGTTGATCCTGCTTTCTCTCCGAAATTTCTAAATGAAGCACAGATTACGTTTCTCGGACAATGTGAGTCTGGTATGACGGCGACACGTAACAGTGGCAATGGTTATTATGGAGCATTTCAATTCTCAATCGGTACATGGAACAGAATGAACACAGGGTATGAAAGAGCTGATCTTGCTCCTCTTGATGTCCAAATAAATGCCGTCCAAAAACTTCTTCAGTCTTCAAGTATTTTTGGTCAATTTCCTGGCTGTGCACGTAAAATGCAGGCAATGGGAATTCTGTAGCTAAATTTGACACCTAATTAAACCTCTGGTAGTATTTTTAGTTATGGAAATGATAGTTGCAGGAGCTATTTTTCTGCTCAGTCTAGTTCCCACACCAGCTCACAAAGATGCTGTTAACTCTCCAACTCTCCATGAAATTGCCAAGAATGTAGAAATAACCAAATCTCCCACGGAACCTATCGACGCCAATCCTACCCCCACCACAAAACCTACGGAAGCTCCCCAAAATCTCATCCACATAGTAGAAGCAGGGGAGACTCTAGACCAAATTTCTGAAAAATATTATGGATCAGGAAAATACTGGACTACTCTTTGGAATGATAATCCAGATATAAAAGATCCAAAAATTATTGTTTCTGGAATAGAACTTAAAATAAGAGCAAATAAACCTGAAAAGGTTGAAGAGTTAAAAGAAGAACTAGCCAAAATCCAAGATGAGATAAATGCTCCAAGTCCTACTCAAACACCTAAAACCGAAGTAGCAGGTGCTTCAGCTCAACCGACACCAGCTCCTGTAGTGCAAGGTCCACCCTCAAACTTTGATGATGCTTACCACCAAGCTGGCTCTCGCTTTGGAGTACCTTGGGAAATTCTTTATGGTTTACATCATATGGAAACAGGAGGAAGGGATGGATCAATTTCATCAGGTTATGGAACAGGCGCACAAGGTCCGCTGCAATTTATGCCAGGAACTTGGACAACTTATGGAATTGATGGAAATGGAGACGGAACAGCTGACATTAATAATGCAGTAGACGCTATTTTCGGAGCCGCTAATTTTCTTGCTGCGCATGGAGGAGTAGATTCAGGGCTTCGTGCTTATGGGGGAGATTCTGAAAAAGCTAAAGCACTTGCTCGGTCCCGCGGCTGGAACCAATAATTTGAGCCTAAGCCTCTTTTTTGATATACTTATCGCATCCTAATTCAAATCTTATCTCAAAATCGTAAGATTTTGAAAAAGGATAAGCCGATTAAACGATTGAAATCCGAAGGATGAAGAGCGGTAATCGAGCTTCGACGTGCGGTGGTAGTTCAGCGGTAGAATGCTTCCTTGCCAAGGAAGATGTCGCCGGTTCGATCCCGGTCCACCGCTCAGTATTAAGCAGAAGCATCATTTGCTTCATGATCAAGCGCTTCTCTCACATCGGCAAGCTTTGCTTCTTTTTTTCTGGCTTTTTCTGCTTTTCTAATCATTTTCTTTTCATGCACTACTTGGCCATAACGCAACTGTAAATGCTTTCTGATAAATTTAGAGCCCCATTTGAATGCATTACCAACTTGTTCCTTGGTAGGTGAGGAAACAAGAGGTTCGGCATTGTCCATAAAAGTATTAACTTCTAATAGTTTTTCTAAAATACTGTCTTCTTCTTCTGTGCTTTTATCTCCGGCAGCATCCACAAATCTTTGATGGTATTTAAAAGCTGCTAAACGTAATAACTCTCTATTTGTTAATGGTGATGCAGGATCCTGAGGATCGGAATGTTTTCTCCAACCTAATATTGAGGCAATTTGTGTAATTTGATCTAAATGCTCTTGTTCATGTCGCGCGTCCGCCTTAGAAAGTAATGCTAAATTATATGCTAAATCTGCTGCTTCAGAGACAAATGCTGATAACGGTCCTTTATTTTCAGTGTAATTATTAGCTGCACCCATAAATTCATAAATCTCTGCCCATTTCGGATATGGATGTTTTTTTGTGTACACACGTTTTCCTTCTTGTGTTCTGATTCTAGAAATATCATGCTTCTTACTTCCTCCTAAGAATACGAGAAGTGTTTCAGTATCAGAAATTCCATATAAACCTTCTGCTGCATCTTTTAAATCTCCAGTTATATAATCCATTAATTGTCCTTCATCCATTCTAAGAATCTCTGCATGAGTAATTCGTGGTTTTTCTGGCGCAAGTGGGGAGGTCTCCTGAATTGGAGCTGCATCGGGGCTCATGAATATCCTTGATCCAAATAATTCAGGATTCATTTCAGGGCATTCTATCAGAAGAAAAAAGGATTGTCAACTATAGGACTAATCGTTGGTGAATTTATTATTTTTTACGTTGAGAGATAAAGTCTTCTTTATATCAGGCGTGTCAGACATTGGAGCATTATTTGCTCTTTCTAAATAATTCACGTCTAATGCGTATCCGTTTATTGGTCTACCTTCAATGACTGGTATTAATGACTTAACAGGGACACGATCACCAACATTAGAGAAGTCCTCATACTGGAAAAGTTGATTAGTTGCATGGTAAAGAACTACATACACAAAATCTCCCGAACCTCCGTAATTGACTATTACATTCGCAAAGACATTAAAATCATTCTCACCAAGCTTAACCACTGCGAATTGATCACCGAGCTGAATTGTTCCATTCGCTCCATCTTCTTCAAACTCTCCCACTCCATTTACAAGAGATACTATTTGATTAGTTCCCGGAACTTTGATTTGGGTGTTCATCATAACATTTTTCACATTATGTTCAAAAAGTTTATTTTTTATGCCTGCGCGCTCTACAGTCTGATAAGTAACATCGGTTCCATAACTAATAAATGCTTTATCTAAGCCTTCACTATGCTTAAATCCAATGAAGAAAAGAACTCCTAGAGCAATTGCTATAGTAATAACGGCTGGTTTGTAGCTAAACTTCTTAGGTTTGGCAGGGGATTTCTTGGGCATATATAAATAGTAAAACAAAAGAAATAATTTGTCTAATCAAACTCTTACTTATTGTTATATTTATAATTATTAAGTGATATTTACTTAGGTTGACCCCAATCTAATCGGGGTTGACACTTAATTTTTCATATGGCAGAATTATTTGACATGAAAAAAGTTCTGCTCCTTGTAAGCTTCTTTCTCTTCACACCATTTTTTATTATATCCTGCATCGTCTACATGTCTTACATTTCATATAGCAGAGGCGAATCTGTGGCTAAATCTTCAAATAATATAGTATACGCAGCTTTGGACGAGACTCCAGCGGAAGAACCTCAAAACGTAATCATTGAAGAAGATTCTAAGGTAGAAATAGTAAGACAGTTTCTGGTGAAATATAATTCTCCGCTTGAGCCTTATGCACCAGACTTGGTTTTCGCAGCAGAGAGATATGATCTGGATTTCAGACTTCTTCCAGCTATAGCTATGCAGGAAAGTAATCTTTGCCGAAGAGTGCCTGTAGATTCACATAATTGTTGGGGATGGGGGATTTACGGCGGCAAAGTAACTAGATTTAATAACTATCCAGAGGCAATTGAAACCATCAGCAAGACGCTATCTGTAAAGTATAGAGAAAAGCATGGCTTAGTAACTCCTCATGAGGTAGGAAGGCTATATAACCCAAGCAACACCAATAACTGGGCAGGAAACGTACAAATGTTTATGGATCAGCTTCAATAGCTTCAATGTGGATCATTTAGCCTCAAATTGGTCTATTTTTATTGCTTTTTAGCCTCGAATTGATTTAAAGTAGCCTATAATAACCACTTGACAAAACCTATAGTTACTGCTATACTTCGCAATTAGATCCTAAGGTATGCCTTTCCAAATGCACACGTTAGGATTTTTTTATGGCCAAATAGGTAAGCCCAAAAGCTTACCTGGCCATAAAAATATGAAAAAACTACTTATAATTTTAATCCCTTTAATCCTGTTTATTGTCTCAACTGGGCAAGCTGCTGCTTTTGAAAAAGCTTCTGCATCATCTGCACAGCTTAAAAACATTGCGCTTGAAACTGAAGTGGATAATCGAGCTGAAATTCTGAGAGCATACTTAGAACAGTATGATTCACCATTAGCGCCTTTCGCAAAGGACTTTATTGCCTCAGCTGATAAATATCAGCTTGACTGGAGACTTGTGGCATCAATTTCTGGACTTGAGTCTGGATTCGGAAAACATATTCCCTCTAACTCTTATAACGGATGGGGTTGGGGAATCTATGGAGATAACGTATTAAGATTTAAATCATGGCCTGAAGCAATTGAGACTATCTCAAAAGGGCTTAGAGAAAACTATCTTAAAGATAAAGTAGATTCTGATCCATACTTTATTGGTCCTACTTATGCCGCATCACCTACATGGGCAGTAAGAGTATCCTTCTTCATGAATCAAATGGAGGAGTATAGAAAAAGACATACTAATCAAACCCTTGCCCTTGCTCTATAAAGCTTTCAATGTAGCATTAAATGCGCTATAATAGCTTCGACGAGCGGATGTGGCGAAACTGGCAGACGCGCATGATTTAGGATCATGTGCCGCAAGGCTTGGGGGTTCAAGTCCCTTCATCCGCACTAAGAATATGGCAGGTAAAACTAAAAACACAACTAAAAAAGTTAAAACTCCTAAAGCAAAGGCAGAGGCTATAGATTCGCATTCTCAGGATGCGGCTTCATTGCCACCTTTTAAAAAGACTCCTGACGGCACAATTGAACTGCAATTAGTTCTCCCTTGGAAAGAAATCGAAACTCAGTGGAAAATCGTTACAGCTGAGATGGTAAAAAACATTAATATGCCTGGATTTAGAAAAGGTAAAGCTCCTGAAAAACTTGCAGAAGAACGTCTTGATAAAGCAGCAATCCGAAACGAAATTATTAATCATATGCTTCCAGGAATTTATGGCAAAGCTATTAAAGATAATAACGTTACTCCTATTATGGATCCTCAAATACATATAGATGGTGTGATTGACGATGGAAAAGATTGGGTATTCCATGCTCTTACTTGTGAAGCACCCGCAGTAGAATTAGGAAAATATAAAGAAGCAGTAGCGAAAATCACAGCTAAATCTAAAATAGTAGTCCCAGGTAAAGAGGTGGAACAGCCTAAATTCGAAGATATTATTGAAGCTGTACTTACGTCCACTACAATTAAAATCCCAGCAGTTCTTATTCAAAGAGAAGCAGATAGACTTATTGCTCAAACTCTAGAAGAAATTAAGAAACTTGGCATGAGCTTAGATCAATATCTCGCCTCAACTGGACAAGACATCGAAACATTTAAAGCCATGTATGCTCAGAGAGCAGAAAGAGACTTAAAACTTGAGTTTGTTTTATCCAAAATCTCTCAAGCTGAAAAAATTTCAGTAGACGATGCAGAGATACAAAAAACTATCGATGGAGCTAAGCCTGAAGAAAAAGCTAGCCTTGCACAAAATAAATATCTTCTAGCCTCAATTATCAGGCAGCAAAAAACGCTTGATTTCCTAAGATCCCTGTGATAAATTAAGCCCAAAGTAATTTACTATGCAAACATTATCTACCTTAGGACTTAAAACCCTAGGCATAAAACCAACAACTAAACCAAAAGAGCATAAACCCGCAGCCAAACTTGTGAATGAGAGTTTAATAGAACAAGTGACAGGTATTGGAACAGCTACTCTAGATTCTGTAAAAGAAGATCTACTTCAACCAGCTCCAGATATTCTTGCCAAACAAGTGGCAGGAGTGGAGCTCGGATCAGGTTCTCATGGAGAAATGAAAGCAGGACAAGAAGTTGATTTCTCTCACGGAGGAGATCACGCTAAAGCTGATGCGCATGGAGATAATCATGGCGAATCGAGTGGTGGAGGACATGGAGTTACAGAAATGGGACATCATTATCAGCAGGAAATAGCACATGCAGGAGCTGAAGTAAGTCATGAACAAGCTCAAGAAAGAGCAGGAGAATATCATCACGCATTATCAGAACTAGCTGGATTGGCTCACGGAGATGAACAATTAGAAAACGTGGTGGCTAATGCCCAACAGCAGAAAGTAGAAGGCACGGTTCAAGAGCTCAGCTGGGTAGAACGTGTGCTTGCAGGTGAAAAAGTAAATATTCATGATTCTGGTGCATGGAAAGGTGCTATTAAAGGTAAAGCAGCAAGCGGACTCTGGAGCGTAGCTAAGACATCTTCAGGAGAACTTGATACTAAAGTGTGGGCTTCAAATGAAAGAGCAGTATCCACGATCGGCTCTGCAGGATAGCTTAATTTCCCCGTTGACAACTTCTAGCCTCAATTGTTATTATTCACTCATGAACAAGAATTTTGGCCTTATTATCGTCCTTCTTAACTCCTTACGGGGAGCTAAGTTTTTGGGCTAAATAGACCAAAACGAAAACTTAGACCTCCCCAAGCGGGAGGTTTTTTTATGGTTTTGAAAGGGGGTGAAAAAATATGAGAGAAATGTATATGAGCGAAGAAGCTCGATCAATGAGAGCAGGAAGAACAGAAGCTGCAAGATTGGTACATGAATTTGGTGATCCAAATATGGGAGATTATCAAGATCCTTATGCAGATGTTTCAGATGTATTTGCACCGACTGCTCCCGACAATGTTGAAAAATCAACAAAAGTCGCTGCGGATATCGAAGCAGTCAGGGCAGAATTTGAAGCAATGATGAGAAAAAGGGGAGTTAGAGAAGAATCTCAAACTCAATAAGAAATTACAAATTATCCCCTGATGCTAAAACTGAGGTGGGTAGAAAGGAGGTGAATATATATGGCAGAAACATTAAATACTATAACAGATTCAAGGAATCATTGGACTGACTTTGTTTCAGGACAAGGGACCAGACTGGCTGAAGCTACCGAGAAAACTCCTACTGCTAAAGTTGAAGTTAATTTGGGAAGGATCAGAAGAGATTACAGCCGGGAAGGGTTGGAAAATTTAGCAAGATTAGGATACTTAAGAGAAGGTGACTTAACTGGAACAGAAACAGTTATGCATAAAGGCAAAGAGTATTCAATAACAGTTATCCCTTTGAACTTAAATACGAAGAATGATCCAAATCATTGGAGCATGGTTATTCCGACAGAGAAATATGAGCGCGGTATTTTCTTGCCACCAAAATATCCTGAAGACGAAGAATAACGGTTGACTCAAGCACGTATTTATTTTAGAATAGCTTTAAGTTATGAAATCTTTAAATATGTGTCAAATGTTCTCAATCGTCTAACGGCGGAGAATTTTTGATACCTTAAAAGATTAAAAATGAACCGCCAGCAAAGGCGGTTTTTT
>CAZGGU010000007.1:0-31398 GCA_964525395.1 uncultured Gammaproteobacteria bacterium
AGGCGCGGATTGGCATTGGTATTTTTCAAATCATAATGAGTAAGTTCAAGTTTATGGATCAAGTTTCGATAATTTATTGCTTCGTTTTTGTCGCTGATTGATTCAATCATTTTTTTTCTTGCTGAGAAAATGGCATTTTCTAGCCAAATAATTGCATCAGCTTTGTCTTTAGAGATTTCTTGTGCTAGAAAAAGTGCATCTCCTGCTCCTTTGATGTCTAAAATCTGCTCCAAATTTTCATTTGTTGTTTCGATTTTATCTTTAACCTCAATGATTTTAGCGCGACTGAGAATAGTCGGTAGGAAAAACCCAGCATCTTTAACCTGAATATAAATTAAACATGATGTAGGCGGCTCTTCTAAGAGCTTAAGTAATGCATTTTGCGCATCTTTGGTCGCTTTCGATAGGAGAATCCAAACACTAGCTTTTCTCTCTCCTTGGAAAGGTTTTAAATAAATTTTTTTCTGAATATTTCTGACATCTTCAATTCCCAGATCTTTTTCAAACTCTAAAATTTCGATATCGAATTTATTAATCTTTTCTTTGTCTAAAATTTTTTCGATCTCTTCCCTGCCCTTTTCTATATTTTTGGAACTAATGATAAAAGTTTGCATTTGAGTTATTTTACATCATTTTCGAGATTTAATATTGATATTTAACACTGAATTTCTTACTATAATAGTAATGCCCACAAATCAGCCATTAACAAACGGTGCCCCATCTATTTCAGATGTTCTATTTGGAGAGCGTCTTATTAACCAAACTCAATATAATGATATTAAGTTAAGGTCGGTAACCCAGGGTGTTCCTGAAGAAGATATCATAGCTCAGGCAAAATATGTTTCTGAAGATAAACTTGCTGAAGCGAGAGCAAAGTTATTGGGAATTCCTTACATAAACTTAGATTCCACATCTTTTTCACCCCAAGCGCTAGGATTAGTTCCTCAAGCAGTAGTGCAGAGGTTTAATATTATTCCTATTTTCTATGATGATAAGACTAAAACTCTTTCGATTGCGATGGCCAACCCTGTTGATTTAGACGCAATTTCCTTCGTTCGTCAGAAAACTGGACTTAATATAAAAGCTTTTGCTGCTTCCCCGTCTGCTATTTCTCAAGCTATTAGCATGCAGTATCGCCAAGAATTGGTAGGTCAAGTCGGTGAAGCTTTAAAAGAAACAGAGGAATTAAATAAAACGAAAACAATCGACTCTACTCAGATTGCTCAAATTATTAAAGAAGCTCCTATCGCTAAAATTGTTTCTACCATTCTTGAATATGCTGTTAAGAGTCGTGCCTCTGATGTTCATATCGAGCCTGAAGAAGACAGAGTTAGAGTTCGTTATAGAATTGACGGAATTCTTTATGATCGCTTAAGTTTGCCTAAATCAGTACAGGAGTCTGTAATTTCTCGCATCAAGATTCTTTCTGAGATGAAAATTGATGAACATCGTATTCCCCAGGATGGAAGGTTTAATTTTAAATCCGATGATAAAGAAGTAGATCTTCGTATTTCAGTTCTTCCTACAGTGCATGGTGAGAAAATCGTAATGAGACTTCTTCGAAAAAGTGGCGGAATTCCTACGCTCCAGGAATTAGGTGTTTCAGGAACGGCTCTTAGAAATTTAGAGGTTAATATGGAAAGACCTCACGGAATAATCATAGTTTGTGGACCTACTGGATCTGGAAAAACATCTACGCTTTATTCTGTGCTAAATAAGTTAAACACTCCTAAGGTAAATATTATGACTTTGGAAGATCCTGTCGAATATGAGATGTTAGGTGTTAATCAGGTGCAGATCAATCCCGCTGTTGGACTAACATTTGCAACTGGACTTCGCGCTTTCCTCAGACAAGATCCTAACATTATTCTAGTCGGAGAAATTCGTGATAAAGAAACTACAGAGCTTGCTATCCAGGCCGCTTTAACTGGACATTTAGTCTTCTCTACCCTTCATACTTCAAATGCAGCGGGAGCACTGCCTCGTCTATTAGATCTAGGCGCAGAAACTTTTCTTTTAGCCTCAACCATTAATGCGCTAGTTGGTCAAAGAATTGTTAGAAGAATTTGTCCTAAATGTAAAGCATCTTATTCTCCTGCCCCTGAAGTGATTGAAGAAATTAAAAAAGTACTTGGGCATTTAATGCCTACAGGTCAAATTCAACTTTATAAAGGTAATGGATGTGAGGAATGTGGTAACTCAGGTTATATTGGAAGAATTGGTATTTTTGAAGTGTTACCTGTAACTCCCAAGCTTGCTGACTTAGTTCTTAGAAGGTCTGATAGTAACTCTCTTGAGCAAGAAGCGATAGCTGAAGGAATGGTTACATTGAAGCAGGATGGTTTTCTTAAAGCAATTGCGGGAGTTACTACAGTCGAAGAAGTTCTAAGAGTCGCTCAAGATTAATATGGAAATGAACGGAAAAATTAAAGAATTATTGGAATTAGTGGTGCAAAATAAAGCGTCTGATTTGCATTTATTGGTGGGAATTCCACCGTCAATAAGAATTGATGGAACCCTGAATATTTTAAATCGTTTTCCTGTAGTTGAGGGAAGTGATATGGAAGAGATGATTTTCTCTCTTCTTAAGCCTGACCAAAAAGAGCTACTAATTGCCAATAAAGAATTGGATTTTTCTTTTGGAATTGGAGGTGGGGCTTATGGCAACGACGGAAGGTTCCGTGCGAATGTCTATTACCAAAGAGGATATTTGTCAGGTGCCTTTCGCTATTTGGAGCCAAATATTAAAACAATTGAAGAATTAAGGCTTCCTAAAGTTCTTAGTTCGTTTGCAGAAATGAAGCAAGGATTTATTTTAGTTGCTGGGCCAACTGGTCAAGGAAAATCTACAACTCTTGCAGCCATAATCAACCAAATAAATATGAATAAATCTGCACATATTTTAACCGTGGAGGATCCGATTGAGTACATTTATCCACAGGGAAAAAGTATTGTGTCTCAAAGAGAAATGGGGCAAGACTCGCATTCTTGGAATTATGCTTTGCGTTCTGCTCTGAGAGAAGATCCTGATGTGGTTTTGATTGGTGAAATGCGAGATCCTGAAACAATTGCTTCGGCTATTACAATCGCTGAAACAGGACATTTAGTCTTCTCTACCCTACACACAAATTCAGCATCTCAAACAATTGATCGTATCATTGATTCCTTTCCTGCACCGCAGCAACCGCAGATTAGAATTCAGTTGGCAGCGACACTTAAGGGTATTGTTTCTCAGCGACTACTTCCTCAAATAAATGGCGGTAGAGTTCCGGCTGTTGAGGTCATGCTTGGAAATAATGCAGTATCTAGTAACATTCGAGATGGAAAAACTCATTTAATTGACTCTATTATTGAAACATCACAAAAAGCAGGGATGATAAGCCTAGATCAGTCATTGTCCCAGCTGGTATTAGAAGGTGTCGTGAGCTTAGAAACAGCTAAGAATTATTCTTCGCGTCCTGAGGATTTGCTCAGAATGACGACATAATATGAGACTCCGATATAAAGCAATAAGTAATGAAGGAAAAGTAATTCGTGGGTCAGTGGAATCGAATGATTTGAGTGAAGCAGCATCATACTTGAGACAGCGTGGTCTAACGCCGGTCACTATTTCTAAAGAAAAAAAGTCAGACTTTGTTAAAAAGCTCCCTTTTTCTAAGAAAGTAAAAACTAAAGATCTCGTTCTCTTTACTAGACAAATTTCTTCAATGTTAGCTTCAGGACTTACTCTTATTAAAGCACTGGAGATTCTAAAGGACCAGACTCCGAATAATACTCTTAGGGAAACTTTAGGTGGAATTCTTCTTGACCTTCAAGAGGGTACGTCTTTTTCAGATTCTATTGCGAAGTATCCTGAGATTTTTCCTCCAGTTTATGTGTCGCTGGTTAAGGCTGGTGAGTCGTCTGGTCTTCTTGATCAGATTTTTTTACGTTTAGCTAATAATCTAGAAAAACAGCAAAAATTAAAAAGTAAAGTAAAATCTGCGCTCATGTATCCCGCTGTGGTTTTAACTTTAATGTTTGTAGTTATACTATTAATGTTTATTTTCGTAATACCACAGTTAAGCAAGCTTTACGTGAGTTTAAATGTTGAACTTCCTCTAATAACTAAAGTTGTTATTTTTATTTCAAGTTTTATAGGGAAGGTATGGCCGCTAATAATAGGTATAATTGCTATTTCGTTTTACGCTTTTTCAAGATGGAAAAAAACTATTAAAGGAAGAGAAACGTGGGATAAATTTTTACTCAGAGTTCCCCTCTTTGGCAAAATAATAAAACAAACAATTCTTGCTGAATTTTCCAGAACGTTTGGGCTCCTTGTGGGCACTGGAACATTAGTAGTGGATGCGCTAAATCAAAGCGCTGGAGTAACGGGAAACGTTATTTATGAAAATGCGATAAGCGAGATTGCTAAGCGAGTTGAGAAAGGTATTCCTGTGGGTGAAGCAATGACGTATTATCCTATTTTCCCTAGTATTTTAATACAGCTCGTTAAGGTAGGAGAAGAGACTGGAAAGGTTGATGAGAATTTAATGAAGGCTTCAGAATATTTTGAAGAAGAGGTGGATCAATCCGTAAAAGGATTAACAACTGCAATGGAGCCAATAATTATGGTTGTGCTTGGTGTGGGTGTTGGGTTTTTAGTTTTCTCAGTTATTTCGCCGATTTACAATTTATTGTCTGCAATTGGTTAAATACGAGGCTAATTTGCCTATTGACAGACATTTTTAGATATGTGTAAATAGATATATACATGAAAACACTGCCCGTAAATCAAAAAGGTTTTACTTTAGTAGAGCTGCTTGTTGTTATTGGTATCCTCGGTATTCTCATGGTTGGCGCTCTCGTGGCTATTAATCCAGTTGCTAGATTTAATGCTGCTAAAGATGCAACTGCAAAAGGTGCAGTAGATCAAGCTTCAGCCTCAGTTCAAGCATATTATGCAAATGTTGGTTCTTGGCCAGCTTCTTGGAATGCGCTCGTAACTTCAGGCGATCTTCAAGCAATTCCCAAGGGTCCTGATGGTCAAAATTTAATATTTACTGTAAGTGCTAATGGTGTTGGTATTGGATTTGAATCTGCTACTTCAGGAGCTGTTGGATATTTCTGCTGGAAGTCAAATGGAGTAAATGGTCACTTAGGCTCTGATGCTTGCACTGCTCCGTAAGCTCTCTTAAATTCTTGATATACTAAAGCCAGAGATGGTTTTTTTTGTATTTATTTTGGGAACTCTAATAGGTAGTTTCTTAAATGTAGTAATTGATCGTATTCCCCGCGGAGAAATACTTACAGGCAGATCGCACTGTGAAAGCTGCAATAAAACACTTCGATGGATTGATTTGATTCCCATTATTTCTTTTGCTTTGAGTAAGGGTAAATGTAGATATTGTAAGTCTCCCCTTTCCTACCAATATCCATTGGTTGAAATTTTAACAGGATTATTATTTTTATACTCTGCATTAATATTCCCCATTTATTTATTGCCCTTTTACTTTTTCTTTGTCTCAATTTTCATTTCGATTTTTATTACAGATTTAAAATATGGGATTATTCCCGATAAAATTATTTTTCCGTCCCTTCCTATCACAATAATTTTTATAATTTTAAGTAATCAAAATCTTTTAATACATATTTTAAGTGGATTATTGGCTTTTGGATTTTTCTATCTGCTTTTTCTACTGACTAAGAAGCGAGGTATGGGTTTTGGGGATGTAAAATTTGCGCTTCTTATTGGGTTAATCTTTGGATTTCCTGGCACAATATTTGTTTTATATGTGGCATTCTTGACAGGAGCAGTCATTGGCTCCATACTTATTTTATGGAAGAAAAAAAAGATGAAATCCTCTATTCCATTTGGTCCTTTTTTAGCTCTAGGATGTTTAGTAGTAATGTTTTTTTCAAACCAAATTTTAGAAATAGTAGAAAAAATTCTTTAGGCTTTACTTTTGTCGAGCTAATAGTCGTAATCGGGATTGTTGGAATTTTGACAATTGCTACGGCTGCTCTCATAAATCCAGGCCTTCAATTGAAAAGATCAAGGGACGCTGATCGTAAATCTGATCTTAAAAATATCCAACTAGCGCTTGAGATTTATCGAGCAGATCAAGGTTCTTATCCAGTTGTATCGGGTACAGTGGCAGCGAACTGCCCATCATCTACTCCATATATGCTTGTTCAGCTTGAGTCTGATGGCTCATGTCCAACAGACCCAACTAAGACTTATATTCAAAGTATTCCTACTGATCCTAAAACCAAAGCAAATTATTACTACTCTTCTACCACAGGAAGTGCCTACACACTTTATTCCTGCTTAGAGAATGCTAATGATTCTGATAAGCTCTCTGGTTCAACAGTTCCTGCATCACCTAACACTACTATCATAGGCGCGCTTAGTTGTCCTAGTGGTACGTCCGCATACTTTGGAGTTGTAAATCAGTAATGAAAAAGACTGCCTTAAAAATACAAAAAGGGTTTACAATCATCGAATTAGTTTTAGTCATTGGGATTATTTCAGTTATTTCTACCTTTGGATTTGTAGCTATTAGTCAGTTTAGTAATTCTAGAGACTTTGAAAGTTCAGTCGATAATTTTGTGAACACGATCTATGAAGCCAAATCAAATACGCTTTCTCAAGTTAAGTTGGGCGGAAATTGTGCCTCAACGAATTTGATTGGCTATAAAGTTACGTTAGATTCAGCAGCGAATCCTATTCCTTACACCTTGAGCATTGTTTGTGGTACAGATTCTGAGACGCCCTCCTCCTGGACGACTACGGCCATCAGAACTGCTTATCTGTCAGCGGACACTAGTCTAGACATGGTCCCAACAGAGAATTTTATGTTCGAAACGCCCAACGCACTTGTTTCAGATGAATATACAATGAATCTGTCAAATGGAAGCTTAACTAGAACTATAGTAGTGGCCACTGCAGGAGCAATATTAAGATGAGACAAAATGAAAAAGGATCAACCCTCGTAGAAGCGATTATGTCGCTTGCGTTGGTGACGATTATAATAACAGCAGTCGTGGCAGCAGTCATTTCTTCTGTTAATAATTCTCAGGCTTCAAATGACAGGGCGTTTGCTCTAGACTATGCAGAGGAAGGCTTGGACTTATTAAGAGATCTTAAAAGCGAGGACTTTACAAGTTTTACGACTACATATTCATTAAAAACACCTATTGAAAACAATTATTATTGTCTTTCCGATGATGATAATGCACTACCAGACTCTACTCTTTCGAATTGTACTTCGGGAAATGTGGCTAATGGAAAATATTTAAGAAAAGTGTTCATTCATTATAATCCTGCTCCTGCTACGACGCCTGGAGGAAGAAATCCTCAAAACGATGTTAAATGTGCGGGGAGCGGAATATTTGCTTCCTCAATTGTATATTGGAGCGATTCGAAGTGTTCAGATGGAAGCTACTGTAGGTCGGTGGAATTAAATACCTGTTTTTATGATACGAACGTTATTTCATCATGAATAAGTCACGTGGATTTACATTAATTGAACTTTTGGTTTCAATTTCTATAATTATTACTTCTGCTACGATCGTGGTTGCTATAATCACAGCTAGTTTTAGAGGCGCATCGAAAACTATCGTGGATGAAGAGGTTCGCCAGAGTGGTAACAGCGCTTTGTCTCAAGCGGGAAAAATGATTCAATATGCAGATAGCTTTAATGGTGTGGTGGATTCCTCAGGCGATACGGTAACCAGCTGTGTAGTTTCTAGCGATGATGGCGACGTTACATTTAATTCGCTGCTTTTCACCACTGATGGAGTTTCCAGAACTCTTAGCTGTAATGCTGAAGATGGATTGACGCTCGATAATCAGCCTCTAGTAGACGAGGGAAGGCTAGTTTTGGAAAACTGTGAGCTGACTTGCTCACAGGCCACATCTGTAGACTCTCCCACTATCGGAATAAGCTTTGATTTATCTAGGTCTTTATCTAGTTTGCCTGATCAATCAGCCAACATTGACTCTTTTTCTAAAAAAATAAAAATGCGAAATTTAAACCAATAATTGACAGTTTAGGCTCATTATTGTTAGTCTTAATGTATGGAGTTTTTACCAAAAAGCAGTGAAAAAGGCCAAATCCTTTTGGTGGTTGTGCTAGCTGCAGTAATTTCCTTGACAGTGGGTTTAGCTGCTGTTTCAAGAACAGTTACTAATTCCAGAATCACTAATGATGAAGCTGATTCTCAAAAAGCGCTCTCAGCTGCAGAAGCAGGAGTCGAACAGTTAGTATCTAATCCTCAGGCTTCTCTGAATGTCTCATTTAATAATAGTTCTAACGTAAGCGCTACTACCAAAAGCGTAGCAGGTCAAGAAATCCTTATTAATGGCGGTAATGTGGTCGATCAGGATGACGGGGTGGATATTTGGTTATCAACCTATTCTACTTATGCTAACCAATGGTCAGGAAATCTCAAAATATATTGGTCGGACGATTCAGATTCCACTGCCTGTGATGGCGGTTCTGTTAACAGCACAGCAATTGAAATTTATTTGCTAACTGGATCATCGACAAGCCCGACTACCATTCGTTATGCTTATGATCCATGTTCATCTCGCCAGACATCGACAGGATTTAGTGCTGTTACCGATAATGCAAAAACTACAATTCTGGGTGAAGACTTTAATCACTCAGTTACAATATCTGTTACGACCGGTATTGTGGCGCGTGTTACTCCTCTCTATGCAGATACCAGAATAGCTGTAAGAGGTTATACTTCTGGAAATATCCCTCAGGATCTTCCATCTCAAGGAAGTATCATAGAGTCAACTGGAACAGCTGGAAATGCGAGCCGAAAAGTCAGAGTATTCCAAGGATATCCTAAGCTGCCGAATGAATTCTTCACATATGGATTATTCGTTCCTTCAACATGAACAAAAAATCATTTGGACTCGATATTGGTGCCTCAACTATAAAAGCAGTTGAGATTGTACAAAGCAAAGAGGGTTTTTCTCTCTCGGCTTGTATTATCTCGCCCACCCCACCCAAAGGAATGCTTTCAGAATCTCCAATTGACGAAGAAGATATGGCTCAAGCCATTAAAAAAACGGTAACTGATGCGGGAATTTCGAATAAGCATGTAAATATCGCTCTTCCTGAAAATCAAGTGTACACCAAAGTTGTGGAAATGCCTTATCTCTCAGACAGAGAGCTTGCCTCCGCTATCTACTGGGAAGCTGAGCAATATATTCCGATCCCTTTAGCCAATGTTTCACTCGCTTGGAGTATTTTAAAAAAACCTCTTAAGCCAATTGCTTCTGAAAAAATGGAGGTTTTAATGGTGGGTGCGCCTACGGTAGTAGTCAAGAAATATCAAAAAGTAGTAGAGATGGCAGGTCTTACTGTTAATAATATGGAAACAGAAATTCTCTCTACGGTTCGTGCGCTAACTTCAGTTCCCAATGCTGCAGGTCCTGTCCCTACATTAATTGTAAACATCGGCGCAGTTAGTACTTCTCTGGCAATTGTCGTAGGCCCTACTCTCATTTTTACCTACACTCTTCCAATCGGTGGCATGGCTATAAATCGTGCAATTTCAGCAGATTTTGGTTTATCTCATATGCAGGCTGAAGAATATAAAAGAACCTATGGAATCTTAAATAGTCCTCTTGGTCAGCGAATTGGTAAGGCGACGTTACCTATTGTTTCCTCGATTTTAGCAGAAATTAAAAAAGCAGTTGTGTTCTATTCTCAAAAATATAAAGATAGTAAGATTGAACAGATAATTCTTTCAGGCGGAACTGCTAAGCTTCCTGGAATCGATGCTTATTTTGCGCAAAATTGTGGTATTGAGACCGTTACAGCTAACCCTTGGAAGGCTCTTTTTACTGGAAATATTCCTAAAGAGATTTTAGACAACGGCCCAGATTACACAATTGCTACGGGGCTAGCTCTTAAGGAATATGTACAATGAAATTAATTTAGTCACAAATAAAGATTCCTCTTCGAAAGAAAAATCTAGGCTGAAAAGAATTAGGACTATTTCCTATCTTCTTTTGTTTATTGTTTCAGTTTTTTCAATACTTATTTTTATTATTAATCTTAGATATTCAGTAAACTCTGTAAAGCAGAAGCAAAATTCAGTAATGAATAATTTAAGTATTTATAACGACAACATCGTTAAGATAATTTTTCTAAATCTTCGGCTGGATGATATAAAAAGTATAGTCAGCGAGAGGACTAATTATCAAACTACAGTCGAAAAATTTTTTAGTGATGTTCCTTCGGGTGTTACGATCCAGGGCTTTTCTATGGAAAACGGAAAGCTTTCGATGACAATCACTTCCACCTCTCTACTTAGTTTAAATGAATATTTAAATCAAGTTTTAAAAATCGCAGACGAAGAAGGAATGTCAGACGTTAAGCTAGCGACATTAACAGCCCAGTCATCTGAATACAGCATGAGCGTGGGGATGACATTTTAACCATGAATAAAATTAATTTTAATCAAGAAATAAGCAGAGAATCATTTAAAGGTTTTATAGATGAACATAAAGACTATCTCTTTCCCAGCTTAGCCATTATTATTTCCATTGCGTTATTTTTATTCGTTCTGCTTCCTCAGATATTAGCTTTTCCAAAAACAAGAACAGAAGTAAATACTGAAGAAAAAAAATTAGATGAGTTTGTGGCTGCAAGAAATTATGCAGGAAGTGTTAATTCAGCCGACTTGAATACAGATCTCATCTTAGCGACTAAAGCGCTGCCCGTAGATAAAGACTATACATCAATGATTAACGCAGTTTCCTCTGCAGCGGAAAGCTCTAGCACGACAATTCAAAGTTACAGATTTTTAATTGGGAGCGGAACGCTTAATAAAACTAGCTTGGCGGCAGGAGGTATACCGTCCATTGCGATTCAAGTGAATATAAATGGAGATTATAATCAGCTATTAACTTTTATGAAAGCGCTTTATGAAACAGTTCCAGTGTCTGAGATTTCTAATGTTTCATATTCCAACGGTAGCTCACTATTGCTTATCAACTTTTTCTATAAACCACTTCCGTCTGCTGAAGTTAGTACAGGGGAATTAATTCGCGATAAAAATATTCAAGAAAAAGATGTATTTGAAATAATCACTAACTGGAAGGTTCCAGCAGAAGGACTGAGTGATATTATTGTAGTTCCGGCGAGTGAATCAGGCGAAATTAATTCAGGGTCTCCTTTTTAGCCATTTCTGGAGTTTTCTTTTTTCCAATTATTAATAAGCTTATGATTTCCAGATCTTAGAACTTCTGGGACACTGTTTCCATCGAATTCATCAGGGCGAGTGTACTGGGGGTGTTCTAGTTTAGTCTTAGCAGAATGAGATTCATTTTCAGTTACCTCTTCACCAAGCACATTCGGGAGAAGACGTGTTACGGCATCAACTATTATCATGGCTGGTAATTCTCCACCAGTTAATACGAATTCTCCGATTGAAATTTCTCCATCGATATAATTTGTAATTCTTTCATCTACTCCTTCATAGTGACCACAAATTAAAATTAAATGTTTTAATTTAGATAAATCTTTTGCTTGAGTTTGATTGAAAATTTCACCTTTGGCTGACATTAGAAAAGATTTCTGTTCATCTTTAGGGAGATTTTTATCAAAAATTGAATCAAGAGCTGCTTTTAAAACATCTACTTTTAGAATCATGCCTTTCCCCCCACCGTACGGAGTATCATCAACAGTTTTGTGTTTTCCAATTCCGAAATCTCTTATATCTACATAATTTATTTGCACAGCATTTTGAGCCATTGCATTTTTTATAATGGAATAATCAAAAGGACCTTGAAACATGTGCGGAAATAACGTAAGAATTGTTATTTTCATTTTATTGGAAGTTTTGAGGTTTAAACTTCAGCAAGATTTATAAAGATTTTCTTATTTTCTTTCATAGCCTGGATTCTTAATACATTTCTAATAGCTCGGATTACTTTTCCCTCTTTGCCTATTACTTTTCCCATTTCATCAGGATTAACTTTAACAGTAAGGTTTACAACTCCATCATTTTCTTCTTCAGTAATTTCCACTTCATCTGTGTTATCGACAATTCCTTTAATAATGAGATCAAGTGTGTTTTTCATTAGTTTTTGAAGATAGCCTCTACGGTAGCACTAGGTCTAGCGCCCACTGAAAGCCAATAATTATATCTATCTCTTTTTAGATTTTGAGCACCATTTTCGGCTCCTTTTTCAAAGGATCCTAGTGTTTCAATTGAATCGCCGTCTCTTTTAGATCTTTTTTCTTTAACAACAATTCTAAATTTTCTTTCGCCTTTTTTTCCTGTTCTGGAAAGTCTAATTACTACTGCCATAGGCATAAATTATACCATTTAAAGCTTGTGTTCTCAAGCCTCAGGTTTAAAGTTCTTTTTTAGCTTTTTTAGCTCAAATTTTAACTTTCTTACAAGCTTTTTGTTTTGATGTTCGTAAGCAATATTGTTTAATTGGTTAGGGTCAGTTTTAAGATCATATAACTGAATTTCTCCAGTTTCATAGGAAATAAAGTGATAATTTCCCAGAGAAGATGCTGCTGTTGTTCGAATAGCCCACCAAGCTGGAATAAGCTTTGTTCCTTTTGGAGAGGATTCTAGTATAAAATTTCGGGAATTATCAAAGTTGGGATCATTTCGTGGATATGATAGTACATCTAAAAAACTTATACCATCAGCTGATCTTTGTCCATTTGAATATGGACCCATCTCTACCCCGGCTGCATCTGCCAGTGTGGGAGCTAGATCTATATTAGAAATTAAATCATTATATTTAATTGGTTCGCTTGGAGTTACTCCTTCCCAATTAATAAATAGCGGCAAATGCGTAGCGTATGGATTGTCTTTGTAAATTAAGCCATGGTCACCCCAAGCCATTCCGTTATCAGCAGTAAATACTAGCATCGTATTCTCCAATCTTCCGCTTTTCTCAAGAGCATCAAGAACTGTTTTTAATAAATCATCGGTTGAAAGTAAGCTTTTGCAAACATTAACTAAATCATACCCTAATTTTTCTTTATCCCTAATTGATTGATTAATAAAATCAGGATCATCTTCGTCAATAAAACCAAATGGCATAATCCATGGATCAATTTGTTCACATTTTTCATTATTAAGATGTCGTGGGGCTGGTGTCATCGGTGCATGTGAGGATAAAGGTGAAATATAAGCAAAAATTGGTTTATTGGGATCAGAATCCGTTATAAATTCAGCTGTTTTTTGTGCATAAACATCCGTAGCAAAATCTTGAGGTTGGTTTCCATAATATTCTACTCCACTTCTGGTAATTAATTCATAATTATATCCAGGGCCCACATTATAAAGATTTGGAATTGCTTGATACGTCCAGCCTTGTGGAGTTTTATCTTCAAAATTTTTAAAACCATTTAAATATTTTCCAACTATCATTGTCGAATATCCTGCATCTTGCAGCGTGGTGGCAATTGTTTCACTATCATCAAATTTTTTAGGATATCTACCCATATTGTCCAAGACACCATGATTTTGCGTATGTTGACCAGTAAGAAAGTTGGCTCTTCCAGGGCAACATAGTGGGGTTTCTCCGTAGTACTGGGTAAACTCAATTCCCTGCTCTTCGAACGTGGCATAAACTGTAGGAAGAAGATCTTTTGTAAAAAGCCTTCCGTCTATTGGATTTATATCATCAAGCATAATTACTACAATATTAGGTTTTATTTTAGTTTTCGCTTCAGTTGTTGGAGAAATTTCTGGAGTTTGTAGGGTGACTGGATTGATGCTGGGAGTTTCTTGGGAAATTAATGGAGGTTCTTCTGCGAATGCTGGAGAACTTATGCTTGAAGTTAAAGCCGCAGCGAGTGCAAAAGATCTTAGACTCTCTTTCATCTGTGCATCATAGCACAAAAGGGGGTGGCAGTCAATATTATAGGCCTATTGAATAGTCTTATCTTCTATTTTCTTAAGAGCGGATTCTGCAGCTGCTTCTTCTGCGCTTTGTTTGGATTTGCCTTCCCCTTCTCCGATTAGCTCATCATTAACATATACTCCAATCGTGAATTTTCTAGCATGAGCTGGTCCTTCTTCAAGCAAGACCTTATAAAGCGGTGAAGACTGCTTTTTAGACTGTACATATTCCTGTAGTTTGCTCTTTGGGTCTTTAAGGGAATTATTTTCTAAAAATTCTTTAGCCTGAGGAATAACAGTAGAGTCAATAAACTTTTTGACTGCATCAATACCCTGATCAAGGAAAAGTGCGCCGATGAAGGCTTCAAATGAATCAGCTAAAAGGCTTGGATTATTTCTTCCGCCTGATTCTTCCTCTCCTTTGGAAAGCCTAAGTTTCGATCCTAGATCACAGTCTTTAGCCAGAAGAGCGAGCATTTTAGTGTTAACGAGGAGAGATCGAAGGTTGGTGAGTTTTCCTTCATTAAAATCAACGTACTCCTTGAAAAGATAAGTCGAGACAATAAATGAAAGGATGCTGTCTCCTAGGAATTCTAGCCTTTCGTTTGAAGGAATTTTTTCTTTGGACTCATTTAGAAATGATCTATGAGTAAGAGCTTCTTCTAAAAGTTTTTTATTTTTAATTGCTGGAAGTTTCGTCATTTTTAATTACCTGCCCGAGTGCTCCATTTATGAAGGCAGGGCTATTTTCTCCTCCATATTCTTTAGCAAGCTCAATCGCTTCATCGACAATTACTTTTGGAGGTTCTTTTTTAGAAATTAAAAGCTCATAAATCGCGAGTCTCAGAATTGCTAAGTCTACCTTATTAATTTTATCAATTGGAAACTCAGGTGCGGATACTTTTATTTGCTCATCAAGAAAATCTTTATGTTCTAATATTTCTTTAGCAGGTGAAGAGATTGGTTGGGTGTGAAATTCGACTTTAAATAAGTCTTCAACGATATTTTGTCTTTTTTTGTGGCGCGGATCAAGTGCCGTTTTCATTATTCAGTTGCAGGAGTTGCTGCACTTTTTGCTGTATTAATAACTTCAGTTCCTTTGTAATAACCACAGTTTTTGCAAACTGTGTGTGGAAGTGTCATCTGATTGCAGTTAGGACAAATTACAGCATTAGGAATAGCCAAGCTAATACTTGCTCTTCTTTTGCCTTTTCGTTGTCTAGAATGTCTTCGTTTTGGTTCTCCAGCCATATGCGTATTTTACTTTATTTTGTGCCTATTAGCAATATTGAAGTTATTTCCAGAAGACCATGTTATATTCTGCGGGATCAAGAGCAAGATCTCCTCCCCTATTCGCACTGCTTCTAAATATAGTTACACTAGCATTCTTTGGTTTATTATGTTTGTCTCTAGCAAGGAATTCTTCTTCATCCCAACCCTCAACTTCGGCACAAAGACCAAGGGTTGTGACATGATGTGTCACGAAAATTACTTCCCCTCTTGGATGTTTAAGACTTGCTTCAGTTAGCATTTGTCCTGCTCTGATTCTTACATCTGATTTACTTTCCCCACCTGGGTATCTGTAATAGTATTCTGAGACTGCAGATCTGACTTTTAACGCTTCGGGATCTAATACCATTAGCACTCTCCAATCTGGAAGAGTTAGAACTTTGCCATGTTCTTGTTCTTTTAACAAATCTTTTTTAACAACTCTTACTTTTGTTAATTCTGGCCAACCCCCAGTCATTGCGTCTAGAGTATCGAGGGTTCTTTTGTATGGTGATGTATAAATTACAGTCGGAACACCCATTCTTTCACTTAGACCTTTAGCTGCGAGTTCAGCCGTTTTTTCTGCACCAGGTGCGAGAGGGGTCGTTGGATCGTCTTTAGCTTCATGAGCGGCGCTTAATTCTTCTGCAAGCTCAATTGTTTGAGGTGAAAAGTGTCCTTTGCCATCTAGAAATTCAATATCAAATAATGCGCGAAAATCTTTTCTTAATCCATTGTTTGCACTCATTTGTCTTTCAAGATTAAAAAGAGACTCAGCGTGTCTGATTGCCCCAGCTGTTCTAAGCGTTTCCATGCGCGGAGTATCTCATTTGGACCTGTAGTTTGTCAAGGCTAATCTGGAGAAACGAGTTTTACGTTAATTTCTTCTACTTTACTTTTAAGTGCAGGAAATTCATCAATTTCTTCGATATATTTTTCTGCAGTTTTTTTAGTTTGCTGAATCAGTTCAAAATCTGAGAATTGTGCGATTTTAAGAAATCCACGACCTGATTGATTAGTTCCATAAATCTCACCTGCTCCGCGGATTTTGAGATCTAGTTCTGCCAGCTCAGCACCTATGTTAGTTTTTTCCATAGCTTTAAGTCTGGAATTAGTTTCTGTATTTTCTGAATCAGTAAAAAGTAAACAGTATGCTTGCCTATTATTTCGTCCTACTCTGCCTCGGAGTTGATGAAGCTGTGACAAACCAAATCTTTCGGAGGTTTCTATTATGATTATATCTGCATTGGGAATATCGATTCCCACCTCGACTACCGGTGTTGCGACTAAGACATCAAACTTCTGATCTTTAAAATCAGCCAGTATTTGATCTTTTTCTTTGGCCTTTATTTTTCCATGTAATAAATTTAATTTGTAATCTTTAAAAACTTTTTTCTGAAGTGTTTCGAACTCTTTTTTAGCAGCTTTTACGCCCTGCATAGTTTCAGACTCTTCGATAAATGGACAGACGATAAACATCTGACTTTTATTTTCATCAATTTGTTTTTTAATCCACTCATAGGCATTGGCCCTTTTAATATTTGGCACTATCCAAGTTTTTATTTCTTTCCTGCCTTTGGGCAGTTCATCAAGAATGGAAAGATCCAAATCTCCATACATAGTAAGTGCAATAGTTCTCGGTATCGGTGTTGCAGTCATGGTAAGAAGATGCGGGTTTTTACCTTTGTCTCTTAGGATGGCACGCTGCTCTACTCCGAAGCGCTGCTGCTCATCGATTATTACGAGTCCGAGTTTTTTATATTTAATTTTTTTCTGAATTACTGCATGAGTTCCGATAAGAATATCGAAGTCCTCTGTATTTTCTTTTTTACTGCCTGTGGCAAGTGCAACCTTTACGTTTGTCGGTTCAAGAATTGAACGAATTGTTTTATAATGCTGCCCAGCTAGAATTTCAGTAGGAGCCATGATTACTGATTGAAAGCCATTCAGATATGCTAAGTACATTGATAAAGCAGCTACCACTGTTTTCCCGGATCCCACGTCTCCTTCTAGAAGTCTATTCATAGGTTTGTCGGAAGACATATCGGCGTAAATTTCGTCAATTGCTCTTTCTTGAGCATTAGTTAATTTAAAGGGCAAGGATTTTTTAAGTTTTTCAATTTTCTTTGCGTATTTGTTTATTTCGAATTTTGAGGCTTTAAGTTTTTTCTTCCACTCTCTTTTTCTAGAGTTGGCTGCTAGCTGAAGAAGAAAGAATTCATCAAAAGATAAACGTTTTTTAGAATTTTCTACTTCATCTAAGTTTTCTGGAAAATGAATTTTTGTGATTGCATCTTTAAGATTTTCTAATTTGTTCGATAATAAAATCTCATTTGGAATGTAGTCATCTAGTTCCTTAACGTTTTCATTTATAAGTTTCCAAATTTGTCGTCTGATCCATTTAGAAGAAACTCCTCGGGTTTCGTTATAAATTGGTACTAACCTTCCAGTATGAATAAAATTTGACTCACCTACTTCATAGTCTGGATTTTTAATTTGAATTTTTCCGGGGACGCCTTCGACTTTACCTGATATAGCTACTTTGTCTCCGATAGAAATGGCACGAGTAAGATATGGCTGATTAAACCAAACAAGCTCCAGCACTCCAGTCTCATCTTTAACTTTGGCTCTTTGGATCGTAAAGTGACTTCTGGTGTATTGGTTTTTAATATCCTCTACTGTCCCATGAATGGTTACCGTCTCCCCAGGTTGTAATTTCGCAATATCTGAAATTATTGAATAATCGTCATAGCGGAAAGGAATATGGAAAAGAAAATCTTCAAATTTTACTATTCCCAACTTTTCTAAAAAAGATGCGTAGCGTTTATAAATACCTCCTTCTGCGCGGATACTGGATTTTAGACTTGGCATTTTAATACATTACTAATGGAAGAACGGAGGCAGCGATTAATGATACTACGATAAGTCCGAAGACAATTAGAAAAATAATTTTATGTTTTTTACTTAAATCATTCATAAATTGTTAATATACTTTCAATTTTACCATTCTTTTACCCACTTTGAGAACTAGCTCTTCGCCAGAATTTCCCGCGAAACCCTCACCTGATTTAATTTTCTCTGAATCAAGCGCCACTGCATTTTGAATAAAAAGTCTTTTCGCTTCAGACTTGGATTCTGCGAAAGAATTGTTAACTAAAAATTCTTCATCGATGACAGTGTCTTCTGTTACATTTAATTCTCCAATGTCATCGGGTAGTTCTTTATTCTGTACGACCTTTTCAAATTTAGAAAGCGCTTCGTCAGCGTCTTTTTCGCTATGTAACTCTTTAACTATTTCATGAGCCAGCTTTTTCTTAACTAACATGGGATCTTGTGACATTTCGATATCTGAAGGAATTTGATCTTCAGAAATATTAGTGCCAAGCAAATAATATTGCTTGATTAAATCATCATTAATACTCATGATTTTTCTAAACATCTCAAATGGTGCGTCTGTGATCCAGATTGCATTTCCCCATGATTTACTCATCTTTCTTCCATCTGTACCGAGAAGATAATCGGTGCAAAGCACAAAACTTTCTTTATTTCGGAGAACTTTTTGAAGTGTGCGACCTGCTTGCATGTTAAAGACTTGATCAGCTCCACCTAGCTGAAGATCTGTGTCCATAAAATAAGAATCATAGCCTTGCATTACAGGATACATAAATTCATGAAGCCCTACCCTTTTTCCTTCACTAAGTCTTTTTTTAATTAGCTCTCGACTTACGAAATCTCCTACGGAGAAAATTTGGCACAGTTTAATAATTTCTTCAAAAGTGAGTTTAGAAAGCCATTCAGAGTTAAATTTAACTGTAATTTTTGAAAAATCCAGGATTTTAGATGCTTGTTCTTTGTAGGTTTCAAAATTTTCTTTAACTTCAGCACTTGAAAGTGAAGGGCGCTCCGAATCTTTATCGGAAGTGTCACCGATGAGCGCAGTAAAGTCTCCTATTAAAAAAGTAATTTTGTGTCCTTGCTCTGCAAATTCTTGAAGTTTTCTGAGTACGACTGCATGACCTAAGTGGATTTTCGTTGCTGTGGGGTCAATTCCCAGATAGATATTGAGTTTTTTTTCTGAAGATAGAGCTTTTTCAAGCTCGTTTTTGCCAGGAATTATGTTCGAGACCCCTCTAGTTAAAAGATCACTCATATTGCCTCAGTATAGCATATAAGTGTCTATTTTTGGTATAATATAAGCACAAAATGATCGATTACGGATCAAGAAGCAGGCGGCGTCGAACCAGACTTAAGTCTAGGAGGCCGAGCCGTTTTCCAATAAGTTTCCCCAAAATTACCGGCGGCAAAGACGGAGGCGTAGTTCTTTATTCAAAATTAGCTAAATATGCTCTATTTGCCCTTATTGCTGGAATAATTATGATGGTTGGTGTATTTATCTGGTTTAGTCGTGATCTTCCTGAACCAGGAAAATTAGTAGAAGCTCAGGCAGAAAATTCTACACGAATTTTTGATAGAAACGGTGAACCTCTCTACTCAGTTTATGAAGATGTTAACAGAAGCTATGTGAAGCTTGATGAAATTCCTAAATACCTTCAAGAGGCTACAATTTCAACAGAAGATAAGAATTTTTATAAAAATAATGGTTTTTCAGTGACTGGTTACATTCGCGGACTGATTATTGATCCTATTATTCGCAGGCGTGTAACTGGAGGCTCTACGATAACTCAGCAGTTAGTTAAAAACGTTTTGCTTACAAGCGAGCGTTCCCTTCCTCGTAAAGTTAAAGAATTAGTTTTAGCAGTACAAGTTGATAAAAGATATTCAAAAGACGAAATTTTAGAAATGTATCTGAATGATGTTCCTTATGGTGGAACAGCAATAGGTGTTGAAGCAGCATCGGAAACATATTTTGGTAAAAAAGTTAAAGATTTAAATTTGGCAGAATCTGCTTTTCTTGCAGGTCTCCCTCAAAGTCCTAGCACATACTCACCCTTTACAGGAAATAAATATTACATAAATCGTTCTGCGCTTGTTCTTAAAAACATGCGTGAACAAGGATATATTACAGAAGCACAAGAGAAAAAAGCGCTTGAAGATATTAAAAAAATGAAATTTACTCAACGTGAGTCAGTGTCTATGAAGGCACCACATTTCGTTATTTATGTAAAACAAAAACTTGCAGCACAATTTGGCGAAGCAGCAGTAGAAAACGGAGGTCTTCAGGTAAAGACTACGCTTGATTACAAGCTTCAGAAAAAGTCTGAAGACATAGTTAAGGAAGAGATTGAGAAGCTAAAAGGCTATCGTGTAGGAAATGGTGCAGCTGTGGTAACAGATCCAAAAACAGGACAAGTTTTGGCTATGGTAGGAAGCAAAGATTATTTTGATGTAAAAAATGATGGAAATTTTAATGTAGCAATTGCTAATCGTCAGCCAGGATCTTCCCTTAAACCAATTATCTATGCTACCGCATTTCAAAAGGGCTATACCCCAGCTACCATGTTGATGGACGTCAAGACAGATTTCCCTAACGGACAAGGAGGAATGTATGTGCCTGTAAACTATGACGGCAAATTCCGAGGACCAACTCAGGTAAGATTTGCATTGGGTAATTCTTTAAATATTCCTGCTGTTAAAATGCTTGCTAAAGTTGGTCTTAAAGATGTTATGGAGCAGGGTTATGAAATGGGTTTAAGTAACTGGGAGCCTACAGCTAAAACTATGCAAAACGTAGGTTTGTCTCTCGTTCTCGGAGGTCGCGAAGTTTCCCTCCTGGATGAGACCACAGCTTACGGAGTATTTGCAGACAAAGGTGTAAGACATGATCCAGTAACTATTCTTGAAGTTAAAGATAATAATGGAAAAGTACTTTATGAATATAAGCCAAAAGATGGCCAGAAAGTTTTATCAGAAGAGATATCATTTTTAATTTCTCACATTCTTTTGGATAATAACGCCAGAAGTGATGCTTTTGGACCTAGCTCAGCACTTAATATTCCGGGTGTAGCTGTAAAAACTGGAACTACTGATGAAAAGCGTGATAACTGGACCATTGGATATACTCCGAACCGCGTAGTAGGCGTTTGGGTTGGAAATAATGATAATTCGCCTATGAATCCTGCGATTGCTTCAGGTGTGACTGGAGCTTCTCCTATCTGGAGACAAATCATGCTTGCAGCCATGAAAGATGCTAAGAAGGAAGATTTTCAAAAACCTGAAGGCGTTGTAGCTGTGCAAGTGGATTCCTTGGGTGGTGGTATGCCAACAGAAGGACGTTCTACGCGCTCTGAATATTTTGTTAAAGGAACAGAGCCTACTAGTGAGTCTGCAATATATAAGAAAAAAGATGGCAAAGTTTATTACTGGATTAGAGAGTCTGATCCCGTTTCAACTGATGGAGTAAACAGGTGGCAGCAGGCAATTGATGCATGGATTGAGCAGTTTCATAAAGATGATCCTGCATATCATCCACCGGGAGATATAACTGGAGATAATAAATCGGAACCTACTCCGACCCCTAATCCTTAATTATTTTACTGAAGCTTCAAATTTTTCTTGAATAGCACTAATAATCTGTTCTCTAATTTCTTTCACTTCTTGATTAGTTAAATTCTTATCTTCTGCCTGGTAAATAATATGAAAAGTTTTGGAAGTTTCATATTGATCTTTTAGTGTTACCTCTGTAATTAAAAAACTTTGCAGCTGAATTTCATTTATTACATCTTCTGTTGAAACAGACTCTGGAAGTACGAATGTTACGTCTTCAACAACTGGAGGAAATTTAGCTAGCTGTTTGTAGTTCAGCTTATTATTAGCATGTTTTAGAATTTCGTCGAAGTTTAGTTCGAAGTCTATTGTGTCATTGTTGAATATCTCTATAAATCCGATCACTTTCTGATCGATCAGAACTTCTGCGCCTGGCCCATCTTTTCTTTGTCTAAATTTATAATTTTTAATCTTCAGCTCATTTAAAATTTGCTCTACTATCCCCTTCCCTTCATAGAAGGAAACATTCTTTTTTTTGATTAGCGCTGAAAGAGTAGAAACTTCTTCTGGAAGATCGCTTGTTTTCTTGATGTAAATATTTGCCAGTTCAAATATTTGGACTGAGTCTTTTGATTTATTTTCTTCTGCCGCCTGAATTAGACTCGGCACCAGACTATTACGTAAATAAACCATATCCTCAGATAATGGATTTTTAAGTTTGAGTGCTTTTTCGATTGGACCAACGAACAAATCTTCTGAGACAAGTGAATATGTATACACCTCAGTAAACCCCCAATATTTTAGTGCGTTTTTTATCTTTTCTTCAAAATAGAATTTATTCGCAAATGGAACTGTTTGTGCGCTAATAAAACCAGGAATTTTACTTGGAAGTTTATGATAACCATAAACTCTGGCAATTTCTTCAATAACATCTTCATCAATCATCACCTCAGCTGTTCTTATGGTTGGTACTTCTACTTCAATCGAATCTTTATTTAACTTAATTCCAAATCCTAATTTTTCAAGAATTTCTGCAGATTTCTTAGGATCTATCTCAATTCCAATGATTTTATTTACTTTTTCATTCGAAACAGTTATTTTACGTGGCTTAGATTTATTTGGATAAATATCGAGAGTTTTAGTGACCACCTTTCCTTTGGCAATGCTTTTATAGAGTTCAACGCCCCTCCTAAAAGCCTCAACCATAAGTTCGGGATCAATTCCCTTCTCGTTAATAACTGCTGCTTCTGTGCGAATCCCAAGACTCATGGAGGTCTTTCTAATAACTTGCGGATTATTATTATCTAAGAAAAACATGATTCGTTTTGTATTATCCTGTACTACTGAATTCTGAGTTCCCATAACTCCGAGAAGATCGATTATCCTTCCGTTATCATCTTCAGCAATTATGTCACCGCCCAAAAGTTTATGTGTTTTTCCGTCGAGAGTTGTGACTTCCTCTCCTTTTCTGGCAGCTCTAATTTTGATTTTCTTAGTATTTAATAAATCAAAATCGAAAACGTGGCAAGGATGTCCCACTTCACGCATTACATAGTTTGTTACATCAATTAAATTATTTAAGCTTCGAATTCCTGATGCTTCTAAGCGATCCTTAATTTCTTTTGGGCTATCCCCTATTTCTACTTCCATTACTACGGCCATGATTCTGTTTACAAGTTTGGGATCATTTACGATTTCAATCGGGAAAGAAATATTCGCGGACTCAACTTCTGGAAGTTTATGTGGAATAAATTTAGCTGAAATCCCCTGCTCAGGGAGAACGGCAGCTGCTTCTTTAGCGATTCCTTCGAGGCTCATAAGGTCTGGTCTATTAGTGGTGACTTCAATGTCGTAAACATGGTCAGATCCTACTTTTTCTGTGCGCTCAATAGATACACTAGTTAAAGAAAGTTCGCGTGCAATTTCAGCAGCGCTTGCCTTTGTGTCTAAATATTCCCTTAACCAACTGTCTAGTATTTTTATATTCATTGTATATATTTATTTCTTATTTCCAGAGCTTTATCAATAATTATTTTGGTCAGTGGCATGGAATTGTCATAATCAATTTTCTCGGCACTAAACCAGCCTGCTTCAGATGTCCCACTATCTTTATCTGTATCAATCACTCCTGAAACATATGAGCCAATATAAGCAATCGCAATAACATCTGTATTGAGATCAACTAGTGCTTTTGATTCCACTATTGGTAATGGAAAATCAATTTGTACATTGATTCCGGTTTCTTCTTGAACCTCCCTTACCGCAGTGTCTTTAGGGTTTTCCCCATAATCAATTATTCCACCAGGTAAATTCCATTTTTCGTGTGCCCAATCTCCGGGTTTATATCTTCTTGATAAAAGTATTTCACCTTTTTCATTAAACACAACTGCCATTGATGGTATATCTCTTTCAGGTTTTTTATCCATATTAAAATTGTTCCAAAAATTCAAGTTTGTTGCTATATAAAAGTCTTAAGTCATCGATTTCTAGACCTTCTTTCATCATTAAAACTCTCTCTACACCCCAGCCGAATGCGAAACCATTATATTTTTCCGGATCGACTCCTGAGTTTTTTAAAACATTAGGATGCACCATGCCCGCTCCACCCATCTCTAGCCAACCTTCTTTGCAGAGCTTGCAGCCCTTGCCATCACATACTCCGCAAGAAACATCGATTTCAAAACTCGGTTCTGTAAACTCGAAATGATAAGGTCTGATTCTAGCTTTTCTATTTTCCCCGAAATAGGATTTTACGAAGTAATCTAAAACACCTTTTAGATCTACTATAGAAAGATTTTCATCAACAGCTAATCCTTCAAACTGATGAAACATAGGCACATGTGAGACATCGCTTTGGCGGCGGTAACATTTGCCTATATTTAACATCTTTATAGGTGGTTTATTGGTTGTTAATTCTCTAATTTGACCACTCGAGGTATGTGGAGTGAGTAGCATTGGGCCATATTTAGAGCTAGGATCAATATCTATAAAGAATGTTTCCCAGTCATCTCTGGCGGGGTGTCCTTCTGGGAAGTTAAGGGCGCCGAATGAATACCAGTCCCATTCTGCTTCTGGATAGCGAACACGGTTAAAACCGATTCGCTGAAAAATATCTGTGATTTCATAAATCGCTTGAGTGACTAAATGCAAATGTCCCAGAGGAGGTTTAATTCCGGGATTTGTTACATCGATTTTCTGAATTTTTTCTCTTACTCTCGTTTCGTGGAGTGTGGATTCTTTATCTTCAATCGCTTCTTCAATAGTTGATTTTACTTCATTCGCTAAAATCCCTACTTCTTTTCTTTTCTCGGGATCTATTTTAGGGAGTTCTTTAAGAGCTTGAGTTAACTGTCCACTTTTACCAAGAAATTGAAGCTTAATGTCTTCTAGCTCATCTAGAGACTCAGCTCCTAGGATGAGAGAAATTGCGTTATTGCGAATATTTATAAGGGTATTTTCCATACTGTAAGTATACCGAATTTTGAGGCAAAATGCAGTTAGTTGTATTTTTGAAAATATTCGAAGTTTAAGTCGATTAAGTTTCCGCTGGTTATAAATCTTTCGAAATCTTTATTTTGAGTTCTATGGCACATAAGTGCTTTAACTTTTTGATCAAATTCTTGGGAAATATCCAACTTAATTAATTTTTTATCATTTACTCCATGTACTTTTCCAAAACTCGTATATTCATTTTTAGAACCACTTAGTTTTTCTAAGTTTGATTCTGGGTTTACTGCATAAAATAAAGAACAAGTTGAGTGTAGGGAATATTTACGGAATGCATTAGTCGCAGCTACGCTTATTGCTTTGTGATCTGGATGATTGGTATATCCATCAGATCCGAAGGTATATATTTCATCTGGAGAATACTGCTCAATTATCTTTGAAATTTTTTCTTCAAGCTCTTTGCTTGGAATTTGATTTAACAGCCCATCTTTATAGCCAAGAAAATGTATTTTAGTTATTCCTAAAACTTTAGCTGCCTCTCTGCATTCTTCCTCTCTAACTTTTCCGAGTTCTTCTTTCGTGCAAATTGCTGGAGTGCCCATTTCGCCTGCGTTACCGTTAGTTGCACAGATCGAAACAACTTCTCCACCTGATGATTTGATTTGAATTATTTTTCCGGCACAAGAAAACGATTCGTCATCTGGATGAGCAAAAATGAGGAGAGCTTTCATGTGGTTACTCTTGTGAATTGCCTTCGGCTTGATACTTGTCAATTCCTGTAGAAATGATTTTATATGCTTCATTTTTTCCTAGCCAACCTTTAACATCTACTTCTTTATTTTCAAGTTGTTTATAAACTTCAAAGAAATGCATTATTTCATTTTTATAGTGCTCATCTAAATCCTCAAGAGTATTTATATTCGTGAGTCTAGGATCAGTGTCGCAAACTGCGATGATTTTATAATCCTCACCTTTATCATCTGCCATGTCTAGAACGCCGATAGGACGAACTGACATTACGCATCCTGGGAAAGCTGGCTCAGAAATAATTACCAGTACGTCTAAATGATCGCCATCTCCCCCTCTAGTGTCTGGGATAAATCCATAGTCTGTAGGGTAGAAAACTGAAGAATGAAGCACGCGATCAAGTTTGATCTCATGCATTTCTTCATCATATTCGTATTTATGGTGAGACCCGCGCGGAATCTCAACCACCACGTTTATTTTTTCTGGCGCAGAGTTACCGATTTTTACTTTTGTAAATGACATATACGTATTATACCAATTACTGAGCAATTAATAAAATCTAACCTCGTTCTCTACCTCTCATAATATCGTTCCATCCGGCCCATGCTTCAGCCAATTTGACATCATAGATTACAGTAGGCTCGCGCCTACTTAAAGGTTTTTCTATAGCAGGAATCGGACGCATAGCCATTGCTTCTGCTTCAATATCTCTTGGATCTCTACCGGTATATTCTGGTCTGTCATATTCAATAGTCATATTCATCACCCCCTTTCTCGTCTAAGCTCGGCTTCGTGCCATTGTTCTCCTTTTAGTTGGACTTTGGCTTTTCGCCGACCTCTCCTCTTCAAAATCTTTGATTTTGATAATTTTTGACAACAAAAAAACCTCCCACTTGGGAGGCATCAGTGCCATTAGTTTTTTTTCTACAGCACGCTACCTCCCGTCAGGGATAGTAAAGCATGACCATAGTGTATTTATTTGTTTCATAAAATTATATTACCAAAAATTTAGTCTTGTGGCAAATCTGCAACCTCGTTGTTGCCTCGTCGATAACCTTCAACAGGTTTCGAGGTGTCAACAGAAGAGCCCATGTGCATATTTCTAGAGGTGATATTAGCAATTTCTTCTCCTGCAGTTATGCCAAGTTCTCCAAAGAATGCGGTTGCGGATAGTTCATCTTTGGGCGATAATCGGCCAATTTGATTTGCCTCAGTCATAGCCAGATATTACTCTCGTAAAAAGATAATGTCAATTGATTCTTCTGAGAGTTACAGTGTGACCAATTTGTACAGACAGTTTTTGATCTGGAGTTTCGATAATCCTAGCTTCTTTTACCAGATGCGAAAGAGTTCTAATTTTTCGATCAAGATCTGATAGTTCGAAACGAGCACTTTTATAAAATCCGTTTTCCGATAAGTCTCCCATGGCTCTAGCTCGAGCCAAAGTAGCCACAGCTTCTGGGCGTTTCTTCTCTGCTTCCTCTAAATCTTTTTTAATTTTATCGAGTCCCTCTTTAGTGAATAACATATGCTTATTTTACCTTAAGTTCCTCTAGTTTCTCTAGAGCTGAAGTTGGAAGTCCGACTACGTTTAAATAATCGCCTTTTATTTTTTTAACGAAAGCATCAGCGCCATCTTGAATGCCATAAGCACCGGCGAAGCCTAGAACATCAATTGATTTTATGTATTCCTCAATTTGCTGATCTGTAAGATCATTAAAGAAAACCTGGGTTTCATCAATATATGTTTGAAATTGGTCATCATTAAAAATGGTATATGAAGTAAGTACATTATGAGTACTTCCTGAAAGCTCTCGCAGCATTTCTCTGGCATGATTTAAGTCTCTTGGTTTACTAATAATTCGCCCGTCTAAATCTATAGTAGTATCTGCAGCTATTATGATTGAATCAGGATTTTCTCTTGCGATTTTTTCTGCTTTAAGTCGGGATAAAGTTTTTACCATTTCGAGTGGCGGAAGATTTTCGTATTGCTCTTCATCAAGATCAGCTGGAATTATGTCAAAAATAAATCCTGCTTCTTCAAGAATTCGTTGACGTCTAGGAGATTTGGATGCAAGAATCAAATTCTTCATGAGGTAATTGTAATTTATGCTGGGAAATTATCCAAGCGTTATTTCATCTGCATGGGAAAGTGTTATTCGTCTCACTCTTTCTGCTTCAGCAAGTTCATCGAATAATGTTTGCCTTCTTTCAGGCGAAGTGGCGTCTAATGGTCCTTTTACACCAGCTAATCGTTCTCTTAGCTCTTCTACGGACCTAGGAATTTTAAAACCAAGTTCACGTTCTGCTCGTGCTACTGCTTTTTCATCGGTAAATGGATTTGATGATTCTGTCATGGGTGGATGATATAGTCTTTAGACAAATTAGTCAACAGATGTTATTTAACTGAGGATACGATTTGTTTAAAAGTTTCTGGATCGTTTACGACTAAATCGCTAAGAATTTTTCTATCAAGTTCAACGTTAGCTTTTTTAAGTTGGTTGATGAAAACTGAATAGCTTGAGCCTTCTTTTTTAACAGCTTCTGAGATTCTAGTAATCCAAAGTGCTCTATTATCTCTTTTTCTGAGTTTTCTACCGTGATATGCATACTGACCAGCGTGAAGATATGCTTCTTTCGCATCTTTTGTAAGCCTACTATTTGTACCAATATATCCTTTATTAGCTTTAAAAAGTTTATTGTGTTTTCTTCTGGATACTACTCCTCGTTTTACTCTCATATTTTATTTTCCTAACTGTGTTCGGATTTTTTTACCAAATTCACCGGTAAGTTCTGCTTTAACATTATTTCTTCTGATTTGTCTTTTGTTTTTATGGGATTTTCTGTGTCCAACATTTTGGTGTGAGAACATTACTTTTCCGGTTTTAGTAACCTTAAAGCGTCGGGACACTGATTTTTTGATCTTCTTTTTGTTCTTGTTCATTTTTCTTTTTATTCCTTTCTGGTGAAAGCATCGCTATCAACTGTCTTCCTTCGAAATGCGGCTCTTTGTCCACTTTCGAGATGTCAGATAATATTTCAATTGCTTTCCTTATAACTTGTTGTCCGAATTCTGGGTGACCCATTTGTCGACCTTTGAATCTCACTACAAGTTTTACTTTATCATTGCCTTCTAGGAATTCTCTTCCCCTTCTCGTCATTGTTTCCAAATCATGAGTATCCATGAATGGTCCTAAACGAATTTCTTTAGTTTCAGAATTCTTGGCTTTTTTCTTTTCTTCCCGTTTTTTCTTTTCTTCTTGGTAAAGAAACTTCTTAAAGTCAATAATCCTGGCTACCGGCGGTTTGGCAGTAGGGGCAATTTCTACCAAATCCATTTCAGATTCTCTAGCAAGGGTAAGAGCTTCAGCTTTACTTATAACGCCAATCTGTTTTCCTTCTGAGTCTACGACTCTGAGCTCACTTGCGAAAATGCGCTCATTAGTTCTGTAAAACTTTTTAACGTTTTGATTTTTATTATACCTTTTTATCAATTTCCTCTTTAACCTTTGCTAGAAAATCTGGGATACTTAGTACTCCTAAGTTTTCGCCAGTCCTAGATCTCAGTGAAATCGAGTTATTTTCGATTTCTTTGTCTCCTATTATACCTAAATATGGGATCTTTTGCAAAGTAGCTTCTCTAATCTTAGCCTGAAGGGTATCTGATCGGTCAAATATTTCCACTCTTACACCCATTTCTGCAAGTTGATTAGCCACATTTCGAACGAATTCTAGCTGCTTATCAGTGATAGGAATAAGAGCTACTTGTTTTGGACTCATCCATAATGGAAATGCTCCCTGATAATGTTCTGTAAGAATTCCAATATATCTTTCAAAACTTCCAAGGATCGCGCGATGAATCATAACAGGTTTTTGTTTCTCTCCCTTATTGTCTATGTAGCTTAAATCGAATGCTTGTGGCATATGGAAATCAAGTTGAACTGTTGCGAGTTGCCATTCGCGACCCAGAGAATCTTTAATATGTACATCAATCTTGGGTCCATAAAATGCACCATCGCCTGGTTTAAGAGTGTAGTTTAACCCTTTTTTCTTTAAAGCTTCTTCTAAGTCTTTTTCTGCTTTCGCCCAATTTTCATCAGTTCCAGCATAGAGTTCAGGTTTCGTAGCTAGTCTAAAATCAAATTCAAATCCAAATTTAGTGTAAAATTCAATCATAATGTCTAAAATGTTTGAAATCTCATTAAAAACTTGATCTTCAGGGGCATATATATGAGCATCATCCATGGTTATCTGGCGAACACGAAGTAAACCATTTACTTCTCCACTTTTTTCTCGTCTGTGCAGTCTTCCGATCTCAGAAAGTCTTAATGGCAATTCTCGATAAGATCTCGGACGGAATCTGTAGATTAAGGTGGACTCAGGACAGTTCATTGGCTTGAGTGTATAGCTTTCAGCATCTTCGCCAACTTTGCCTGGTAAATCTTCACTGAGCTGCAAATTATACATATTATGTTCTCCAAACTTGACCCAATGTCCGGACTCTTTAAACAATTTCGACTTGATCATTATTGGGGTTGATGTTTCTTGATAGCCTGCTTTTCCTGTTAATTCTCTGATATACTTTTCAAGTTCCTTGAAGATGATCATTCCATTTGGAAGCCAAAAGGGAGCTCCCGGAGCGTAGTCTGAGGAAAAGAAAAGTTCAAGTTCTTGTCCAATCTGTTTGTGGTCTTTTAATGCCTTGTCCATAAGTTTTGGTATTTTAGCAATTTAGCCTCAATTTGGCAATCGTCTACATTGGTCTGGTGCTCAAGATGTAGTTGGCTACTTCAGAAACAAAATTACCTACTATGGGAACGAAGTTTATATGAGAACCAATGAAGGCAATTATAGCGAAAAAAATTGCCAGACCAAGCGTTGCTCCCAAGCCCCAAGCTATCCCACCAATAAAGTTATTGGAAAAAATTGTCTTTTTACTATGATTTACGTGATCGTATTTATCTTCAGCCATAAATTTGAAAAATGTATTCTGGATTAAGTATTAAGGATATGGAAATAAATGTCAAAGATTAAGTTCTACTGAAATTCCCTGCATGGCGGAAAGTGCGATTCCTATAAATTCTCCCAGGGGAATTCCCAACCTACTTTCACACATTTTTATTTGATCTCGGTTGGCACCTTTAGCGAAATTTGGATCATTAAAGCGATTCATAATGAAGTTAACATCTACTGAAGCCAATTTTTTATCAGGATGAATAAGAGCGGCTGCTATTATAAGTCCGGAAAGCTCATCGCAACAGTAAATAGACCAGTCCATTAAGGTGTGTGGTTCTACTTTATTATAGTTATAATTATGCGCCTTGATAGCATACATCACATCCTGATCCAGCTTGTCTCCTACTTTTTCCTGAGTAACTAACGCATGTTTTTCAGGAGTGTCTTTAGTGAGTTCATAATCCAAGTCATGTAAAAGTCCTGTTGTCCCCCATTTATTTATAGTGACTTCGTCAGCTGAAGGATTGAGATGGACGCATAAAGCCTTCATGATCGCCTCACATGCTAGACTATGCTTAATTAGATTGGGATTTTTAATATAGTTATTTACTTCTTCAAAAGCATCAGCTCGCAACATATAAATATTGTAGCAAA
>CAZGGU010000008.1:0-19533 GCA_964525395.1 uncultured Gammaproteobacteria bacterium
ACTACAGACACATTCCAATCTCCTGCTATATCAGCCCGGCCGAATCCTGCAATCTCATTAGAAGACTCTCCTAGCGGTGAACAAGGGACTTTTTCGCAGACGACAAACAGTTGATCAGTCACTGTTTCGCGATTAGGATCTACATTCAGTCCTCCGATCATTACTGGTTCCTGATTCGCAAGTCTGAAGAAATATCTATAAGCATGATCTGAATTCCCCACCCCAGAGATGGCGAAGTTATACGGCTTACCTTCAGTTTTAGAAAGAATAAAGTTTGAGATAGTCTCCATTTGCTTCACCTGCTGATTTCCTGGAATAGCAATAGGTGTGAATTTAAGATTAATCAGAACCATTACTAAAACTGCGATACTGATAAATATTAAGCCGATCTTTTTAAATCTAGTTTCGATTTCCGAAAATAATAATCCAAGAAGTAAAAATGGTAAAGGGAAAAGAAAACCTAAGTAATAATCATAAACAGATTTTTTATAAAAGAGAAACAAACCAATTCCGATTACAAACCAAACAGTTAGTAAAACATATTTATGATATTCTTTCTTTTCTTTTCTGGTTTTAAATAATTTGTAAAATAAAAATCCAACTGCCATTAGGCCAACTGCTAGTGAAAACAAAGTCCAAGCTATGACTAATGTCGAATCAAATTTATATTGATTTAAATGTGTGGGAAGTGAAAAAACTAAACCTCCAAATAAGCGTTCAAAAACTAAACGAACATTAAAGAACACATCTCCACTTAACCCTGTATCTTGAGACCCAAAAATAAATCTAAAAATGTTTTGTGAATTAGCAAACTGATGCCTCACTTCAAATGCCAAGAATGGAGAAAAACCAATCAAGAATCCTATAAACATTAACATATATCTCTTTACGAGCTCCACAACCCACTCAGCTTTTAACCTAAAATCTGCAAAGAAAATATAGAAAAACATAATTGCTCCGACGAAGGTTGCAAGATAATGTACCTGCAGATTTATTCCCATTAAAAATCCTCCTAAAACAAACCAAAACCACTTCTTAGATTTAACACCAAGATAAAGCGAATATAAGCTAGCTAATGTAAAGAAAGGAAAGACGTTAGGATTCCAGGAAGAACGGGAATAAATTATAACAATAGGAGACACTGCATAAAGAAGAGCTGCGATAAGTCCTCCTATTTTTCCAAAAAAATCTGTTCCTATTTTATAAACTAAATAGATGGTAGCAAGACCAAACAAAACCACCATGACCGCTGGCCCCACAGGATCATAATGAAAAAACCAAAGAAATGGCGCCATCAGGTAATAATAAATAGGTCCGAGAAAAAAACCTCCAACTGAACTAGTTGGCCCAAGTAAAGTTAAATCCCCATGTATTAAATTGTAAACGACCAATGCATCTCTTCCCTCATCTCCAAGGAAAACAATGTAGTCTTTTATTTTATATAAACGAAGAAATGCTCCGAGGAGAATAATTGCTATTATTCCTATGGCTTCTTTGGAGAATTTATAGTCTTTTATTCTCTTGGAAATATTTTTCATAAGTTGGGCAAATCTTATTTATTTCGCCAAATGAAGCGACTGTATATTGTAAAATTCCAAACAAGAAGAAGACCTGTTCCAAATAACCAGTAAATCAAATAATATTGTCTTCCAAAAAGTGAGTCTCCGATAAAAATGGATCCATCTTGCCATAAAATTACACCAATATTTGATGTTAAGAAAAATATGGTCATTCCAATTAAGTACTTCCTGAAACTCGTAATTCTATTATGCTTAAATGTCCAGAGATTATTTAAATTATAATTTGAAAATATCGCTAGTTCTGCGCCAATCATATTCGCTACCACTAAATTAACGTTAGTTTTATGAGCAAGAAACCAGTAAATAGAAAGGTTGATCACAAATCCTAATCCTCCTACTACTAAAAATTTCCCAAAAGGACCCATGATTAATTCTTTTAGTCTTGTAGAAACAACAAATTTAAATACTTCAAACATATAAGTAAGTGGAACGATTTTTGACTGACCAGTAGTTCTGTCACTAAAATGGAAAGGAACTTCAGCGATTTTAAATCCATCTCTTACTGCTTTATGTAAAAAGGATATTTGAAAAATATAGCCTTTATAATCTTTTAACTCGGTTTTTTCTTTAAGAAATACTTCTTTTCGAAGGGCCCTATATCCTCCGGTCCAGTCATGAATTGAGAACTTAGTGAACACAAATCTTACAAACATGTTTGCGGATCTAGAAAATATCTTTCTGCTCAAGGGCCAATTTTTAGGGATAGAGCCACCATCACTATATCTATTTCCGATCACCATATCATATCCCTCATCAATTTTTTCCAAAAACTGAGGAATCTTCTTAGGGTCATGCTGCATATCTGCATCCATTTCAAACATCACATCTACTTTTAATTCTTCGACTGCGTAACTCATAGCTCTGACATATGCTGCCCCCAAGCCATTTTTTTTACCCTGATTCAAATATAGATTTTTATATTTCTTCATCAAATCTTTGACAATTGCCTCAGTGCCATCAGTAGAGTAATCATCAGCAATTAAAATATTCATGTCATATTTTGATTTTAAAGGAGGAAAAATTTCCTTTTCGAGGATTTCAATTATTTTCTCAACATTTCCCGATTCATTAAACGTGGGGATTATAATTACTACTTTCATGTTTAAATATTTTAGCTTAATTTAGGTTTATTTGAAATATTCAATAGTCTCAGCAAGCCCCTCTTCTAAACCAACTCGAGGCTCCCAATGAAGCAATTTACGCGCTTTTGTAATATCTGGCCTTCTCTTAAGCGGGTCATCTTCAGGTAAATCTTCACTAAATACTATCTCACTCTCAGAACCTGTAATCTTTTTAACCATTTGAGCATATTCAAGAACACTGTGTTCATCAGGAGAACCAATATTTACAATCTCTCCCGCAGTATTTGGCTCAAACATTAATTTCATCAACCCATCAACTGTATCTGAAACGTAGCAAAGCGAGCGAGTCTGCGTTCCATCCCCAAAAACAGTAATCGGCTTCCCCTCGAGCGCTTGGTTGGCAAAAATAATAATCATTCTCATATCGTCTTTCATCATATGTGTTCCATATGTATTGAATATACGCGCAATACGAGCATCAACTCCTCGGGATCGCCAAAAATAAGCCGTAATTGTTTCTCCAAACCTTTTCGCTTCATCATAAACAGATCTAGGACCTGTGGTAGAAACATTTCCACGATATTCTTCCTTTTGTGGGTGCTCAAGCGGATCTCCATATGCTTCAGATGTGGAGGCAAATAAAAACTTAGCGTTATTTTTTTCTGCGAATCTTAAAAGTTCAAGCGTACCAGTCGTATTTGCCAACATTGTTTCCATTGCTAAAGCATGATAGCTAATCTTACTATGATGATTTGGAGAAGCTGGACTCGCTAAATGAAAAACAAAGTCTGCTTTTATATGATCAGGAATTGGCTCAATAATATCATGGTGTATAAACTCGAAATTTTCGTTATCTTTAAATTCAGCAATATTTTCCTCAATGCTAGTTATAAAATTATCAACACAAATTACGCGGTATCCTAGATCAAGAAGTGTTTTACAAAGATGTGAGCCGATAAATCCGGCTCCTCCAGCTACAAGAACTGTCTGCATTATCCCTCATTCCTTTTTACTAATTCGAGGTCTGCTTTTACCATCATTTCAACTAATTCTTTAAAGCTTGTCTTCGGGGTCCATCCTAATTTATCTTTAGCTTTACTTGCATCTCCGATTAGATGGTCAACCTCAGCTGGTCTCATGTGAGCGCCTACATTAGAAACTACATAATCTTTCCAGTTAGAGATTCCTACTGTTTCAAACGCAATCCTTACAAATTCCTCTACTGAATGAGCTTCACCTGTGGCAATGACATAATCATCAGGTTGATCTTGCTGGAGCATCATCCACATAGCCTCCACATAGTCCCCTGCAAATCCCCAATCGCGCTTAGCATCCAGATTTCCTAGCTCTAATTTTTCTTGATGACCCAAGGAAATACGAGCTACTGCATGAGAAATTTTTCGAGTTACGAATTCTAAACCACGTCGAGGAGATTCATGATTAAAAAGAATTCCAGAACAAGCAAACATATCATAACTTTCTCTATAGTTAACAGTTATATAGTGACCGTAAACTTTTGCTACCCCATAGGGAGAGCGAGGATAAAATCTAGTGGTCTCTCTCTGTGGAACTTCCTGAACTTTTCCAAACATCTCAGAACTAGATGCTTGATAAAATCTAGCCTCTGGCTTTACCATTCTTACAGCTTCGAGAATTCTGGTTACACCAATTCCTGTAAAATCTCCAGTCAAAACTGGTTGATCCCAAGATGTTTTCACAAATGATTGTGCTGCTAGGTTATAAACTTCATCCGGCTGCGCTGTTTTTATCGCTGCCATAAGTGAAACTTGATCTAATAGATCTGCTGGAAGAATAGTTAATCTCTCGTGATTCTCAAACTGCTTAATTCTTTCGTTGTTTACTGTGCTTGATCTTCTAGTTGTTCCGAAAACTTCATATCCTTTCTCAAGAAGAAGTTCTGCTAAATACGATGCGTCTTGTCCTGTAATTCCGGTAATAAGTGCTCTAGGCATAAATTAATTCTGGCTTCTCCAATATTCTAACGTATCTTCAAGTGCTTTTTCAATGGGAACTTGTGGCGTCCAACCAGTCAAATCTTTAAATTTGGAATAGTCACAAACAAAATCTGGATTGTCAGATGGACGCATCAATGCTGGATCCTCAACTGTCTGGATTTCGATTTTAGACATCCCAATCATCATGTCTAAAATCGACTGTATTTCATATGATTTGCCTGAACCTAAGTTATAAACATCTCCTGCAATTCCTTGCTCCAGCGCCATACGATACGCTCGAACAATGTCTTCAACTGAAGTAAAATCTCTTTTAGATTTAAGGTTTCCGACTTTCATATCTTTTTCTTTACCTCTTTCTATATCAACTATCCTTTTAGCGAATCCTGAAACGACAAAATCTGGAGATTGTCTCGGACCAATATGATTAAACGGACGAACTCTTACAATTTGAATTTTTTCTGAGAGAAAATACTGGAGACCCAGATAATCCTGTGCCAATTTGGAAACTGCATAAGGATTGGTAGGATTAAATGGCGTTTCTTCATCAATAGGTAAATTTTCTTCAGAAACCAAACCATAAACTTCGGCTGAGGAAACTATCAACACTCTTGCTCCCAACAATTCATTTTTTCTAATTGCTTCGAGCAGATTGATCTCAGAGGTTACATTATTATTAAAAGTTTCTGAAGGATTATTTATGCTATTTCCGGCTGAAGCCATCGCAGCAAGATGGAAAATGTAGTCTGGTCTGTCTTGACGAATTAAATCTAAAACGCTTTTTTCATCGAGCAGGTTTAATTTATAGAGGGTTATTTTATCCTTCTCAGGAAGCTTCTTGAGACTGTCATCAGAATGATAAGTACCGGAAACATTATATCCGTTATCAAGAAGTTCTTTTGCTAAATAGCTCCCAGCAAAACCAGTCACACCGGTTATCAAAGCTTTTTTCATAGATTATCTACCTACACCTTTGTAGACAAATCCTGCCTTCTTTGCCTCGAGAGGACTATAAATATTTCTACCGTCAATTAAAAAATTCCCTTTCATCTCTAATTTTAACTTATTTAAATCAATTTTTCTAAATTCATTCCATTCCGTCATAACAATAATTAAATCTGCATTTTTTGCAGCTTTAAATGCGCTTTCTGAGAAATCAATTCCAGTTATTATTCTTTTGGCGTTATTCATAGCTATAGGATCATACGCTTTGATCTTCGCGCCTTTATTTCGTAGTTGATTAATTACTGGAATAGAAGGTGCATCTCGCATGTCATCTGTATCAGGCTTAAATGATAAGCCAAATACTGCGATATTTTTTCCTTTAACATCTCCTAGCATCTTCTCAGCTTTAATCACTACATCTTCGAAAGCCGTATGATTAATCGCCTCTACTTCTTTTAATAAGTTAAAATCGTATCCAGCATTTTGAGAGATAGAAATTAACGCTTTTACATCTTTTGGAAAACAACTACCACCATAGCCAGCTCCAGGTTGTAGAAAACTTCCACCAATTCGTTTATCCATGCCGATTCCCTCCAAAACTTTTAAACCGTCAGCGCCAGTTAATTCTGAAAGTTTTGCGATCGCATTTGCGAAAGAAATCTTAGTTGCTAAAAAGGCATTTGCTGCATATTTAATCATTTCAGCAGTTTCAATATTGGTCAAAACGAAATGGTCTCTAGGCCCAACTTCTCCAGAATCTAAATCACTATGCAGCTCAATAAGCAATTTTTGTGCTTTATCAGAATTAGTTCCTATAACCACTCTGTCTGGATGAAGTGTGTCTGAAATAGCTTGTCCTTCCCTTAAAAATTCAGGGCAAGATGCCAAGTCATATGTTGCATCTTTTGGTTTATTAGCATCAATTATTTTCTTAACTTCTTTATTCGTACCTACTGGAACGGTACTTTTTGTGGTAAAAACCGTATAATCTTTTAAGTACTTGGCAGCTTTTGCTGTTACATCTAATACTACTGATAAATCAGCTTCTCCAGTTTCTTTCGGAGGTGTTCCTACTGCGGTAAAGACAATACTCGATGCAGGAATTGCTTTATTATAGTCCATGGTAAAGAGCAAACGGCCAGCATCTACATTTCTCTTTACCATCTCTTCAAGTCCAGGTTCGTAGATTGGAATAATACCTTTTTTTAGATTTTCAATTTTTTCAGGAGTATGACCGATAACCCAAACCGTGTTTCCGAGGTCAGCAAAAACTGCTGCTGTAACGAGCCCTACATAACCATGTCCTATAAATGTAATCGTCATAAGAGGTTTATTGTAGCTGAGATTTCATGGTCTGTAAACCCTTACTAAAACCAGAAAAATTAGCTCCTAATTCTTTTATCTTAGCATTTGAGAGCGACAAGTTAAATGGCCTCGGAGCTCTTCCTTGAAAAAACTCTTCACGGTTAGTTTTAATAATTAAATCTTTATCTAAATTAAAAGTTTCCGCAATTTTTATTGCTGCTTCATATGGAGTCAATGCATCTAGACCCACTAAATGATAAATTCCTATCGAATCAGTTTCAATTAATTTATCCAAACCAAAAGCTATGTCATCTATGAATGTCGGGCAAAAATAATGATCAGTAACTGCTTTAACTTCCACTCCTTGATTTAACCTATCTAAAATAGCACGAACAAAATCATTTTTAGATTCGAACTGTGCGCGATAAGGATATGCAATACGAGCGATGACATAATCTGCGCCAACTGCTTCAACTGCTTTTTCTCCCTCAAATTTAGTCTGAGCATACCAATTAATAGGACTTGGCAAATCTTGCTCTGTATAACTTTTCCCTACTTCTAATTCTCCGTCAAAAACGAAATCAGTTGAAATATGGATTAGCTTCTTACCTAGTTCTCTACAAATCTCTGCCACATTCCCTGCTCCTTGTGCATTTATTTTCCAAGCCTCCCCTTCCTTTCCTAAATCTTTATCTTTTTCACAGCCATCCACATCAGCTTTAGCAGCAAGATTTAAAACAAAATTAGCATGAGTGTACTTTTTAAGTCGAGTCAAGCTTTCAGGATCCGTTATGTCAACACCATTCGACCTACTCAATGGAATAAAATCATATTTGTCTGATAATAATTCTGTTACTCTGCTGCCGATGAGGCCATTTAATCCTAGGCCGATTATTTGAGGTTTACTTGTCCCGTTAGAAATAGCCATAATTAAACTTTATCAATGAAAATATTAACGAATCTAAACATCATTCATCATCCCAGCTAGAAGATTTCTAATGTGATCCATTATATTGTTTCTCGTAATATGTTTTGTATTCTCCACTTTTGACCTCTCTCCACCAATCTTCATGAGTTTTATACCAACCAACTGTTTTTTCTAGCCATTCATCAAACGTGTGGAGAGGTTCCCAGCCTAGTTCATTTTTTATCTTAGAAAAGTCTACCGCATACCGCCTATCATGTCCTGGTCGATCTTTTACAAATTCAATTTCATCTTCACTTTTTCCAAGTATTTTAATAATTTTTTTTGCAACGTCTAGATTAGAAACATCATCTGCCATTCCACCTACGCAATATGTCTCTCCCACTTTTCCATTTAACAAAACTGCCTCAATAGCACGACAATGATCTTCCACATAAAGCCAGTCACGAACATACAACCCATCACCATAAATAGGTACTTTTTTTCCTTCGAGAAGATTAGTAATTGCTAGTGGTATCATTTTTTCTGGAAAATGAAATGGCCCAAAATTATTAGAACAATTAGTAATTGTTATGGGTAAATCAAAAGTGTCATAATATGCCCGAACCAAATGATCTGAACCTGCTTTACTAGCTGAATATGGACTGTGTGGATTATATTTAGTTTGCTCGCTAAACTTATCTGTAGAATTTAAATCAAGTGCTCCAAAAACTTCATCAGTCGATATATGATGAAATCTATTTACTTTATTTTTTAGGGCTGAATCCAAAAGAACCTGGGTACCCACTACATTTGTCAATACAAATGCGCCCGGCTCCATAATTGAGCGGTCTACGTGAGACTCAGCTGCGAAATGAACCACGATATCTATCCCCTGCATTACAGCATCCACCTCCAAGGGATTACATATATCCCCTTTGATAAATGTATAATTAGGATTATCTTGAACTTCTTTGAGGTTTTCTAAATTTCCAGCGTAAGTTAATTTATCAAAATTAACTATCTGATCGTCGGGATGATTTCGCATCCAATAGAGGATAAAATTAGACCCAATAAACCCCGCGCCACCTGTTACAAGAAGTGTCATAAATTATTCGAGCTCTCCGTTTTTTACTTTTTCAGCTACCATATTATTTGCACGCAAAAGTTCATCGTATGATGTTCCCGCATCAATCCACCAATCAATAATTTCACAAGTTACATTAGAATCTTTAAGATATAAATTATTTAGATCTGTTACTTCAAGCTCACCTCTAGCAGATGGTGTTAAATTCTTTATGCGACTAAAAACGCTGCTATCATACATATAAATCCCTGTTTGAGCTATATCTGATTTTGGATGCTCCGGCTTCTCTTCGATTGAAAGAACTTTTCCTTCTGAATCAATCTCAATTACTCCATATTGACCAGATTCTGTCGGCATTTTTACTCCAAAAAGCATTGCGCCCTCTTGAGTCTCAAATTTCTGACGAGCTGCATTTAAATCAAAATTAAAAATATTATCTCCAAGGAGAACTAAAACGCTATCTCCACCGGCGAAATTTTCTGCAAGCATCACAGCATCAGAAATGCCACCTTTTGGATTATCTTGAATAGCATAATTAATATTTAAGTCAAAATCTGCACCACTTCCCAACAGCTTTTCAATATCCTCAGAATGATCTGGGGAGCTTGTAATTAATACATCGGTAATTCCAGCTTTTTGCATAGCTAGGACTGGAAAATAAATCATTGGCTTGTTATAGACAGGAAGAAGATGCTTGTTAGTTACAAGCGTTAGAGGCCTAAGTCTTGTTGCGAGTCCACCAGCTAAAATTACACCTTTCATATTATATTATTATTTAATCCTAAGCTTGTCGAATGGATTAAAATCCAAATCCTCCTTTATAAATAAAGAATATTACTGAAGCACCCAGTGCTGCAATAAAAATATATTCTAACACAATTTTAAACACAAGATCGTGATTTATCCAGTGGTGAATAATTCCTAATACAGCATAAACTGCACTCATAATCGCTACGCATAGAAACTGTAAATCTCTATTCGGCGAAAAATGTATAACTAAGGTTACTCCAAAGATTAAAACTGCAAGCTGTAAAAGGAAATATGCGTGATGTTTTTTTCTCATATAATAACTCCTGTCGTAATGATAAAGATAATAACTATTATAGCTATTACATACATAATATGATCTTCATTATGACCAGCAAATCTGACAATTTTTTTCTGATCCAGCAAGAACAGATCCAAGACGAGTAATAAAACTAATACTAGAAGTACTATTACTACAAAATTATCTGAATAATTAAAATTATTTATACTAGAAATAATAGGAAGAAATACCGAAAATTTTTCTCCTTTTACCTCAGATGGTTGATCAGCCATTACACTTGGATTCTTACTTCCAAACTCTTGAACTACTAAAATCGTGTCTTCTCCGTTTAATTTTCCAGCTCTAATCGAGAATCCTACATCTTCATAATTAGGTGAAAGAAGATTCTCTCGATGCGTTGGACTTGCCATCCATGCATTTACCACATCTGTTGCATTGGTGAAACCGCGAGCCAAATTTTCTCCCGCATAAACATAATCGTAGCCTGAGCCTTTAATAAAAACCCACGGTGTAACACCATCTGGTGAGTTATGCGCCCAATAATTTTTATCGAACATATCAATCGCCTTTTTACTTGCCGCTTGATTAAGTTGTTGATTTTCTTTGAGCGGCTTTAAATCATTATCAATTCTTTTTTGATTAGTAAGATTTAACAATTCAATTATAGAAACATCTGCCTGAACACTTATAGAGTGAAGAGGATTTATTGAGGATGAAAAGAAAAAAGCACTTATGATGAAAAATAAAGTTGCTAAAAAAAGTGATTTAGAACTTAGAAGATAAGCTTTGTGGTTATTCTTAGGGTGTGGAAAAAATAAAGAGTAGGCAAAATCCCTCATAAATCGAGTATATCAGACATATTGAGGGGTTACTTGCTTGATTTTACTGCCATTAACCTTTATATCCAAACCAAAACCTAACGCATTCGCGATAGAAACACCCACTCTCGTTCCAGTAAAGGATCCAGGTCCAGAATTAACGCTAATTTCATCCACATCTTGAGGTTTTAAATTATTCTTTTTAAGTAGTTTATCAATTAATATGAGTGCCACCTGAGACCTTACTGGTCCTTCCTGAGAAAGGGTAAATAAATCTCCGTCAATCTCTAATGCAATTTTAGTTTTTGTGTTATCCGTTGTGTCTATAATGAGTTTTCTCATAATGAGAAATAATAAATACTACTTAATTAAATCACGACTTTTAAAATTTATCAATTTTAATTTGTCGCGAAACGTCATCAATGTACTCAATTAATATTTTATATCCTTTCTTGGGCTTAAAATCCTTAAGCTTCTCTGCCCATTCTATTAAAACTACAGCTTCTCTGTCTTCCAAAATCTCTGATAATCCTAAAGAATCAATTTCTAATTTACCTTCAATTCTGTAAAGATCGATATGATGAAGTGTTTTTATATTGTTCAAATCTACCACGTGTGATCTTTGCAACACAAATGTGGGTGAAAGAATTTTATCTTTTATTCCCAAACCATCCGCAAGTCCCTGAGTAAAAGTTGTTTTTCCTGCACCAAGATTACCATAAAGAAGTAATACTTCTCCTGGAATCAGATTCTTAGCAAATTCTTTTCCTAGTTTTCTTGTTTCTTCTGTAGAATTAGTTTTAATATTCATCTTTATCTATTTTGTAATATTTTACTGCTAGCCAAGTGCCTGATACGATAATAAGCAAAAAACCCGCAATTATCCAAAACGGCATAGCATCTGACTCAGTTTTTGCTCCTAAAATCTTCGCCTTCTGAGCTTTTTTCTCTGGAATACTATTTCTGAATTTAGCATATTCAGATGCACTTCTAATTTCTCCTGCTATTTTATCAAAAATTGGGTTTTTTGTGGGGTGTGGAGTAAATTTAGGAGTCGAAGAAGGAGTCAAAGTTGGACTTGAGGATTTCGTAACTAAAGAGCTTGACTTAGCTTCCTCGGGGGTGGGCGTGGGTGAAGGGGCATCAAGATTAATTACTAAATTGTTTGTTGACCAATTAACTGATGAAAGACCACTGGAAGTTTGATAATAAAATCCTAACTTTAAATTATATGACCCCTTACCACTATAGCCCGTATCCTCAAAATCGGCTCTAACATTAGTCTTTAAGTCCCAGGGACCAATCGTAATTTCGCGTTGAGAAGTTGAAGTCTCACTGTATTTAATCCAACTATCATTAAATTTCGTAAATCCAAAATAATTAGACGTGCCTTCTTTAAAAAAAGCTCCTTTTATATAAATCTTTTCACCATTTGTAAATCCTGAAACTGAAGCAATTAAAATAATTTCTTCTGTACCAAACAAACTAGACTTGTCTGAAATAATGCTAATGTTTCTAGCAGCAGACACAGAATGAGGAAATAATAAAAATATAAGCAAACCCGTAATAACTATTTGCTTTTTCACTTCTTATTCGATTGTACTCCGATTTTCTTAACAATCAAATCTAAGGAATATGCCAGTAGAGACTAACTGTTCCATTTTTATGATCAATTACAATTCCTTTGCCTAACGACCCATTATATGAACACATTGCGCTAGTCGCATAAGCTTCTCCAGAATCCATCGCACGAATTGGCGTGCCAAATGGATTAGCAATATCAATTCCAGTGTGGGTTCCTAAGAAATAAACTTCACCATACCAGGTGGTTACACTTCCTGGATAACCTGGAACTGGTTGTATATAGGCACCATTTTCAAGATATGGTTTAGGGTCTACTCGGGAGCCCACAACTCTACCATCTTCCACATGTGCGTTTTGGTAAACTTCGAAATGCAGATGGGGTCCAGTAGAGCATCCACTAGAACCAACCCCAGCGATTACGTCACCTTTATTTACCTGGCCAATTTTAGCTGAGATATTGCCAAGAGCCGAGTTAATAGATGCTGCGTCCGCTTTTAGTCTGGCGAGTTCAGCTTGGTATTTTGCTTCATCATTTTTCGTAACAGCCAATAATTGCTCTTTTCCTTCTTTATCTTTATCCAGTTGAGAATTGTATAATTCAAGCTCCTCCTGCAATTCTTGAATTTTAGATTTTTTATCTTCGAAGATCTCCTTTTGATTAGAATAGTCATTCTTAGCCTGAACCGTGTCATATATCAATCTTTTATCATGCGCCTGCGCAATTCTTAAGTAATTTGCTCTTTTAACGTAATCCGAAACATTTCCAGAAGTCAGTAAAACTTGAAACTCTGAAGAGTTTCCCACCACATAAGTTGCTTTAATTCTATTCAAGAGAACTTCTGATAAATTATCGAGCGAGCCTTCAAGTTTTCCAATCTTTTTGTCTGCTGTATCGATATCTAAAGTTAAATCTGAAATTTGCTGCTCGGTGGAATCAATTTTTAGCTCGGTGAGTTTTATTTGATTATCAACTACAGCTATCTGAGATGAGAGGGTCTTTTCCTTTCCCTGAACTTCACTTAGTTTTGCCTGTGTGTCATTAATTTGCTTTTGAATTTCTCCTAATCGTGATGAATTATTCGAGGAGCTTGGAGTAGGAGTAGGATCTTCAGCAAACACAGTATTTACTATGCTAAGACAAAGTATTAGAAATGATCCAAGAAAAAACAACTTAAGCTTCATGGTAAATTACAAACTATTGTAGAATAAATGCAGTTAGAAAACCACTCTTTCGGCTTCGACTATTCTCGCGGCTGGATATCGCCCTCTGAATGAGATATTTTTTCCATTAGGTGTAAATGGATCATTCATCATATAGTTTCCGCCAGAACCACTAACAAAAACTACAAAATGATCTGCGAGCGGACCACCATCGTAGGATATTCCCACAATTACAGGATTACCACTACTTAAAACTGAATCAATTGCTTCACCAACCCTAGTTGAAGTTGTGCCTTCAGCAGAAATAACTTTAAGTAAAAATGCTGGATAATATGAGGCAAAGTTCGATGGGATTGAATTAATGGTGGCCGGAGTAACACCTCTATGCCCATAATGCGTATATACCATCGCCATCGAAGTGACCAAACACCCGTCGCTTGCTAAAGTATAGCCAGTGCCATTTAAAGGTGTCGCCCCCCATTGAGAATCACGCTGATTGTAGTAACAGCCCCAATCATCACACTGTGTTTGACCTGAAAGAAGAGAGGCTCCACCCTGAGAATCAGCGAAGTTTGAAAAACCAGCTAATTGAGCTTTGGCCTGGCCTAACAATGTCTGGTAATTTGCTTCACTCCCTTGAGTTTCAGCCAAGAGTTTATTCTTGGCCGCTTTTTCCACTTCCAATTGAGATGAATACTGGTCAAGTTCTTCTTGTAACTCTTGAGCCTTTGTTTTTTGAACTTGAAAAATTTCTTTCTGATTTGAATAATCATTCTTCGCCTGAACAGTGTCATAAATCAAGCGCTTATCATGCTCTTGCGCGAGACGTAGATAATTAGCGCGCTTCACATAGTCCGTGACATCTCCTGAGGTAAGCAAAACTTGGAACTCTGATGAATTTCCTGCTACATAAGTGGCCTTTATTCTATTTATCAAAACTTCAGAAAGATTATCCAGGGATCCTTCAAGTTTTCCAATTTTTTTATCAGCAGTATCTATATCTAGCGTTAATCCATTTATCTGCTGCTTAGTGGAAGCAATTCTTAACTCTGTAAGTTTTATTTGATTGTCCATTACAGATATCTGAGAATTTAATGATTTCTCCTGACCTTGAAGTGTAGAAATTTTTGACTGAAGATCATTAATTTTGTTTTGTAATTCTGAAACATTTACTGACTCTCCAGGAGTCGGAGTAGGACTGGCCGTTTGCGCCCATACATTTCTAGATAAAAAAAATGCCACAGCTAAAAAGATGGCAATAGGCAAAGATTTTTTCATAGCTTATTTTAGATAACGAAGCACAGCAAGGTAGCTTGAAAACATTCCAAGTAAAATAGCTAGAATTAATTCAACCAATAAGAGTTCTCCCAAAAATAGCGGTGACAATGGAAAAATCGGAATCCCTCGGAAAAAATTGGTTAAAAATGGAGTTATCCAAAACAGAATTCCCATAGAAACTAGCCAACCTATTAAAGCACCGACTATACCATAGAACATTCCTTCTAGGAGGAAAGGCCATCTAACATACCAACCACCAGCACCAATAAGCCTCATTGTTTCAATATCTTCCCTCTTTTGAGAAATCTTAACTCCAATAATAATCACCATTGTCAGCGTCGAGACCACTCCCAAGAAAGTTATAAATCCAAATCCCATAATTCTTAAGGCCTTTGTCCACGAAGAAAGCCTAGAAATAACATCTTTTTGAAAAACAACCTCCTCCACAATTGATGATTTTTTAAGCGTGTCTGCAATTAATGTAAGATCATTTACATCATAAGTAGAAATCTCAAGAGAAGAAGGCAAAATATCTGCTGTAACTAAGTCAAGCAGAAGCGGATCATTTTTATTTTGCTGCTTATAAATCTTGAGAGCTTCTTCTTTAGAGACAAATTTTATTGATGAGACTACACCTGATTTTTTAAAAGTAGACTCGAGAGAATCAATCTGATCTTGTTTGGCTTCATCTTTAAAGAACGCTGTTACTTGTGGCTTAGTTTCAAAATAATTAACAACTTTTGATAAGCTAAAAGTGGCAAGTGAAAAAAGAGTAATAATAAAAAAAGTCAAAGTCATCACCAAAATCGCAGCTACTGCCTGATAAGGAGATCTTCTAATATTTTTCCATGCTATTTTCCAAAATTTCATAATAAGATTATTTAATAACCCTGAGCTTTTGTCGAATGGGTCATTTCAGTGCATCCTCAAAATCATCTGTTTTTAAATGCTCCGCTTTATGCTTTGGCTCTTCTTTCTCTTCTTTAACTTCAACCTTTCCTTCAGGCTTGCTTTCTTTTTCTTGAATTTCTTCTTCATCGTCTTTTTTAACTTCAACTCTTTCTTCGTGAGGTTTTTCTTCTGCTTTGTGATGTTTATGGTTTTTATCATTAACCACTTCACCTTTTGACAATTCAATAATTCTCTTATTCATTTTCTTTGCGATATCACTATCATGCGTAGCCATAATAATTGTGGTTCCTTCGGCATTTATTTGAGATAAAAGCTGTGCTATCTCCCAAGCAGTCGCATCATCAAGATCTCCAGTAGGTTCATCTGCTAATAAAATCTCAGGCGAAAGAATCAAAGCACGAGCAATAGCTGCTCTTTGTTTTTCTCCACCAGAAAGTTGTGCTGGAAACTTATCTTTCTGGTCTAAAATGCCTACACGCATAAGAATTTCTTCAGCTTGTTTAACTGCATCTTTAGATTTAACACCAATTACCTCAAGCGGAAGTGTTGTATTTTCCAGAATAGTTCTATCTTTTAAGAGTTTTAGATCTTGGAAAACTACACCTATTTTTTTTCTAAGCTCTGGAATTTTTTTGCCTGGAAGCTTATTTAGATCCCAACCATCAATTATGATTGATCCTTGGGTAGGTAGAGACTCTTTAATTAGGAGACGAAGAATTGTAGTTTTTCCAGAACCAGTAGTTCCCATGAGGAAAACAAACTCACCTTTATCAACCACAAATGAAACGTTTGATAAACCTAATGTGCCTGTGCCGAATTTTTTTGATACGTTTTCTAAAGTAATCATGGCTTAATGTAATTTGAGGTTACTGAAGGACCTCAACCCTGCCTACATCCATTAGCCAACCAGCGCTTTGGGCTTTCTGAGTTTGTCCCCACACTTTAACCTTTTTATCCAAAACAAGAGATAAATCTACGGTAGATGAAGTTAAGTAAACATTCTGACTTTCCCCTCCTGGTCTAACTAAGTGGTATTGACCTTCTCCTTCGATTCCACCCTCTTTCAGTGTTCCTTCAGCTGTATCTGGAAAAGTACTCGTGTCATTTGTTCCAAGAGCCGTCCCTTTAGATACATCTTCAGCTTTAGAAATTTCTGACTGGCTAGTAATGTCTTTTGCAGTTCCTTTAGTGATTACGAATCCACTACCTACACCAAGCACGATCATGACTACTAAAATTACTAAAATTTTTGCCCAAGAAGATTTACCTGACTTTTTGTGGTTTATTTGCCTAACTAACTGTTCTTCAGTATTTTTATCTTTATTTTGATCCATAGACAGAAATTACAAACTCAATTAAGTAAAACATATTTGAGCGTTTTTATCAACCCTAAATCTGTCTTATTTCGGCTTCGATAAAGCCGTCAATATTTCCATCCAACACCGCATCTGTATTCGAAGTTTCGAAATCCGTACGTAAATCCTTCACCATCTTGTATGGATGAAGTACATAAGAGCGAATCTGATTGCCCCATCCAGGAGTTTTATAACCTCCTTTTAAAGCAGCTTCATGTTTTTTCCTCTCCTCTTCCTGTACCGCCCACAATTTTCCCTTAAGTAGTTTCAAGGCAAATTCTCGATTTTTCCCCTGATATCTCTCTGAATGGGCTGTGACCACAATTCCTGAAGGAATATGCTTCAGGCGAACTGCAGTTGACACCTTATTTACGTTCTGCCCCCCATGACCACCAGATCTAAAAAAATCCCATTCAAGATCATCATCTTTTATTTCCAAATTGATATCTTCTTCGATTTGCGGAATAACCTCGACTAAGGCGAAAGATGTTTGACGAAGATTATCTGCGTTAAATGGAGACTGTCGCACAAGCCGATGCGTACCTGCTTCAAGCCTTAAAAATCCATAAGCATATTCGCCTTCGACCAAGAAAACAATACTTTTTAGGCCCGCTTCTTCGCCTGCTGTTTCATCAAGCACTTCAATACTCCAACCTTTTTTCTCAGCGAAGCGTGAATACATTCTATAAAGCATTTGCGACCAATCCATCGCCTCGACACCACCCTGACCAGCATGAATTGAAACTAATGCTGAACCTCTATCATAATTTCCTGAAAAATAGAGCAAAGTTTCTACTTCGTCTAATAACTTAGAAGCGTCATCAAAATTTCCTGAATCTATTAAAGTCTGAATTTCTTTTACAGTCTCTACTTCTTTCTGAATAGAAGCCATCTCTTTCATCTTCTCAGTAGCTTTTTGTGAGTCTTTCCAAAAATCCGGCATCATAGACTCAGCCTCAATCTCTTTGAGCTGTCTTTGTTTCGAGTCAACATTAATCTTCTGAATAACTGCGCTAGCGCGGCTTTTTACTTCATCCATACTAAATACCTGAGCAGATTTTCATACATGCATCTTTTGCCTGATTGGCAGGCAAATCCTTAATCCCTTGAATATCGTTTAATACCTTCTGAATTTGCGGAGAACTTGATGCTACATCATCTGCATTTAACGCATTAACGCTCTCTTTGAGATCCCCAATTTTTGTATTAATGTCCGATTCAAGATTAATCTTCGGAGCTTCAATTAATTCTTGAACTTGAGTGGACTTATTTACGGCGGAGGTTCCTAAAACTGCAGGATTAGTAAAAACCCTGTCTTTAATTTCCATAAATCCAATAAAGCCAATTGCAAGGATTATAAGTCCAACGGAAATTCGCTTTTTATCCCACTCAAAATCGTTTTCCTCTTTTACCTTTTTGGCCCTTGTAGGTTTCTGTAATTCCTCTTCTGGCTCCTCCTCTTTTCCCCTATGAAATCTCATGCTTCAATTCTATTCAACATGCTCGCTTTTTGCAAACAATTAACATTTTCTATAAACTCCTATTAGCATGATAGACATTTTAGCCATAGGTAATGCGAAGATTGATGTTTTTGTGATGCTGAACAATCTAAGCAACTTTTCATATGACAAATTCTCCAATCAAATCTCTTTTCCGCTTGGATCTAAAATTCCATTCGGAGACCATCCGCTCACACTTGGAGGCAACGCTTGCAATGTCTCAGTGGCGATGAGCAAATTAGGCCTACAAAGCTCTCTTTCTGCAATTATAGGTAAAGATGAATTTTCAAAAAAAGTTTTAGCAGGTTTAAAAACTGCGAACGTTAACACGGATAATATTCGAATTGAAAATACGACAAATCCTTCATTTAATATTGCTTTAAGTTTTGAGGGCGAAAGAACAATTCTTGAGGAAGAAAATGAATTTAAATCTGAGTTAAGTATTCCCAGACTTAATCCCAAAATTATTTATTTAACTAGCATTGCTGGAGATTGGCAAAGTGTTTTTAATGAAGCATTTTCGAATAATCCCAACTCAGAATTTGCACTCAATCCCGGAAGTAAAATGCTGAATGAAAATTTGGAAGAGGTAATCAAAATACTACCTAAAATTAAAATTTTATTTGTAAACCTTCAGGAAGCTCAAAAAATCGCGCGTAATGAGGAAACGGATATAAAAATTCTTATTAAGAAGATCAAAACTTGGGGACCTAGCATTGTCGTAATCACAGATGGAATCAATGGTTCATTCTCAATTGATGAATCAGATCAAATTTATCAAATAGGAACAATGAGCGATGACCAACCCTTAGAAAAAACGGGGGCAGGTGACGGGTATGCATCTGGATTCATGTATGCTATTCTCAAAGGGCATATGGTTAAAGATGCTATGAGATACGGATCCATAAGTGCAGATGCAATAATTAGAAAAATTGGCGCTCAAGAAGGACAATTAACGAGTGGTCAAATTGAAGAATTATCCAGAAATAATCTAAATTTCCA